>JBILMZ010000223.1:0-5453 GCA_044375275.1 Micropepsaceae bacterium | reverse complement strand
AAGAGCCTGACGTCCGTCAGGAGACGCTGCAGTCCCGCAATCCGCGCCTGCTCGAGGGTCTTGATCTGGCTGTTCTCGGTGAAGACCGTCTGCCAGCCTGCTTTGCCGCCGGTCTCCACGCGCGCATAGTCATGCTGCGTATAGCCGGGCCCGCACGTGTCCTGCCCTTCGGCCGACATCGACTGGAAATTTCCCTTGCCGGCGCACAGCTTGTATTTGCCGCCCCAGACCCGGATCGGGCCCGTATGCGCGAAGTTCGTCTTCGCATGGCTGTAATAGACATTGCTGCTGAGCGGCCCCTTGATGAACACGCGGCACTCGCCGGCATTCAGGGGCCACCAGCCGCGCGTATGCACCATCGGTGCGCTCTTGAGTCCGACCGACAGCGACAGCACGAAGGATGTCTGGTTGCAGAATTCGTAGTCGTTCTCGGGTGGCTTTCGCGACTTCGTGGCAGGCGTCGTCCCGCCCGAACCGCCGACGACGGGAATGACCCGCGACTTGGGCTTGGTGGTTGCGGCAGGCTTGGGTTTCTGCGTCCCCAGCGTGTTGCCGGGATCCATCTTGAGGATGGTAGGACGCGGCGCCTCCTCGGGAGCAGGCGTGCCTTGGGCAAAGGCTGGCGTGATACCGGTCAGGACCGACAGCACAACCAGTCCCGTCACTGCAAAGCGGAGGATTCGCAACACAGTCAGTTCGCGCTCGATTGTCGATTTGCCTATCCGGGCAGGATCATGGTGCCAGCGCCGAGATCTGTAAACAATTCAATGAGCAGAACATGCGGGATTCGCCCATCAAGGATCACGGCACCCTTAACGCCCCGGTCGATGGCGTCAATGCAGGTTTCAACCTTGGGAATCATGCCACCGGAAATGGTGCCATTCGCGATCAGGGCGCGCGCCTCGGTTGCAGTCAGGCGATCAATCAAGTTCCCGTTGCGGTCCATCACGCCGGGCACATCCGTCAGCAGCAGCAGGCGGTCGGCATTCAGCGCACCCGCAACAGCGCCAGCCACCGTGTCGGCGTTGATGTTGAAGGTCTCGCCGTTCTTGCCCACGCCGATCGGCGCGATGACCGCAACCATGTCGGCCTGCACGATCGTCTTGAGAACTTCCGTATTCACTTTCTCGGGCTCGCCGACAAAGCCCAGGTCAACCTGCTGGACTTCCCCGGTCTTCGGATCGGTCTTCGTCTTCAGCAGCTTCTTGGCGATGATGAGTTGGCCATCCTTGCCCGAGACGCCCACCGCCTTGCCGCCGGCATTGTTGATCGCCGACACGATCTGCTTGTTCACGGTGCCGGTGAGCACCATCTCGACCACGTCGATCGCCGCCTGGTCCGTGACGCGCAGCCCGTCCACGAAACTGGACTTGATCTCGAGCCGCTTGAGCATCGCACCGATCTGCGGACCACCACCATGCACGACGACCGGATTGATGCCGGTCTGGCGCATGAGCACGATGTCCTGCGCGAAGTGCGCGGCGACGCCCTCTTCGCCCATGGCATTGCCGCCATACTTCACGACAAGGGTCTTCTGGTCATACTCGAGGATGAAAGGCAGGGCCTCGGTCAGGACCCGCGCCGTCGCCCGCCACTTTGCCAGCTGGCGAAGGTTCTGGACCCGTTCGTCCTTGCCATGAAAGTCTTTGTCGTCAGCAGAGCTCATCAGCGCATCTCGCGGTTCGCGGGCTTATACCCTTTATCCGCAGGCTTCGCCAAGCGCGCCAGATGCGCGCGCAACTCTGGTAAACCCTCGGCCGTCTCGGATGACGTGGCAAACAGCTCAGGGTGAATCGTTACGTGGTGCTGTCTCAGTTCGATGGCATCGTTAATGGCCCGCTGCCGCTCGGTGGCATTCAGCTTGTCCATCTTGGTCAACACGATGACATAGGAAACGGCAGCGCTGTCCAGGATCTCCATCATCAGGCGATCACTGTCGTGCGGGGGGTGCCGGGAATCGATCAGGAGACAGACCCGCTTGAGCTGCGGCCGCGTGCGCAGATAGGCATCGATCAGGCGATGCCAGTGCGCTGACACCGCTTTCGACACCCTGGCAAAGCCATAGCCCGGCAGGTCGGCAATCATCAGCTGCCCGGCCAGATCGAACAGGATGATTTCCTTCGTGCGGCCCGGCGTGTTCGAGACACGGGCCAGCGACTTGCGGTTCACGACCGCATTCACGAGGCTCGACTTGCCAACATTGGAACGCCCGGCAAAGGCGATCTCCGGAATGCTGTCATTCGTCAGCTGGTCAATCTCGGTCACTGCGCGCAGGAACGTGCAGGGCTGCGTGAACAGCTGGTGCCCCCGCTTCAGCCACGAGCGGCTGGCTTCACCGGGGGCTTGGGTATCGTCCATCAGCTCTTGCCGGAATCGGGCGGCGCGCCCTTTGCCCCGCCAAGCCACGAGGGCAGCTTGAACGAGATGTCGAGCGGAACATTCAGGCGCCGCATGATGATGTACTGCTGGCCAATCGACAGGATGTTGTTCAGCGTCCAGTAGACGACGAGACCCGCCGGGAACGTTGCCATCAGGTACGTGAACATGGGCGGCATGATCATCATCACCTGGCGCTGCGTCGGATCCGGCGACGCGGGGCTCATCTTCATCTGGAACCACATCGTAAAGCCCATGATGAGCGGCCACACGCCGATGTGCAGCCAGGTTGGCGCTTCAAACGGCAACAGCCCGAAGAGGGTGAAGAGATTCGTCGGATCGGCAGCCGCAAGGTCCTGGATCCAGCCGAAGAAAGGCGCATGGCGCATTTCGATGGTCACGAACAGCACCTTGTAGAGCGAGAAGAAGATGGGGATCTGCAGCAGCAGCGGAACGCAGCCCATGAACGGATTGATCTTCTCGCGCCGGTACAGCGCGAGGATTTCCTGCTGCGCCTTGACCTTGTCCTCCTTGAAGCGATCCTGGATCTCCTTCATTTCGGGCTGCACTTTCTTCATCTTGGTCATCGACTCATACGAGGCGTTGGCCAGCGGATAGAACAGCAGCTTGACGAGAATGGTGAGGATGACGATCGCGACGCCGAAATTGCCGACCTGGTGATAGATCAGCTCAAGCGCCTTGAAGATCCAGTAGGTGAAGAACGAGAACCAGCCCCAGTCGATCGTCATGTCATATCGGAAGATGCCGAGCTGTGACTGGTATTCCTCGACCAGCGACACGATCTTGGCACCGGCGAACACATGATGCGTTACGGCTGTCGTCCCGCCGGCGGCCACATTGCGCCCACCCAGCAGATAGTCGGTCCGGAACACTTCGCTCTGGTTCTCACGTGAGATCGAGAAGCGCCCCGTGAACTTTTCCTTCTGCGGCGGAACAACCGTCACCATCCAGTACTTGTCGGTGATGCCAAGCCACCCGCCCGTGCCGTCAAACTTGACCTGCGGCTCCTTTGAGTCGCGCATGTCCGTGTAGGTGTACTTCTCCAGAAGGCCTGCCAGAACGCCAAACAGCCCTTCATGCAGGGTCCACTGCTCGGCATGCGAAGGTGCACCTTCTCGCGTGGCAATGGCATACGGAAACAGCGTGATCGGCGCGCCGGAGTTGTTCTGCACGCTGTCGGTGACCGTGAACATGTAGTCCTGGTCGATCGAAATGCGGCGCGTGAAAACCTGTCCCTGCCCGTTGTCCCACGTCAGCGTGACGGGTTTTTCCGGGGACAGCATCTGGTCCTTGGTGGTCCAGACCGTGTTGGCATCCGGCACCGGCGTCTGCGAGCCAGGTGCTGCTGCCCAGCCGGTTTCAGCATAGGTCGCCGTTGCCGTACCACGCGGCGTGAGGAAGACGACCTCGTCGCTCTTCGGATCCAGCTCGACACGATATTTCTTGAGGCGCAGGTCGTCGATCTGCGCACCCGTGAGCCTGATTGAACCGTCCACCTTGTCGTTGTCGAAGGCGACGCGCGCCCCGCCCGACGCCAGGGCAGCCTCGCGGGTCTGCAGCTTCACAGGTCCCGCCGAGGCAGGACTTCCCGGCGTAACGGCACCCGGTGCCGCCGGCGACGTACCATCAGCCGTCTGCTGGGCCTTGGCCGCTTCTGCCGCCAGGCGTTGGCGCTCGGCCATCGGCGCAATGAAGAAGAAGTGCCACAACAGCAGCACCGCCGCGCTGAGTATGAGCGCTGCCATGTAGTTGCCGGAGCTGGGCCTGTTGCTGTTGTTCATTCGTGTCTACCGGACGCAGTGTTGTGTGAATGGGAATGTGCGGAGGAATGGCAGGTGTCGGGCACGGGATCGTACCCGGAACTGCCACCCAGCCACGAAATCGGATGGCACTTGGAAAGCCGGCGAAGCGTGAGCCAGCCGCCCCTCAGGGCACCGTGCTTCTCGATGGCTTCAAGCGCATAGGCCGAGCAGGTCGGCTGAAAGCGGCAGTTGGGGCCAAGCCAGGGCGAAATGACGTAGCGATAGCCAAGGATCGGCGCTTTGAGCAGCACCTTGGCGACCCTCGATAGGGCTTCTCGCGCGTTCATTCCTTTTCTGCCTTCTTGGGACGGCTCGCATGCACCCGTGAGAGGGCGAGCTTGAGATCTTCAACCAGGTGGGCAAACAGCCGTGTCGCCGTCGCTTCGCGCCCGATTAGCACATAGTCAAAGCCGGGCTTCGCTAAAAGTGGCAAGATCTGGCGCGCTACTTCGCGCAACCGGCGTTTTGTGCGGTTTCTGACCACTGCCGAACCCAATTTTTTCGTGGCAGTGAATCCGGCGCGCAACCCTTGTCCACCGTCCGGGGCTGCCTGCATTTGCAGCACCAGCCCTTCGGTAACGCACTTTCGTCCCTTGGCCAGCCTCAGGAAGTCAGCGCGCTTTTCAAGGCGCGACACTTTGACCACGTCTCGGGCGGCACCTTTCAGGGGCGATCAGACGAAAAAGGGATCAGGCGGACAGCCGCTTGCGGCCGTGGGCACGGCGATTGGCCAAAACCTTGCGGCCATTGCCGGTTGCCGAACGCGAACGGAAACCGTGGCGGCGCTTCCTAACGAGCTTGGATGGCTGATATGTGCGCTTCACGGCTGAAGTCCTTAATTTCTGCGGTTCAACAGGAGGGCGCGCATATACGTATTTTACGCCCGCAAGTCAAATCTCGTTGTTGGCGCATCCGGTACGCCTGCGACGTCGTTACCATACCGGAACCCCGGGAGAATGCCACGCCATGATCATCCAGTCACCATCACCCCACACCCACAGGCTCGGGAACTTCAAGCGCCGGCCCTGGCTCGCCTTGATGATACTGCTTCTGACAGGGGTCGTTGCACCGTCAGCGGCAGTCGCAGCCGAACCCGCCACAACAACAGGAACCCGCATGTCCGTCGACAATTCTGACTGGGACACCCTCCTCGCAAGGTACATCACCAGGACAGCTGACGGTGTGAACCTGTTTGCCTATGCCCGGGTCTCGCCCGCAGACCGCAAGCGCCTTAAAGACTACATCGCCCGGCTT
>JBILMZ010000222.1:0-5467 GCA_044375275.1 Micropepsaceae bacterium | reverse complement strand
CACATGGTGCGTGACGAGCTCCTCGACATATTCAGGGCTCTCGACCGCCAGGTCATAACGAACGCCCGACGCCACCATCACCTTCTTGATGCCCGGCAGGTTGCGCGCCTTCTTGTAGAGGCTGATGAGCGCCTCATGGCTTGTGTTCAGGTTCGGGCAGATGCCGGGAAACACGCAGGACGGAAGCCGGCAGGCCGCCTCGATCTTCGGGTCCTTGCAGGCCATGCGGTACATGTTGGCCGTCGGCCCGCCAATGTCCGAGATGACCCCGGTGAAGCCTTCGGTCTTGTCGCGGATCTCGCCGATCTCCTTCAGCACCGACGCTTCGGAGCGGCTCTGGATGATGCGCCCCTCATGCTCGGTTATCGAGCAGAACGAACAGCCGCCAAAGCAGCCGCGCATGATCGTGACCGAGTTGCGGATCATCTCCCAGGCGGGGATCTTCGCGTCTCCATAGGACGGATGCGGCGCCCGCGCATAAGGCAGCTCGTAGACGCTGTCCATCTCGGGCGTCGTCAGCGGAATGGGTGGTGGCGTTAGCCAGAGGTCGCGGTCCCCGTGCTTCTGGACCAGCCCGCGCGCATTTCCCGGATTGCTTTCCCGGTGCAGCACGCGCGACGCCCGCGCATAGGCCTCCTTGTCTTCGAGAACCTGCTCAAGCGCCGGCAGCCGGACGACCACCTGGTCCTCCTTCACCTGCCGCGCGCCCTCGTCGGCGCTGTCAATGTCGTCGGCATGCAGCTCGGTCCAGCCCGCGGGAATGCGGCTGCGCATGATCGCAACGCCGCGAATGTCGTCGATCTCCGAGAGCTTCGCGCCTGCCGCGGCCCGGTGGGTCACCTCAACAATGGCCCGCTCGGCATTGCCGTAAAGCAGGATGTCGGCCTTGGCGTCAGCCAGGATCGAGCGGCGCACCTTGTCGGACCAGTAATCGTAATGCGCGATGCGCCGCAGCGAGGCTTCGATCCCGCCCAGCACGATCTGCACATCCTTGAAGGCTTCACGGCAGCGCTGCGCATAGACGACGGTGCAGCGGTCCGGCCGCTTCCCGCCCTCGCCATTGGGCGAATAATTGTCATTGTGCCGGAGGCGGCGGTCCGAGGTGTAGCGGTTGACCATGGAATCCATGTTCCCGCCCGTCACGCCGAAATAGAGGCGCGGCCGCCCCAGCACGCGGAAGGCATCAGCGCTGTGCCAGTCCGGCTGTGAGATGATGCCCACTCGGAAACCCTGTGCCTCCAGGAGCCGCCCAATGATCGCCATGCCGAAACTCGGATGGTCGATATAGGCGTCACCCGTCACGATGATCACATCGCAGGCATCCCAGCCAAGTCGCTCCATTTCCTGGCGCGTCATCGGCAGGAACGGCGCAGGCCGCGAGGGCTTGGCCCGGGCAAAGAGTTGAATGGCGGTTTCCATGATGAAGGCTGTGTGCACGCTCCCGCGAAAACGGTCAATGCGCCCTGAGCAGCAGCGTGAACGGGACCACGATAACCCTGATCAGGCTAAGGTCACCGTCGAGGTACACCGCACCTTCCGGAAGATGACACCAGCGCCGAATCTAGCACGTTCTTTTTCGCTGATCTGCGCCATTTCCTGAGTCCGAAGATGACACTTTCGTCGTTGTTTTTGCATTTGTTGATCCGGGTCCCGACATCACGATCCCGGCACGCCTCAGACCCAGGCGGACATGAGCCACACCCGTTCCCCACCAGACGCTCTTCGGGGCACACCCACCGCATTTCCTTTTCGCGCGGGGATCACGAGGCGGTCACCTGGGGCCCTTGGGCTTTCAGGTCCGCCGATCGTCTATTCAGTTATCAAGTCGCGGGCTGCGCAGCAGGGCTGCGAGTAATTGGAACAATAAGGGAACACTGATCGGTCGTCAAGCGGGGCTGGCGCGACCTTTTGGACAAGACGGAACCCGCGCGCTAACATGCGCAGCCTGATTAAGAAAGTCAGGTTCAGGCAAACACGCAGCAGGGCACCATTGCATTCCGGCGACACGAGAAACGATCGCATTGCTGCACTTCAATCGTTCCCTACCCAATGCTTCAGGCACCTATCATGACGCATGACACCAGGTCATTTCCCGACGCAGATGAACACATTCAAATCGCGGATAGCAGGCTACGCAAGACTGTCCTGGGTCTGATCGCCCTCCTGTCGCTCTGTACCTCGCGGGAAGTCCATGCCAGCCCCGTCTTCGTCGACAAGCCATGCGACATACCCGTTGCAGACGACACAGTACGTGAGCGCCTGCGCTGCGGAACGGTTTCCGTGCCACGTGATCCGGCGAACCCTGACGCGGGAACTTTTGACCTCGCCGTGGTTGTGAGGCGCAGCGCAACGCCTTCGCCTGGTTTTCCTCCGGTACTGATCCTTCACGGCGGCCCAGGCGGCGAGCAGACCCGTTACATGGGGATGAGCGCAGCGGACTTCGTACCCGGGCGCGACAGCATTGCCTTCGACATGCGCGGCGGCGGGCGCAGCAGGCCGGTCGTGTGCACCACCCTGCCTGGCGCGTTGCTGGCAGCGTACCGACGTGCGCTCGCGGGCGAGGATGCAAGCGCGGCCCGTCAGGCGGCCATGGCAACGTGCGCAGCAGAGTTTGCCGCCGCCGGCCTGGCCCCATCCCATTTCGGCACTGAGCGCAATGTCGAGGACGCCGTCGCCGTGCGCCAGGCATTGGGAATTCAGCGCTGGGCCGTGTACGGCATGTCTTACGGCACCACGGTCGCAGCCGAATATCTCGCGCGCCATCCCGATGAGATTGAGTCAGTGGTGCTCGACTCCCTGTACCCGCCCGACACCTTCGTGCCAACCGTGCGCGAAGCGCAGGGACGTGCGATCGCGCGACTGCTGGGCGATTGCGCAAGGGACGCCGCCTGCGCCGCCCGCTTCCCGGGGCTTGATCGCGCCAGGGCTGACGCAGCGCTGGCAAGGCTTGCCGATCACCCGCTCGTCTTTCATATCAATGGCCAGCCCTACCGCGCCAATGAGCTAGCCGTCCGCGTAGCCCTGCTTGGCCTCTTCTACACGGAGGCGACGGCCCGGAGCGTTCCCTGGTTCATCGATGCCGTGGTGCGCGGTGACGGCGATGCCATTGCAGGCCCGCTCGGCATGCCGGTCCTGGCTGAAGACCTGATGGCAAGCAGCTTTGGGTCGATGGGCGGCCTGTTCGCCACGGACTGCCGCGACCGTGCCCGCCATCACGTGGTGAATGCCGATCCCGGCCCCAGCTGGATCGAAATGTACACGGGAATCCATGCCGGTGCCTGCAAGGCGTGGCCACTGGGAACGCCGCCAGGCCTGCCGTCCGGAACGAATGTACCTGTCCTCGTGCTGTCTGCCGGCTACGACCCGTTTCAACCCGATGGCGCCGCCGTAGCCGCAGCGATTGGCCCGGCAGCATTGCCGCTCACCATCCCCCTCGCCGCCCATGTCGTGCACGGCGCCGGTGACTGTCCGCGCGGGATCATCAATGAATTCATCAAGAACCCGGGCAAGACGCCCTCCATCTCATGCCTCGGGACAATGACCGCACCGCCCTTCCTTCTCGAGGCACGCCCCTTGCCGGCAATGATCGCGCTCGGTGCGGCGATGCAAGCGGGTTCGCTGCCCCCGCCTGCCCTGATGGCCATTGCCGGATTGGTGCTGCTGATGCTGTCCTGGGTCTGGCAAAGAGCCCGAGGCGCATCTGCAAGTCCCGCGACAGGACGCAGCTCGTGGGGCCTCGCCATCGGCGCCGGGTTACTCGCCCTGACGGGCGCTGCGATCCCGCCCGCAGTAACGCTGTCAAACCATCCGGGCGCCGCCATCATCGGGCTTGAGCCGATGGTCGCTCAGTTGCTGTGGGCCATACCGCTCGGCGGCATCCTGGCCCTGCTGGCGCTCATTGTCGCGTGGAGACAACGACACTGGAGCAATGTGGCCGCCGCATTCGGTGGCGTGATGATCGCCACGGGCGCTTTACTGCTCGGCTTCGCACCGTGGGCATGAGGAATTGTGGTCAGACACCACGCGTGACACGCCTGGTGTCTGACCCCAAATCCCTCAAGCCGTCTGCAATTCCCGAAACGAAATCATCCGCTTCCGGGTCTCGCACCACAGCGCGAGCTTCACGCACTTGAAGCTCTCCCACAGCGTCAGCCGGCCCATGTCGTGCAGTTCCGGATAATCCTTCAGCACGTGACGCAGCCTGTAGAACGGGATGCGCGCATTGAGGTGGTGCACGTGATGCACGCCGATATTGGCCGTCAGCCAGCGCAGCGCCGCCGGAAGGTCGTAGTGCGAACTGCCGCGCAGGGCCGCTTCCTGTATGTCCCAGTTCTCGTCTTCTTCCCAGACCGTGCCCTCGAACTGGTGCTGGACAAAGAACAGCCAAACGCCCATGGACGCCGCCATCAGCACGATGGGAAGATGGATCATCAGGAACGGCATCACGCCGACGAGCCACATCATGCCGCCCGCAAACGCAATCAGCGCCGCGTTGTTGAGCATGGAGGAGATCCATGGCGCGGCCCCGGACCGCATCATGCCGATCGGCAGGCGGTTTGCGATCAGGAAGACATAAGCCGGGCCAATCACGAACAATGTGATCGGGTGACGGTAGAGCCGATAGCGCAGGCGCTCATACCAGGGCTCGGCCAGGTACTCACTCACCGTCATCGTTTCGATATCGCCAATCCCGCGTCGCGTCAGGTTGCCGGAGGTTGCATGATGCAGATTGTGCGACTTGCGCCAGACACCGAACGGCGTCAGCGTCAGCAAACCGCAGACCCGGCCCACCCAGTCATTGGCGGCGCGCTGCTGGAAGAATGAACCGTGTCCGCAGTCGTGGAGAATGAGAAAAATCCGCACCAGAAACCCGGCCGCAGGCACACAGATCGCCAGACTGAGGAAATAGCTATAGGAAAGCGCATACCAGGCCGCCGCCCACAGCGTGACAAACGGCAGGGCCGTGAGCAGAAGCTCTCCGATGCCGCGCCCGGTACTCGGCACGCGATACTTCACCAGTTTTTCGGCCCATTTACGCGCTTCACCGACGCCGGACATCTGACTTTGCACGCACGGTACCTTTCGACCGATTTCCACTGGCCAAATCTTTACAGCAAATTTTACAGTTCGCCAGTGCGGTTTCGACACCTACGTCATAAACTTCACGCACGAGTGACGCCCCCAACCGTCATGGCCGCGTCGAACGGCAGCGCGAACCGGCCATGACGAAACTTATGGTGAGCCACGCCATCTCACCCCCCACCCGGTGTGGCAGGATGCCATGGAGAACCGGACGGCCAGTGGCTTCATGTTGTCCCTGTAGCACCGCAAGAATTCAACGACCTCGGGAGACCCTGCCATGCTGAAGAACATCGTCCGCGCCATCCTCGCCCTGCAGGGCGCCATCGCTCTCCTCATCGCGTCGCAGGCCTACATCCAGCCCCACGCACTCGCGGAGCAACTCGGC
>JBILMZ010000003.1:0-49940 GCA_044375275.1 Micropepsaceae bacterium | reverse complement strand
GGCTTTAAGCTTACCCGGCCGGTAACTCAGTCGCGCTGAAGGTAGGCTTTCAGCCCCATCAGGTCATTGTAGTCCTGAAACGAAACACGATCCGAGCGCGGTATTATTTTCCCTTTCAGGAGGCGCTCGTAAACGTCCGCATAAAGCTGTGTCGCGGCCAGAAGCGCGCTTACCGGATAGATCACGAGCCGATACCCCAGCGCTGACAGTTCGTCCGTGCCCAACAAGGGTGTCTTTCCATCTTCCACCATGTTCGCCATCAGGGTCACGCCTCTGAAGCGTTCACCGATGAGGCGCAGCTCCTCCAGGCTTTGCGGCGCCTCGACAAAGAGGATGTCCGCACCTGATTCAAGGAAGGCTTCCGCACGGAACAGCGCGTCGTCGAGCCCGTGAATGCTGCGCGCATCCGTACGCGCGATCACGAGGAAGTCACGGCTATGCCTCGCCCTAACCGCGGCCCGGATCTTTGCCACGGCTTCTTCGCGCGGAATGACTTCTTTGCCGTCCATGTGACCGCAGCGCTTGGGCAGCACCTGGTCTTCGAGCTGGATGGCGGCGGCCCCTGCCTGCTCGTAGGCCTTCACAAGCCGCTCCACATTCGCGGTTCCGCCGTGGCCATTGTCGCCATCGGCAATGAGCGGCACAGGCAGGCTTGCGGCTGAAAGGGCCCGCACGCGGTCGATCATCTCGGTGGCGCTGACGATGCCAATGTCGGGTACACCGAGCAGCGATCCTGCTACGCCAAAACCGGTCATGTAGACAGCTTCTGCGCCGGCCCGGACAGCCTGGCGGGCGGAAACGCCGTCATAAATACCGGGAGCAATGAGCAGGCCCTGCTCCAGCCGCTGTTTCAGGGACAGGACGCTCACTCGTCATCCTCGACGGCATCGCGGACCTTTTCCTCTGCCGGAATGGCATAACTGCCCTTGAGCCAACGGGACAGGTCAACGTCTGCACAGCGCTTCGAGCAGAAGGGCCTGAACTTCTGCTCCTCGGGTTTGCGGCAGATCGGGCAACTGCGTACGGAAACGTCTGTCATGTGTCGGCTCCGACATCGAATTGATCACGGCGGAATGCCGGGCGGGCTTCAAGACGCAAGCCTGCGGGCACGTGTTTCCTCAGGCCCTGCATGAACTCGTGGCCCTGCCCCTCAATCCAGCGAAT
This sequence comes from Micropepsaceae bacterium, assembly GCA_044375275.1. Taxonomy (GTDB): domain Bacteria; phylum Pseudomonadota; class Alphaproteobacteria; order Micropepsales; family Micropepsaceae; genus SZUA-430. The sequence continues at coordinate 48,776 of JBILMZ010000003.1, read as the reverse complement.
GATCTCGGGCGCTGCAACAGCGACCAGCTTGAGGCCGGGTCTTGCGCGGCTCTCTCGGGCGGCGCGGCGCAGGAGTTCGGCTGCAACCGTCACGACGGTCTTGATGCGGCCGTGGCCGTGGCAGGGATCGCAGTGTTCGGTGAAAAGCTTTGACACAGGTTCGCGCACGCGCTTGCGGGTCATTTCGACGAGGCCGAATGCCGACATCGGCAGGATCTGCGTCGGCGTTCTATCCCTTGAAACGCTCTCCGCGAGCACGGTCAGCACCTGTGCGATGTGCTCGGGCTCGTTGAGATGGATGAAGTCGATGACAATCAGTCCGCCGATCCCCCGCAGGCGCAGCTGGCGCCCTATCTCAGCGGCCGCTTCGAGGTTCGTCCTGAGGGATGTCTCTTCGAGACCCGTCGCTTCGGTAAAGCTGCCCGAGTTCACATCGATCGATGTCAGCGCCTCGGTGCCCTCGAGCGTGATCCATCCGCCTGACGGCAACCGCACGCGTGGATGCAGCAGGGCCTCGATTTCGCCTTCGATGTTGTACTCGTCAAAGAGCTGACCGGGTCCGTTGAAGGCGTGGATCCGCGGCAGCACTTCCGGCATCGTGCGCTCTGCGTAGGCGCGTGCGCGGGCGACGGCGTCGGGATCATCGATCAGGACGCGTTTCGTCTCCTCATCGACGCCGTCCCTCAGCGTGCGCTCGACTGAATCCAGATCGTGATAGACCGTGGCCGGCACCTTGGCCATGCGCTTGCGGGCAAGGATGATGCTCCATTCGTCTCCGAGGCGCGCGATGTCGGACGCAATGTCTTCGCGTGTCGCCATCAGCGCAGCCGTCCTGACGATGAAGCCCGCGCCTGCCGGCACGCGCTTGTCGGAGGCAATGATGTCATTGATGATCCCCGAGAGGCGTCGGCGCTCAGGCTCGTCCTCAATGCGTCGCGACAGGGCGACGCCAGACTGGTTGGGCACCATCACAACGAGGCGTCCGGCGAGCGTGACGTTTGCCGAAAGGCGCGCGCCCTTCTCGCTGATGGGATCCTTGATCACCTGTACCAGAACCGCATCGCCTTCGCGGACGCACTTGGAAATGCAGGGCTGGTCCATGAAGCTTGGCAGATCGGCAAGGCAACGCGCCTCACGTGCCGCCAGAAATCCTGCGCGCTCCAGGCCAAGGTCCACGAATGCCGCCTGCATTCCCGGCAGCACGCGCTGGACGCGTCCCAGCATGATGTTGCCCAACAGGCGATGCCCCGCACGGCCAGCTTCCTCGCCCGCGTTCGTGCGCTCGAAGAACACCTCGCTCAGTCGCGACTGCTCCACGAAGGCGACCCGCGTTTCAGCAGGACCCACATTGATCAGGATTTCAGATGCCATGCCGCTTCAATATGTTGTTGGCGACAGTCTAGCAGGTTCAGATGGCTCCGCACGTCCTAAGCATCTGAAAGGTTTCCGCGAGGGGCAAACCTACAACGTTTGGATAGGAACCCGAGAGGAACCGCACAAAAACGGCTGCGCGTCCCTGGATGGCATAGCCGCCGGCCTTGCCCAGGCCTTCGCCTGACAACCGGTACGCCTCTATTTCAGCCGTCTCCAACCGCCGAAAGACCACTTTTGTCTCACACAGCCTGGTGCGCAGCTTTCCGTCAGCGTCAATCACCGCGACGGCGGTCAGGACCGTGTGGCTGCGACCCGAAAGGAACTGGAGGCACTCGACGACCGTGTCATCGGCTTCGGCCTTGGGGAGGATGCGGCGACCGCAGGCGACGACTGTGTCGGCCGCGAGGATGCAGGCGCGCTGACTGTCCCCGAGACGGGCTGCGACCGTGCGTGCTTTCGTCGAGGCGATGCGCAGCGCATGGGCGCGCGGCAGTTCCGCCTTGAGCTGGCTTTCATCAATGTCTGCGGGTTCTGTCCGATCAGGCCTGATGCCGATCTGTTCGAGCAGGGCGAGGCGCCGTGGACTGGCGCTTGCGAGGATGAGTTGCGGTCTGGCCACTATTTGCTTCGGTAGACGATCCGGCCCTTTGTCAGGTCATACGGCGTCATTTCCACCGTCACCTTGTCACCGGCGAGCACGCGAATGCGGTTCTTGCGCATCTTGCCTGCCGTGTGCGCGATCACCACGTGGTCGTTGTCAAGCTTCACACGGAATGTTGCGTTCGGCAGCAATTCAATCACGGTACCTTCGAAACTTAAGAGTTCTTCCTTCGACATTCAGTGGTGACTCGATTTCTTTCTGGATGGGTGCAATGGAGCGCAAAAGCGGTCCGGGCACGAAACGGCCGGGAGCATGGCAGCGAAATCCATAAAATCAAGGTGGCAAAAGGTTTAGATTTCCGAGGCCTGACGGGCCCCGAAATGCTCCTTAATGAATCTGAGGATATTGTCGCGGGCGTCCCTGTAGGCCTCAAGCCTCTGATCCCGCGCGCCTTCGCAAGCGCTGGGATCCGGAATTTTCCAGTATTCGACCTCCACTGCCTGGGCCCGCGTCAATTCCAACGCCTTGTGTCGCGCCTGTGGGCTGAGGGTAACAATCAGGTCAAACGACGTGTCGGACAGGGTCTCGAAGGACTTCGGGTGAAAGTGGGACAGGTCGATGCCGATCTCATCCATCACGGCCACTGCGAGAGGATCGAGCGTGCCCGCACGCACGCCACATGATTCGACATAGATCCTCGTTCCATAGAGATGCTTCATGAGCGATGCCGCCATCGGCGAGCGGATCGCGTTAAGCGAGCATGCGAACAGGATTGCGCCGGGCAACTCTTCGCCGTTGGGACCAGCAACACCCATCTCAGACCTTCATCCTCAGGGCGCAGATGAGCGTGAAGAGCCTGCGGGCCGTATCGTGGTCGACGGTGATCTTGCCAGTCAGGCGCTCGCGCAGCAGTTGCGAGCCCTCGTCATGCAGGCCTCGCCTGCCCATGTCGATCGCCTCGATCTGCATGGGTGATGCACTGCGTATCGCCTGGTAGTACGTGTCGCACACAACGAAGTAATCGCGAATGACGCGCTTGAGCGGCGTGAGAGACAGCACGTGCGTGAACTGGCTTGCGTCAGACTCGTGCGTGATCTGGAAGACCAGGCGGTTCTCCTGCAGGCCAAGGCGCAGACGGTAAGGCCCGCCTTCGGATCCCGCCGGCTGGAAGTGATTTTCCTCCAGCAGGTCGAAGATGGCGATCTTGCGCTCGTGATCGACGTCCGGCCCGCGGTGCGCGATGCTCTCCTGGTCGAGTTCGATGTCGATCAGGCGCGTCAGGATCCTGATCTCTTCGGTACCGCTCATGAGCCGAGCCTCACGCGGACAGACAATGCATGCGCATCGAGACCTTCGGCATCTGCCATCAGTGCGGCGCTTGGTCCGATGGCTTCAAGTGCCCCGGCCGGCGTCGACAGGATCGTTGTCCGCTTCATGAAGTCGAGGGCCGAAAGACCGGACGAGAAGCGGGCGGCGCCGGACGTTGGCAGCACATGGTTGGGCCCTCCCACGTAGTCACCGATGGCTTCCGGTGTTGTCGCGCCGAGGAAAATGGCGCCCGCGTGACGCACTGTTGCCGCGATGGCTGCGGGGTCCGGCGTGCAGATCTGCAGATGTTCCGGGGCGACCCTGTTGGCGATGGCACCCGCCTTCGACAGTGAACTGACGATGATGATGCCGCCGTGGGCGTCCCAGCTCTTCCGGGCGATGGCTGCGCGCGGGAGCCTGGTGAGCAATGTGTCGACGGCGCCCGCCACGCTGCGGGCAAATGGCTCGCTGTCGGTTACGAGCAGGCTCTGTGCATCCTCGTCATGTTCTGCCTGCGCGAGCAGGTCGGCGGCAATCCAGTCCGGGTTGTTTTTGCCATCGGCGATGATCAGCACTTCGGAGGGGCCGGCGATCGAATCGATGCCGACCCGGCCGAACACCTGGCGTTTGGCCTCGGCTACCCAGGCGTTGCCGGGGCCCACGATCTTGTCGACGGGCCTGATCGTCTGTGTTCCCCATGCGAGGGCTGCCACGGCCTGCGCGCCGCCAACGCGATAGACTTCGTGAACGCCGGCGAGACGGGCTGCCGCCAGCACGAGCGGGTTCATGCGTCCGTCCGGTGACGGTGACACCATGACAATCCGGCCAACACCGGCTATCCGGGCCGGCACCGCGTTCATCAGCACGCTTGAGGGATAGGCGGCCTGACCACCGGGTACGTACAGACCGGCGGCATCGATGGGCGTCCACCGCGCACCGAGGAGCGCGCCGGTTTCGTCCGTGTACGAATCATCGCGCGGCAAGTGGCGCGCATGGAACGCTTCTATGCGGCGTGCTGCCAGTTCCAGCGCCTGAAGCGTGGCGTGCGGCACAACGGCCATGGCCGCGTCGATTTCGGCGTCCGTCACCCGCAGTGTCGCCACAGTGACATCGAAGCGGTCGAACTTGCGCGTATAGCGCAGCAGCGCCTCGTCTCCGTTCGCAATCACGTCGTCGATGATCGCGCGCACGGGCGCGTCGACACGCTGCATGGAACCGCTGCGCTGGGTCAGCAGGCGCTCAAGGTCACTGCCAAATCCGGGTTCGTCTGCATTCAGCCACGCCGGCATGACCTAGCCTGCCTCACTGTCTGCAATCCCGTGGTCGGGTCGCGACTGCGTCGACCATGGCGCGCTGGTGTCGCTCAGCCAGGCGTCAAGACATTCGACTTCCAGCTTCACCGTCGCGCCCCCTGCGAAAGTAAGGGTCATGACGCCAGCGGGTTCACTGGCAGGCTCGAATTTGAGTGTCAGGAGCTCGGCAACGGCATCGCCGTGCTTCAGCTTCAGGCCGCTGGTCTGTACCCGCATCACGCCGTCGAAGTGGACGGCGCTTCGTACCCTGCGAAAGGGAGCGGTTGCGTCCGGCTTCGGGCCTTTGCCTGAATCGTCCTGGACGTCTTCCCACATGAAGCGGTTGAAGAGGATCGCGAACCGGCGACGACGCGCGTCATATCCCATGTCCGCGACCCTGGTGACGGCGTCCTGAAGGTGCGCCGCGATGACGCTCAGATCGAGCTGGTCGATTGCCCTCAAGCGAAGTGAAGTCATTCTTTTTGTTCAGCCCTTGACCCGGCGAATGTCTGCGCCCACCGCCGACAGCTTTTCTTCAATACGTTCAAAGCCGCGGTCAAGGTGGTACACACGATTGACCACGGTTTCGCCTTCTGCCGCGAGGCCTGCGATGATGAGGCTCACCGACGCCCGCAGATCTGTCGCCATCACGGGCGCTCCCCTCAAGCGGTTGACGCCACGCACCACGGCGGTCTGGTGATCGATCGTAATGTCGGCTCCCATGCGCAGCAACTCAGGCGCATGCATGAAGCGGTTCTCGAAAATAGTTTCCGTGATCCGCGAGACGCCATTGGCCGTGCACATGAGCGCCATGAGTTGCGCCTGGAGATCCGTCGGGAAACCCGGATAGGGCTCTGTGGTCACTTCCACGCCCGTATAATGGGCGCCGTTTCTCGACACGCGGATGCCACGGTTCGTGGTCTGGATTCCGACTCCTGCATCCTTGAGCAGCGGAATGACGGCTTCAACCAGGTCAGCGCGGGTGCCCGTGAGCTCAACCTCTCCGCCTGTGGCCGCGATCGCCATCATATAGGTGCCCGTCTCGATGCGATCGGGCAGCACTGTGTGGCTGGCGCCGTGCAGGCGATCCACACCTTCAATCGTGATGGTCCGTGTCCCGACGCCGTCAATCTTTGCACCCATTGCCTGCAGGCAGTGGACGAGATCCGTGACTTCCGGCTCCGTCGCTGCATTCTCGAGGATGGTCGTGCCCTTTGCGAGGGTCGCGGCCATGACCAGGTTTTCCGTGGCGCCAACCGACACGAAGGGGAAATTGATGCGCGCGCCATGCAAGCCCTTGGGCGCCTTTGCGATCACATAGCCTTCGCTGAGCTCGATTTCCGTGCCCATCGCTTCGAGGCCCTTGAGGTGAAGGTCCACCGGCCGCGTGCCAATGGCACAGCCGCCCGGCAGCGAGACTTTCGCCTTGTGGCAACGCGCGATCAGCGGGCCGATCACGAGGAAGCTTGCGCGCATCTTGCGGACAAGCTCGTAGGGGGCTTCGGTCGACTTGATCGTGCGGGCGTGAAGGTTCAGGACGCGACCGATCTCGGCTTCGGTGCGGCCGTTTCCGTCAAGCGTGATGTCAACGCCGAGACCGGCGAGAATTTCCGCCAGCTGTGAAATGTCCGTCAGGTGCGGAACGCTTGCGAGGATCAGCGGCTCGTCGGTGAGAAGGCTCGCGACCATCAGAGGCAGGGCGGCGTTCTTGGCACCTGAGATGCGGATCTCGCCATTCAACCGATTTCCGCCACGAACCTGAATTCTGTCCACGCCACTACCTTTTTTGTGAAAACCACGGAGGCCTTGCACCCTTCAGCGCGCGGTCCTGTGCCATCAGGCCAATCCTTCGCGCTTGCGACCCTTACGGGATGCAGCTGGCGAAGCGCCTGCCAAGGCCTCACGTTTATATGAGAGGCTCCGTCCAAACAATGGCGCCTTCCGGGCGCTGGAGGGCTATTTTTTGGCCGTTTCGGAGGAATTTTGTTGGGATACGGTGTCTGCATCCTCGGTTAATGCGGGCGCCTGCGCCCTCGCCTGCGCCTTTCGGCGTTTCAGGTTGGCCCGCAGGGCTGCTGCCTGACGCTCCTTACGGATTTCCGCCTGTGTTTTTCCAGCCTTGCTCATGCTTCACCGTTGCGTCACTTCGCGTTGCGTGGACTGGTGCATTTCCAACGCCGCCTTATATGCTTGTTTCCACTGGATGACGAGAAGGAGTGAAGATCGCGCCATGCTCAATCTCAAGCGCAAGAAACTCGAAATGCCCTCGCCGCAGGACGCCCTTCCCGGTCGCAAGGAGGAAATGGCCGTTCCTGCCCAGCATTTCGTGCTGAAGACGCCCTTGAAGCCGCCCTTCCCGCAGGGCCTGGAAGAAGCCGTGTTTGGCCTTGGATGCTTCTGGGGCGCCGAACGCAAGTTCTGGCAGCAAAAGGGCGTTTACTCCACATCCGTGGGATATGCGGCCGGCATGACCCCGAACCCCACCTATGAGGAGGTCTGCTCCGGGCAGACGGGCCACAACGAGGTGGTTCGGGTCATCTTTGATCCCGCCGTCATCTCCTTCGAGGACCTGCTCAAGGTGTTCTGGGAGAACCATAACCCGACCCAGGGCATGCGGCAGGGAAATGACCTGGGGACCCAGTATCGCTCGGGGATCTATGTGACCTCGGACACCCAGAGACAGGCGGCCAATATGTCGCGCCAGACTTACGATGTGGCGCTTCAGCGTGCAGGCTTCGACCGGGTCACCACCGAAGTGCTGGATGCGCCCGCATTTTACTATGCCGAGGCGTATCACCAGCAGTATTTGGCCAAGAACCCTGACGGGTATTGCGGTCTCGGTGGCACGGGCGTGACCTGCGCCATCGGCACGGGGGTGAAGGCCGGGTAATTCGGGCCTTCCCTGCACGGCCACACTGCGCTATCACGGCGCCCGTGATTTTGGTTGCAGTGAAAACTGCGGCCGGTCCGCTGCTGTAGCGTAGTGGTAGCGCAACGCCTTGGTAAGGCGTAGGTCGTGGGTTCAATTCCCACCAGCAGCACCAGTCTTTCAGGCCGTGCCCCTTAGCGGGGGTGCGGCCTTTTCATGAATGGCGGGTGAAGGCGGCCTCAAGCCTGCGTTCATGGCGCGTGTGCGATCCTGAACTTTACCTGAGTAACGAACAGTTTCCGAATAGAGGGTTCCAGACAATGGTGCGGCGTTTGACGATCACTGTGGCAGCTGCAGTCGGCTTGTCCCTCGGCCTGTCGGCCCTTGCCGCGGCCCCGACGCCTGCGCCCTTGCCGCGCTCGAAGATCACCCTCTACGAGAAGCCCAATTTCCAGGGTCGCTCCATGACGTTCGAATTCCGGGTGCCCAGCCTCAATGCCGTCAAGTTCAACGATACCGCCCAGAGCGTGAAGATCGATGGCCTGCGTGACTGGGTCCTGTGCGAGAGCCGCAACTTCATGGGACGCTGCATCCGCGTGCACCTGAAGGAGAAGGACCTGAAGCGCCAGAACTTCAGCGGCCTGGCGTCGTCGATCTATCCCGTGCCCGACCCGCGTCCTGCAGCACCGAAATAAGTCTCAGGCAGAAACGACGAGCCTCGATGCCGGCGAGAGCATTCCAAGTATCGTGACCAGGTCACGCCTTGAGAACGCCACGCAGCCGGCTGTCGGTGAGTAGTCCGGCCGCGCGATGTGCAGGAAGATGGCGCTGCCCTTTCCGGGAACGACAGGTGCATCGTTGTATCCGACCACGACAATCAGATTGTAGATGCTGTCGCGACGCCAGAGATGCTCCGCGCTTGCGGGATACGGATGGCGCACCATGCGATTGTAGTTCGGGTCCGCTGGTGCATCGCACCAGCCGTCAACAGACTTGAGCGGCACTGTTTGTAGGGTAGTCACCGGACGCATTCCCCGGTCGGGACGATAAAGCACCTGCCGCAAGGGCCAAGTGCCAATCGGCGTCGCGCCGTCGCCTTCCCGCTTTGCACTTGAGACACCACCCCGCCCGACAGCACAGCGAAAGCTGCGGCCAGCCATGCGGGCCATGCCGGCGCCCGAAACAATCAGATCCGGCGCTGCTGCCGCCGCGCTACTGGAACTGAACCCCGCTGCCAGCGCGAAAGCAGACAGTTGCAGGATTTTCCGTCGCGAAGGTGCGGACGTGCTGTCTATGATGTCGTCGTTCATTCGCTGGCCAGCTTGGCCTTCACGTACTCGTAGAAGTTCAGGTCCTTTCGCTTGAGGACGAACTTCGCCTTCTGCCAATCCCGAGATTCGTTCGGCTCTGTCCCGTAGTACTGTTCTGCGGAGTAGTCAGGGATCTCGGCGTTGGAGGCCACAATGAAGCGGCCGTTCAGAAGCGAGCCGTCTTCCGCCTTCGCATAGTCCACGAGTTTCATGGGACGCCAGTTCCAGAAGCCTCCCCCGATGGCGGGAGCGGTGCGCGGAAACTGCGACCCGAAGGTTCCCCTTGTCACGGCGCGATCAGGGTTTGAGTCGACCCAGTGGATCGTGCCGTCAGAGTCGATCTTGTAGACGTACACCACGTGGCCAAAGGCATCGTAGATGATCGATCCGGGGCGCAGGGCTCCACGCGACATCTTCGGTGCGTAGAAGTCGCTCGCGCTGTAGCCGGCGTCGAATGTGTGCTCGATCCGGAACATTGCGGTTGATACTGTCCCCCTGATGTCGAGCAGCAGCTTTGCCGGATCGGTGTTCTGCTGCCACGCAAGCTGGAGGCGCGCCACCACCTGGTTGCCGGCGTCAGAGAACCTGAAATCCGGCGTTGGGCCAGAGCGTGACATGACATAGAGCGGATAGGAGAAAGGCAGGCCATTCTTCCAGGCGAAGTACGCGCGCAGCTGGTAGATGAAGTCTGCGCAGTCTCCGTCCATTTTCAGGTCTGGCGGGTCTGTATCGCGGTAGGGATTGGCCGTGCTCTTGAAGCAGGAGGCCGGGTCCGAACACGTATGCTCGCCGAAGCCTGCCACGAATTCACCGAAGCGGCGCTCGTCGTCCGCATCCCAATGGTCCTTCGTGATCTTCCATTGATCCGACGGCGCGGCAGCCGCCAGCGACGTTGTCGCCAGAGATACCAAAAGAACGAACAGCAATCGCATCACAAACCTGTCCCCCGACAAGTGTCTCCCTGCCAGCAGTTTGCACGGGAACGCCCGGAATGGCAGCTAAAAAACCTGCTCGACGGGCAGCAGGTCAGACGGCGCCGGGTTTGTGGCGTTATCTTGAAGTCGCTTTCTGTGCAAATGGCGGAAATTCGCCAATTTCCTTGCACCTCAGATGCATCACCTCCGCCCGAAACAATGCTAAATTGGCGGATCGAAACATCTCGCAGCAGAACGAATGACAAAGCGAAAGACACTGAACATTGCCCACCGTGGCGGCGCGGGCTTGCGCCCCGAGAACACCCTGGCAGCCTTTGCGCATGCGCTGGACGTTGGCGTGGATGGGTTTGAACTGGACGTTCACGTAGCAAAGGACGGCACGGTCGTCGTGTTTCACGACGATGACCTGAAGCCGGAAATCGTTCGTGATTCCGACGGCCAGTGGTTGAATGAACCTGGTCCGCTGCTCAAGGACATGGCCTATCCCGCCCTGCAGACCTACGACATTGGCCGCCTGAAGCCTGGTGCGAAGTACAGCGCCCGCTATCCGCATCAGGTGCCCCATGACGGAGAGCGGGTCCCCAAGCTTGCCGACGTGATCTACCTGATCAATCGCGCGGGCGGCCATGAGCGCATCTGGATCGAGCTCAAGACCAATTTCCTCGAGCGGGACAAGACGGCGTCGGCGCAGACGATGGCTGAGGCGGTCATCCGCGTGCTCAAGCGCGAGAACTTCATGGACAGGGTCGTGCTGGTTGGATTTGACTGGAACGCGCTCATTGCCGCCAAGGCATTGGAGCCGTCCGTGGAATGCTGGTTTACCACATTGCCGCAGACGTGGTTTGGGGACGCTCCGCCACCGCCCGAGCACTGGCCGCCGCCGGCTGCAGAACTGGCGCGACTGAGAGAGCTGGAGAGCACCTCCGCCCCATGGACGGGAGGATTTGACCGGCCGAAGCATGGAACCGTCATGAAGGCCGCCAAGGCCGCCGGCGCCGATGGCTGGTTTCCTTATTTTGCCGACATCAACAAGGCCAGCATCAGCGCCTGCCGGGAACTGGGCCTCAAGGTTGGCTGCTGGACCGTGGACCGCCCGGATGACCTGGCGCGCCTGGTTGACCTTGGCGTGGACGGCATCTGTACGGATTACCCGGACCGCCTGGCCAGCCTGCTCAAACAAGTGTGATGGCTGCACATCTGCCCCGGAGTGCAAATTGCCTTTGCCCGCAAATGCAGACAAAATGCCCTCACTCCTCCCTAGTCCTGTAACCGAGTACACCCATGACCATGGTCCGCCAGCTTGCTGTCCTCAGTGTCGCCGCCGCCCTCTCCGGCTGCGCGAGCTGGGGTGTTCTGCCCTCGACAACGGAGACCACCGAGACTCCGTTCCAGACCTACAACAGCGCGGAGGATGCCTTTGCGAACGTGAAGCCTTTCGTGACGACGTCGCGTGAACTCAAGGCGCGCGGCTTCGATCCCTACACCACGCCCAACATCAAGGTGCTGAACTATCTCGACCTGCTGCCGCGCTTCCTGCCGCAGCAGTCCATCAAGCTCCAGGATCTCGATCCTTCGGTGCAGGCCTGCCTTTCGGCGCGCGAGCACTGCCAGGGCTGGCTCGCCGAGCCTTCGATTTCATCGAAGGACCGGACGGGCAATGTTGCTCTCGATGTGCTGGGTTTCGAACGTGAGACGACATCGACGGGCTGGAAGGCATCGATGCTGCTGCTCGTGCAGAATGGCGTCGTTGTCTACAAGCTCTGGTCCGGCACGCCAGCCATTCTGGAAGTGAAGACCGAGAAGAAGCCGCTTGGTCCACTCCAGGATCTATCAGGGCCGGCTGCAGCGGCAGTCAGCGGCGTCGTCAAACCCTGATTTGAGCTTTGCGGCAGCGATAGAAGGCGCTGCCGCCACGTACTCGGGATTGTGGTTTCAAACCGACTTGGGCGCGATGACCATCACCATCTGCCGGCCTTCAAGCTTGGGTTCCTGCTCGACCTTTCCGATCGACTCGGTATCGCGTTTCACTTTCTGAAGCAGCTCCATGCCGATTTCCATGTGGGCCATTTCGCGTCCACGGAAGCGGAGCGTGACCTTCACCTTGTCGCCTTCTTCGAAGAAGCGCTTGATTGACCGCATTTTCACGTCGTAGTCGTGATCGTCGATCATCGGGCGCAGCTTGATTTCCTTGATCTCGATGATGTGCTGGTGCTTGCGCGCTTCAGCGGCTTTCTTCTGTTCCTGATACTTGTATTTGCCGAAGTCCATCAGCTTCACGACGGGAGGCTTCGCCATCGGCGCGACCTCTACCAGGTCGAGACCTTCCGCTTCAGCCAGCCTCAGGGCATCGTATTTGCTCATGACGCCGCGCTTCTCGCCTGCGTCGTCGATCACCAGGAGTTCGTGCGCGGTGATCATTTCATTTACACGCGGGCCATCCTTCGAGGGGACCTGCGCGGGTTGGAACGAACGTTTATTGATTGGCTATCTCCATTTCGAATGCCCTGGAGACGACGCGCTGCGCGGGGTCAGAGTGCTGCAAGCCGCCTGTCTTCGGAGTTCCATCGCAAATCCCCGAAGCTCGCCCTGGCTTGCACCTTCGCTCCTCTGGTTGCGATGACACCCTGAAGCCGTTCCGGCCTCCAGCACACAGTCCGCTACAGGCGGGTGCACCTGGGTCTTTCACCTGCCGCGCCGCGCCGGACCATCCGACGCAACACAGCGGGAAACAGAATAGGTATGCCCGCATCTAACGCAAGGTGAAGAACGACCGGAATCCGAGATTTTTTGAGGGCCGGGTTGCGCGATTTCGGCCGCGCTCCCCACCAGGTTGCGTTTCAGGCCCCTGCCCCGTCCTGCCGCAGGTCTGGGGGAACCGACTCCTGCTGCAGCAACGCGATCACCGCATCGAGCGTCATGGTCTCGGTCTTTTCCGAGCCCAGGCGTCGAACCGACAGCGTCCGCTCCTCGGCCTCCTTGCGGCCTGCCACGAGGATGAAGGGTGTCTTGGCCAGAGAATGCTCGCGAACCTTGTAGTTGATCTTCTCATTGCGCGTGTCGGTTTCCACCCGCAGGCCGGCCAGCTTCAACGTTGCGGCCACGTCCCGCGCGTAGGCATCCACGTCATTGACGATCGTCGTCACGACCGCCTGCACGGGTGCAAGCCAGAGCGGGAACTTCCCGGCATGATGCTCGATCAGGACCCCAATGAACCGCTCCATCGATCCAAGCACCGCGCGATGCAGCATGGCGGGGCGCTTGCGTGTGCCGTCCTCGGAAACGTACTCGGCTTCGAATCTTTCCGGCAGATTGAAGTCAACCTGCACAGTCCCGCATTGCCATCCGCGCCCAATCGCGTCGAACAGCGTGAACTCAAGCTTGGGGCCATAAAAGGCCCCTTCGCCCGGGTTCAGCGTGTAGGGGATGTCCATGCGCTTGCAGGCTTCGGCAAGATCGCGTTCAGCGGCATCCCAGACTTCGTCTGAACCTATGCGGCTCTCCGGACGCGTCGAGAGCTTTACCTGCACATTCTCGAAGCCGAGTTCCTTGTAAGTCTCGAAGATCATCTGGCTGGCCTTGACGGCCTCGTCGATCATCTGCTCGGGCATCATGAAAATGTGCGCGTCGTCCTGCGTGAATCCACGCACGCGCATGATGCCGTGCATGGCGCCTGACGGTTCGTAGCGATGGCAGGCGCCGAACTCTGCCATGCGGATGGGAAGATCGCGGTAGGACTTGAGGCCCTGGTTGAAAATCTGCACGTGACCTGGGCAGTTCATTGGCTTGATCGCGAGCGTTTTCTTTTCGTCTGCCACTTCAGCGACGAACATGTTCTCGCGATACTTGGCCCAATGTCCCGAACGCTCCCACAAGGTGCGGTCGAGCAGCATCGGCGTCTTGACCTCGACGTAGTCGTTCTTCTCGATCTTCCTGCGGATGTAGTTTTCCAACGTGCGCCACAGCGTGTGACCCTTGGGATGCCAGAACACCTGGCCAGCGGCCTCTTCCTGGATATGGAACAGGTTCATCTCGCGGCCAATCTTGCGATGATCGCGCTTCTCCGCTTCCTCGATGCGATGCAGGTAGTCGTTGAGTTCCTTGTCGTCGCGCCAGGCCGTGCCATAGATGCGCTGCAGTTGGGCGTTCTTCGCATCGCCGCGCCAATAGGCACCAGAGATCTTCGTCAGCTTGAACGCCGTGCCGATCTTCGAAGTCGACATGAGGTGGGGACCACGGCAGAGATCGTGCCAATCCCCGTGATAGTAGACGCGGATCTCCTCGTCTGCCGGCAGATCCTGAATGATCTCGGCCTTGTACTTTTCACCCAGTCCGAGGAAGTGCGCGACGGCCTCGTCGCGGCTCCAGACCGTACGGCGTGTCGGCAGGTCCTTCTGCACAAGTTCACGCATCTTGGCTTCGATGCGCGGCAGGTCTTCCGGCGTGAAGGGTTCGTTGCGGGCGAAATCGTAGAAGAAACCGTCCTCGATGTTCGGGCCGATCGTGACCTGCGTTCCGGGAAAGAGCGCCTGGACGGCCTGTGCCAGCAGATGCGCCGTGTCATGGCGGATCAGGTCGATGGCGTCGGCGCTCTTGCGGGTGACAATCTCGATGCGGACGTCCGACGGGATGGGCCAGTCGAGGTCCTTCAGTTCGCCATCAATCTTCACGGCCAGGGCCGCCTTTGCCAGGCCCGCACCGATGGAAGCTGCGATGTCAGCACCGGTGCTGCCGCGCGTCGTCGTCCGCACCGAGCCATCGGGCAAGGTGATCCGGATTTCGTTCGCAGATGAAACAGTCACAGCGGTGCACTCCATTTGCCGGCCGCGAAAATCGCGGCGCAGAGCGCCGCAGATTGGTTAGGCGCTCCCCCGAAGTCAAGAATGGGGGCTTACGGCCCGCTGCGGCCTAATCGTTGGCGTATTTTTGGACGGGCACGGCTGCAGCCGGATCTGTCCTGCGTTCTTCTTCCTGCTGCCAGTTCCAGGGTCCTGTCCGTGGAGCCGCAGTCCCCGAGGGTCACCTCGTCCACCACTTTGACAACGGCTTCCGGAACCCTACCGATCAGAAGCAGCTCGTTCATCGTGCGGATTTAGCAGGATGCAGGCTATTTGGCGGACTTCGGGGCGATGGCGCCTGAGCCAACCAAGTCCTGATACACGCGCAGGGTCGCCGCGCACATGGCATCAACCGTGTATGATGATATGACCCGCTCGCGTTGCAGACGCGCCATGTCCGTTCGCTGCTGCGACGAGAGCGATAGCGCCGCTGTCATGCGCTGCGCCAACTCATCGATGTTGCCGGGCTCAAAGAGAAAGCCGGTTTGACCATCTGCCACTGTCTCGGTTTGAGCTCCGAGGCGTGAGGCCACGATGGGACGTCCCATGGCTTGCGCCTCGACGGCAACGCGGCCAAAGGCTTCCGGTTCGATCGACGGTGCCACGACAATGTCAGCTGCCATGAGTGCTGCCGGCATGTCCGTGCAGTGCCCGGGTATGCGCACTTTCTGCGTCAGCTTTACCCGATCGATCGCCTCACGCAATTCGGCGAGATAGCCTTCCCGCTCCTGCGGGTCACCGGCGAGTACAGCCTCAAAATCCTGGTTGGGCAGTTTTGCCAGGGCTTCGACAAATCCCAACTGGCCCTTCCAGCGCGTCAGCCGTCCTGGAAGAAGGATGACAGGCCTTCCCGCCTTCAATCCCCACTGCTTCCTGATGTCCTCGACGCGTTCACGTGACACGCTTTCCGGCGTGAATGCTGCGATGTCGATTCCTCGCGGGATCACCACGATGCGCGACATCTCGATGTGGTGTTCCCTGCTGACATGCGCGGCGGTGAAGCGGGAGTTGGCGATGATGGCATCGCCCCTGGTCATGATGCCGTTGTAATAGCGCTTCAGCGCGTTTCCTGCGTTGTAGATGCCATGGTAGGTCGCCACGAACCTTGCACCCGTTCGCCGCGCCGCGATCCATGCGCTCCAAGCCGGCGCGCGAGATCGCGCGTGGATGATGGAAATGTTTTCGCGCCGGACGAAGTCCGCGATGACACCTGCATTCGACCAGATGCGGAACGGATTCTTTGTTTCGAAGGCGCCTGCAAGAAGCTTCGCCCCCTTCTTCTCGGCTTCTGCGGCGAGGCGCCCACCCCTTGTGGCGATCCATGCACGCCCACCATCCTTGACAACGGCCGCAGCGATATCGACAGCTGTCCGCTCGGCGCCGCCGGCGTCAAGGGCAGGAATGACTTGAAGGACATTCAGGGGTCGGTGCGCCATCTGGGCCGGTCAGTTCTGGATCATGCGGGTTTTAGTGCGTTCATCCCGATTTGCAACGCAGATAATCCTTCCCTGAAGGTCGGATATGCCAGGTGCACGCCAAGCTCCGCTTTCATGCGGCTGTTATCCACGCGCTTTGACTCCTGATAAAAGCTTGCAGCCATCGGGGACAGTGTCGCCTTTGCCAGTTCATAAGGCTCAAGAGCCGGTGGCTCCCTTCCCAAAAGATTCGCCGCGAACGCGACGACCTCCTGCGGCGGGGCTGGTTCGTCATCGCAAACGTTGTAGAGGCGACCAGGATTCGGCTGTCGCATTGATGCCTGGAGGACCGTTGCAACATCTTCGACGTGAATGCGCGAGAACACCTGACCAGGCTTTTCGATCCGGCGCGCCGTACCCTCCAGCACTGACACCAACTGATTGCGGCCGGGGCCATAAATGCCTGCCAGCCTGAACACCTGAACCGGCACCGCGTTCGCGAGGCCCCAGGCGAACCAGTCGTTCTCGGCCTTCAGGCGGCGGCGTCCGCGCTCTGACAGGGGCTGTGCCGGGCTTTCTTCGGTGACCCATTCGCCCTGGCGGTCGCCGAAGACACCGGTCGTCGACAGGTAGCCCACCCAGGCAATGTTTCCCGCCATCGCCGACAGGCGATCGCTGAATGCCTGCAGCGCGGGGTCGCCCGTCTCGTCCGGCGGCGCGCTAACGAGGATGTACAGGGGTGATGCTGACAGGATCCCGGAGGACCCGACATCGCCGAATGTGACCGCGCGGTGGCCTCGGCCCGCGAGTTCGCGGATGCGTGCCTGCGAACGTGACGTGCCAATGATCGTCCAGCCCTGCGGTAGCAGGCGCGACGCCAGCGCCTCAGCGCAGAAACCCATTCCAAAACAAAGCAAACCCGCCATTCGACGCCCTGAGAACCTTACCGGGGTTTAACACTTGAATTTGCCGCAAACTCAAGTGATTCTGGTCCCATGCTCACATCACTCATCGCTGCCGGCGCACTGGCCCTGTCTAGCACGTTTTCGTACCAGGCATGCCTCAAGAAATCCGAACGCCATCCGGACCAAGCCCTCGAGATGGCCATGAACGCGCTTGTCGACGGAAGTGATCCCATGGCGGAACACTGCGCGGCCGTCGCGCTGGTCGGCCTCAAGCAATTTGAAGAAGCTGCCCGCCGCCTTGACACGCTGGCACGCAAGGGTTCGGCAGGTGACGCTGAAATGCGCGCCGAAATTCTGGATCAGGCCGGCAATGCGTGGTTGCTCGCCGGCCAGCCTGATCTGGCGACCGCTTCGTTTACGGCAGCGCTGGGCCTGATGCCAGGAGAGGCGATCTATCTCATCGACCGGGCACGCGCGTCGGCGTCCCTGAAGAAATGGGCCCAGGCTGAAACGGATCTCTCTTCCGCCCTCGTCTCCGAGCCGGGCAATGTCGAAGCGCTGGTGCTGCGCAGCAGCGCACGCCGCGCGCAGAAGAACCTGCAAGGTGCCAAGGGCGACATCACGCAGGCGCTGCTGCTTGAACCGGAGAACATCGAGGCCATCGCCGAGCGCGGTCTCATTCGTGCCGTGACAGGTGACAAGGCCGGTGCCCGGCAGGATTTCCTCAAGGTGCTCGAGAAGGCGCCGAACAGTCCGGCTGCGGCAAGCGCGCGCAAGGAAATCGAAAAGCTCGAGTTCAAGCCGAACCGCTGATCGCGTCCCACTCGGCATTCACGGCCGTGTCCCCTTCAAGGGGGGACAGTGCCTGTTTGAGGCGCTCGAACTCCTCCTGCGGCAGCAATCTTGCCAGTGCCCAAACCGCCGTGCCGCGAACGACCGGCGACGGATCATCCAGATGCATGCGAACGCGCGGGACCAAGGCTGCCAGCCCGGCGTTTCCCGCTGCGATCAGTACGTTCCGGATGAACCTGTCCCGGCCGATCCGCTTGATCGGCGACCCGCTGAACTTCAGACGAAAAGCGGCATCGTCGAGTTGCAGGAGGTCTTCCAGCCGCGCGCCGTCCATGCCGGGCCGTGACCGGTAGGCTGCTTCATCGGTGGCGCTGGCAAACTTGTTCCAGGGACAGACTGCCAGACAATCATCACAGCCATAAATCCGATTTCCCATCATTGGCCGCAATGTGCGGTCGATCATGCCTTTGTGCTCGATCGTCAGGTATGAAATGCACTTTCGCGCGTCCAGCCTGTAGGGCCCGACGAAGGCCTGTGTGGGACACACGTCGAGGCAGCGACTGCAAGACCCGCAGTGATCGATTTCGGGCCCTGACGAATCCAGTTCGAGTGTTGTCAGAATGGCTCCCAGAAACAGCCACGAGCCATGAGAGCGGCTGACGAGATTTGTGTGCTTGCCCTGCCAGCCAAGCCCCGCGGCCTGTGCCAGGGGCTTTTCCATCAGGGGCGCAGTATCGACAAAGACCTTCACGTCACCGCCAAATTCCTGAACCACCTGACGCGCTATCTGCTTCAGCTTCGGCTTGATGACATCATGATAGTCCTTGCCCTGTGCGTAGACCGAGATGGCGGCTGTGTCGGGTCGTGAAAGCACCTGCAGGGGATCACTGTCGGGCGCATAGGAATGGCCCAGCACGATCGCTGACCGGGCCTCGGGCCAAAGCCTTTGCGGATCCGCACGCTGATCGGCGCGATCCTTCAGCCAGCCCATGTCACCATGATAGCCCTGATCGAGAAACCTCCGGAGTTCAGCCTTTGCTGCATCCGTCTGCACGGCCTGCGCAAAGCCCACCGCATCGAAGCCGAGCCTGAGTGCCGCCTCTGTGATGTACTGCCTGGCTGACTGCTTGTGTTCGGCCTTCATTCAGAAGTCGAGATCCTGGTAGTGCGCGGCGTGCGGAACGCCTGGCAGCGTGTCGGAGAGCAGGACACGAAACGATGGTCGAGACTTGATCCGCGCGTACCAGTCGTGCGTCGCAGCATAGTCCGACCACGGCACATCCCCGAAATAATCCAGGCACGAAAGATGTGCCGCGGCCGACAGATCCGCGAGCCCCAATCCGCCGACCAGCGAAGCCGAGTGGTCGAGCTGGCGCTCAAGAACCTGCATGCAGGCCCGCAACTCCTGTTGTGCAGCCTTCAGCACCGTCAGGTCGGGCTGGCGATCTCCGCGCGGATCGAAACGTTTCAGGACCCTCTCCTGCAGAACCTGAGATGTCACAGAAGACCACATGTGATCGTCAGCCCAGTTGATCCAGCTGCGGGCTTCTGCGCGATCGCGATGGTTCACCGCCAGAAGTGGCGCGCCGGCGCTGGTTTCCTCGAGATACTCGGCAATGGCCCTTGCGTCGGTCAGCACGTGGCCGTCCGTCAATGCAAGCTTCGTCAGATCCTTCAGGGCTATGCCCGCGTCCCATGGACGGACGACGACGCACTCGTACGGAAGCCGCTTCTCGTTCAGAACGAGACGGACCTTTCGACAGAGCGGCGAGAGCTGGAAATGATGCAGTCGAAGCATGGTGACGCCAGATTAGGTGTGCCTGCCATCGGGCTCAAGGCTTAGCGCATCTGTCTACGCCATTGAGGTCGACGTTTGACGCTCGCGCAGAGATTGTGTAGCCGCGATCATTCACGTAGGGACCGGGTGGGTTGGCCCGATATCGCTTCGGGCTTGGAAGAATTGCTGCAAGGCGTGCGGCTTCCAATCGCGTCAGTTTCGATGCCGACTTGCCAAACCACCTGCGCGCAGCCGCCTCGGCACCGAAGACGCCGGGGCCCCACTCAATGACATTCAGGTAGACTTCCATGATCCGTCGCTTGGGCCACAAGCCTTCGATCATGAGCGTGAAGTAGGCTTCCATTCCCTTCCGGATCCAGGAGCGTCCCGACCACAGGAAAACGTTCTTCGCCGTTTGCTGGCTGATCGTCGATGCGCCACGCAACCGGCCTCCCCTTTTGGAATCCTTCCAGGCGTCTTCCATTTCCTTGAAATCAAAGCCCCAGTGCCGACAGAACTCGTTGTCCTCGGATGCAATCACCGACCGCACGAGATTTGGCGAGATCTGTTCGAGTGGCACCCAGTCTTTCCTGATCGCCCGGCCTTCCAACAGGCCTTCGCTCAGAATGAGCATCGTCGTGGGAACCGGTAAGACCCGATAAACAAGCGTGAGGACAACAGTAAACAGGATGCCGTAGACGACTGTCCGCGATGCGAAAAACCAGATGCGACGCCACAACGGCAGTGGTTCTGCGCGAGCGGGCCTTTCCCAATCCCGTGTGTCATCGCGTGGTCGCGGTGCTTCGGGGGGCCGAACCGGTTCGGGCTCCGGATCGGGCTCCTCCGGTGCCGGTGTGTCTTCTGGCACTTCATCGGGCGCTGGGCGCTCGTTGAGTTCTTCGTCGTTGCGGATGCGAGGGCGCGTTTCCAGCAGGAGCGTGTAGCCTACGCCCTCCACGGCCTCCGCGATCGCATCGTCCGTCACGTAGTTTGCGATGCGCACGATGACCTGCTGGTGGTCATAGTCGACGATGGCGCGATGCACACCCGGAACCGAAAGCAGTGCATGTTCCGCGCGCAATGCGCCTTCAGCGTCGCTGAGGCCAGCAACGCGATACCGGCGCGTCTCGACGGGTGTTCGTGATTCCCCCATCCCTGTTACTTACGAGCGTCGGCGAGCACAGCGCAAGGTTCTGTCGCGCGCCATGCCCATGCCGGGCCGTGTCCTACACCGTTCAGGCGATTGCTGCCGCCGGCCGGTCGCTTAGCGGGTGTTTCAACCGATTCAGCATCTCCTTCGGGCAAACCTGCCAGAAATTCTGCCTTTCGATCTCCCACTGGTCCAGCAGACGCTTGGCGTGGCGGGATCCGGTTTCGGCGACATGTTCCTCGATGAGCGTCACCAGCAGGTCATTCCAGTAGGACGAGGCAATGCGTTCCCACACCACGCTGTCCGGGTTGACCTTGATCATGAACTCGTTCTTCGGGTCGTGCACGAACGCCATGCCGCCTGTCATGCCCGCTGCGAAGTTGTCGCCTACAGGCCCCAGGATCACGGCAACGCCTCCGGTCATGTATTCAACGCCGTTGGAACCGCATCCTTCGACCACGGTGACCGCGCCCGAGTTCCGGACGGCGAAACGCTCTCCTGCCTGTCCGGACGCGAAGAGCTTGCCTGCCGTTGCTCCATACAGCACCGTGTTGCCGATGATCACGTTGTCCTGACTCTCGAGCTGGCTCGAGACCATCGGACGGACAATGATCGTTCCGCCCGACAGGCCCTTGCCGACATAGTCGTTCGATTCGCCATAGAGCTTCAGCTTCACACCCTGCACCGCGAATGCGCCAAGGGACTGCCCTGCCGATCCCGTCAGCTTGACTGTCAACTGCCCCGGGTTCAGCCCGCTCATGCCGTACTTGCGCACGATGTGTGACGACACGCGCGTGCCGATGGCGCGCATCGTATTTCGAACGGTATAGGTCAGCTGCATCTTCTCGCCGTCTTCCAGCAGACGCGCCGCGTCCCTCACGATCTTTTCGTCGAGCGTGTCGGGAACCTCGTTGCGGCCTTCGATCGTGCAGAAGCGCGGGTTCGGTCCCGGGTCTGCCTGAACAAGCAGCGGATTGAGATCGAGATCATCAAGGTCGTGTGCGCCGCGGTTGACCTGCATGAGCAGGTCAGTTCGCCCGATGACGTCCTTGAGCGAACGGAAGCCGAGGCTGGCGAGAATGTCCCTGACCTCTTCCGCCAGGAAGCTCATCAGGTTGACCACCTTGTCAGGCGTTCCGGTGAACTTCTTTCTCAGCTCTTCGCTCTGCGTGCACACGCCCACGGGGCAGGTGTTGGAGTGGCACTGGCGCACCATGATGCATCCCATCGCCACCAGCGCTGCCGTCCCAATGCCGAACTCCTCGGCCCCCATCATTGCGGCCATGACGATGTCACGTCCCGTGCGGAGGCCACCATCCGTCCGCAGCACAACACGATGCCGCAGATTGTTGAGGGTGAGTACCTGGTTCGCTTCCGTCAGTCCCATTTCCCAGGGGACGCCCGCGTACTTGATGGATGACAGAGGCGATGCGCCCGTGCCGCCCACGTGACCCGAGATCAGGATGACGTCGGCCTTTGCCTTTGCGACGCCCGCTGCAATCGTGCCGATGCCAGTCGACGCCACGAGCTTCACGCAGACGCGCGCCGTCGGGTTGATCTGCTTCAGGTCATAGATGAGCTGCGCAAGATCCTCGATCGAGTATATGTCGTGGTGCGGTGGTGGCGAAATCAGCGTCACACCGGGTGTCGCGTGCCGGAACTTCGCGATGAGTTCCGTCACCTTGAAGCCCGGCAACTGGCCACCTTCACCCGGCTTTGCGCCCTGGGCGACCTTGATCTCGATTTCGCGGCACTGGTTCAGATACTCCGCCGTGACACCGAAGCGCCCGGAGGCGATCTGCTTGATAGCCGAGTTTGCGTTGTCACCGTTGGGCCGGGGCTTGAAGCGCGCAGGATCTTCGCCTCCCTCGCCCGAGTCCGACTTCGCGCCGATCCGGTTCATGGCGATGTTCAGCGTGCCATGGGCTTCCGGGGACAGTGCGCCAAGGGACATGCCGGGCGTCACGAAGCGCTTCGATATCTCCGTGATCGACTCGACGTCTTCGGCTGGTATCGGCGTGCGGTCCCGCGGCCTGAAATCCATCAGGTGACGCAGGCTTGTCGGCGGTGACTTGCGAATGTTGTCCGTGTACTTCCGGAAGGTCGAACGGCTTTCCAGCGTCACGGCTGACTGCAGCAGGTGAATGGATTCTGCCGAATGCGCATGCGTTTCCCCGCCGGAGCGATACCGATAGAGCCCGCCAATGGGAAGTGCCGCCACTTCCTCAGTGAACGCTTTGGCATGCTGCCTGCAGATGCGCTTCTGGATCCCGGCCAGACCGATGCCCGAAATGCGGGATGGCATGCCCGGGAAGTACTCGGCCACCATCGAGCGGGACAGACCCACGGCTTCAAAATTGTAACCGCCGCGATAGGACGAGATCACCGAGATGCCCATCTTCGAGATGATCTTGAGCAAGCCGGCACTGACGCTGTCCATGTAGCTCTTCACGCACTCTCCCAGCCGCCTGCTGCCGAACAGGCCGCGGGCATGCCGGTCGGCGATGCATTCCTGTGCCAGCCAGGCGTTGACGGTCGTCGCACCAACGCCAATCAGAACCGCGAAGTAATGCGTATCGACGCACTCTGCCGAACGCACATTCAGCGACGTGAATGTCCTGAGCTGCGTGCGGACAAGGTGCGAGTGCACGGCGCCGGTGGCGAGGATCATCGGAATCGCTGCTACCGTGGGACCAACGCGTTCATCCGTGAGGATCAGGTGGGCATAGCCGCTGCGGACTGCTTCCTCGGCCTGCGCGCAGATCTTGTCGAGTGCTGCCTTGAGGGCGCCTTCCTCGGCCTTCCCGTCGCGGACATCGAATGTGCAGTCGATCTCGAAGAAGCGGTCCTTGAGGTGCTCCTTCATGCGGTCATACATGCCGGTTGAAATGACCGGGCTCTCGAGCGTGAACACTTCGAGCTGGGTCTTGTTCTGTGCCAGAACGTTGCCGAGGTTCTTGAACCGCGTGCGCAGGCTCATGACGCGATCTTCGCGCAGGCTGTCGATCGGCGGATTGGTGACCTGGCTGAAGTTCTGGCGGAAATAGTGCGACAATGGGCGGTACTGTTGCGACAGAACAGCCAACGGCGTGTCGTCGCCCATGGAACCGACCGGCTCCTTGCTGTCCTCCACCATGGGGTGCAGCACCATCTCGAGGTCTTCCATCGAGATGGCCGCTGCCAGCTGACGCCGGCGCAGTTCCGAACGGTCCTCCAGCATAAGTGGTTCAGGTCCCGGTCCGATGATGGGATCGAGTTCCACGATGTTCTTCGTCCAGTCCTCGAATTTCTCGGACGCGGCGAGTTCGTCCTTGATCGAGCGGTCGTCGTAGAACTTGCCCCGCTCCAGGTCGACGCAGATCATCTGTCCCGGCCCGACGCGACCTTTCTTTGCGATGCTGGGCTCCGGCAGGACGACCATGCCTGTTTCGGATCCGACGAACAGCAACCCGTCCCGGGTGATGGAGTATCTGAGCGGTCTCAGGCCATTTCGATCAAGGCCAGCCACGACCCAGCGACCGTCAGTGACCGCCAGCGCAGCCGGTCCGTCCCATGGCTCCATGACGGCATTGGCATACTGGTACATCGCACGGTGCGACTCCGGCAT
Organism: Micropepsaceae bacterium; assembly: GCA_044375275.1. Taxonomy (GTDB): domain Bacteria; phylum Pseudomonadota; class Alphaproteobacteria; order Micropepsales; family Micropepsaceae; genus SZUA-430. The sequence continues at coordinate 24,606 of JBILMZ010000003.1, read as the reverse complement.
TGATGCCTGGTGCTTTGACCAGGCCTCCGGGATGAGCAGCGTCTTTGCCATCGGCGCCGACCGGCCTGCGCGGCACAGGACCTCGAACACGGCATCCAATGCTGCGGAATCCGATGATCCGGGCTGGATGATGGGCTTGATGTCTTCCTGGTAATCACCGAAGGACTCGTTCGCCATGCGCACTTCATGGCTCTTCATCCAGTTGATGTTGCCCTTGACGGTGTTGATCTCTCCGTTGTGGGCGAGCATCCGGAAGGGATGCGCGAGGTACCAGGTTGGAAACGTGTTGGTGGAATAGCGCTGGTGGAATATCGCCATCGGCGACACGAAGCGCGGATCGAGCAGGTCGGGATAGAAGACCGACAATTGCTCGGCCAGGAACATTCCCTTGTAGATCAGCGAGCGCGTCGAGAGCGAACACACGTAGAAATTCGGAATGGATGCGCGGCGCACCTGCGTTTCAATGCGGCGACGGATGATGAAGAGATCGCGCTCGACCTCCTCCACATTCTTCTTTGCGCCGGTATCGAACATGATCTGTTCGATTTCCGGCCGCGTCGCATTGGCCTTTTCGCCGATGACGGAAATGTCCACCGGCACCTGACGCCAGCCATAGATGTAGTAACCGAAGCGGAGGATCTCGGCCTCGACGATCGTGCGGCATGTTTCCTGCGCGGCATAATCCGTGCGCGGCAGGAAGATCATGCCGATGCCGATACGCCCGGACTGCAGCGGATGGCCCGTCAGGCGGACTTCGTCGGCGAAAAACTCCTGCGGCACCTGGATGTGCAAGCCTGCACCATCCCCGGTCTTGCCATCGGCGTCGACGGCGCCGCGGTGCCAAACGCACTTGAGCGCATTGATCGCATGAAGGACGATTTCGCGGCGCGGCTTGCCGTCGATTGCCGCCACCAGACCAACGCCGCACGCGTCGCGCTCCTGGTCCGGCGAATAGCTGTGGTTTTCTTCCAGGTGGCGGGCGTTCTCGCGGTACCGTGCGATCTCTTCGTGGATGGTCTCGGTCATGGTGTTACTCCGCTGCGGTCCGCGCGACCTGCGCGCCGGCTTCGAGAAAAGTGTGCATTGCGTCAGCAGCGTCACGACCATCCTTGATGGCCCAGACCACCAGCGACGCGCCTCGCACGATGTCGCCTGCAGCGAAGACGCCCGGCAGCGACGTCATCATGGTGCGCTGGTCGATCGTCAGCGTTCCCCACTTGCTGATGGCGAGGTCGCTTTCGCCGAAGGCACCATTGAGGTCTTCCGGATCGAAGCCGAGCGCCATGATGACAAGGTCGGCGGGCAAGTTGAATTCACTTCCCGGGACTTCTTCCGGCGCCTGGCGTCCGCTGCCATCGGGTGACGACAGGCGCATGCGGATCGAGCGAACGGCTGACACCGATTTGTCGCCCTGAAACGCCTTGGGCGCTGCCAGCCATGAAAAGACAACACCCTCCTCCTCGGCGTGCCCCACTTCGCGCAACGAACCAGGCATGTTTTCACGATCCCGCCGATAGAGGCATGTCACGGACTTCGCATGCTGGCGCACTGCCGTGCGCACGCAATCCATGGCCGTGTCACCACCGCCAATCACCACGACATTCTTGCCCTTCGCGTTCATGCTGCCATCGTCGAACGCCTTCACCTTCTCGCCGAGGCAAACCCGGTTCGAGACCGTCAGGTAAGAGAGTGCCGGAATGATCCCCTGCAGTCCGGTGCCAGGCGCCGCCATGGAGCGTGCCTTGTAGACCCCCGTGGCAATGAGGATCGCGTTGTGCTGCTTGCGCAGCTTCGCGAGCGGCAGCTTCTTGCCAACATCCGTGTTCAACTGGAGCTGCACGCCGGCCTGCTCGAGACGCTCGATGCGGCGGGTGACCACTTCCTTTTCGAGTTTGAAGTTCGGAATGCCATACATCAGGAGGCCGCCGGCCCGGTCGTAGCGATCATAGATCGTCACGGCGTGCCCCTTCATGCGCAGCTGTTCGGCTGCTGCAAGACCTGCGGGGCCAGCGCCGATGATGCCCACGGATCGGCCAGTATCGCGGCCGACCCTGATCGGTTTCACCCAACCCTTCGTCCATGCGGTGTCGGTGATGTATTTTTCGACGGCGCCGATCGTCACGGTGCCGTGGCCTGACTGTTCGATCACGCAACTGCCTTCACACAGGCGGTCCTGCGGGCAGATGCGGCCGCAGATCTCCGGCATGTTGTTCGTGGCCTGCGAGACTTCATAGGCCTCTTCCAACCGGCCTTCGGCGGTCAGCTTCAGCCAGTCGGGAATGTTGTTTTGCAGGGGGCAGCTAACCTGGCAAAACGGCACGCCGCACTGCGAGCAGCGGCTGGATTGCTCTTTGGCCCCCTCTGTCGGGTACTCGGCATAGATTTCCTTGAAATCCGATGCCCTGGATCTGGCAGCCCGTTTTTCGGGCATGTTTCGCCTGACGCTCACGAAGCGCAGCATTTTGTTCTCGGCCATGGTCAGGTGTCCGTAATATTCCGACGCGAAATGGCGGTATACGGACAAAAAATTGCTTCGCAAGGGCGAAATTGTGTTTTTTGGCAGTACTACTGTCTTATTTTCAGAAAAATATCGCCCCGAAGTACTTTTTCGTCCCATGCTGGACCACATTATGTCCGAAACGGTCATAATAAAATCCCGGAGAACGAAGCGGCTGATTTGTGCGCACCTCACCTCTGATGTACGGTTCGCCCCCTTTTCGCCCCCCATTTGCATTTTGCAGGGTCCATGGAACTCCTCTGGAAAATCGTCTCCGCCATCATTCTGGCACTCGTGGAAGGCATTACCGAGTTCCTTCCCGTGTCCTCGACCGGGCACATGATCCTCGTCCGCGAACTGCTGGATCTGGATGTTCCGCCTGGCGGCGTATTCGAGATCTTCATCCAGTTCGGCGCCATCCTGTCGATCTGCGTCATCTATTTCGACTATCTGTGGAAGGTCACCAAGGCGGTCCCGTTCAACGAGAATGCCAGACGCTTTGCGTTTGGTCTTTTCGTTGCGTTCCTGCCTGCAGCGCTGCTGGGCGTCCTTTTGTCGGATTTCATCACGACGTACCTGTTCTCGAAATACGTCGTCGCCGTGTCGCTGGTCGTTGGCGGTTTTGCGATCCTCTACATCGAGCGGCTGGTGAAGATTCCCCAGTACTACTCGGTTGAGGACTTTCCTCTGTCGCTCTATTTTAAAATCGGTCTTTGCCAGTGCGTGGCGATGATCCCCGGAGTCTCGCGCTCGGGGGCGACGATCATGGGCTCGCTGCTCATGAAGGTGGAACGCAGTGCGGCTGCCGAGTTTTCGTTCTTTCTGGCGATCCCGACAATGTTCGGAGCGTCAGCCTATTCGCTCTACAAGCACTGGAATGACCTGCACGAGTCAGATTTCCTCGTGCTCGGGATCGGATTCGTTGTGGCCTTCATCAGCGCCTTTTACGTGGCACGCATGTTCCTGTCGTTCGTTGCGAACAACGGTTTCGGCGTGTTTGCCTGGTACCGGATCTTCCTCGGCACGCTGATGCTGAGCTACCTGTTCACGAAGGAATACATCCTCGCGTGAAGGCGATGCTCAGACGCTTTCGCGCTCGAAATACTGCCCGGTTGGCCTGTAAACGACGAGATAAGACGGGACCACAGCTTCCGCCGATGTGGGGCTGATGCCGAGTTCTGCCAGGGTTTCAACTGTCCCTGCATCCGGTCCGCCTTTCACGACGTTGTCCTTGCGCAGCAGCTTCACCTGATCATAGGTGATGGGAGCAAAGGGCAACCAGCCGAACATGGCCCCGGCAATGGACAGCATGAAAAAGGGTACCGGCACAAAAATGAACTTGCGGCCAGTCGCCGTTGCGATCAACTCGAGCACCTGCTGCAACGTGAATACGGACGGCCCACCCAGCTCATAGGTGCGACCGCGGCACCTGGAGCTTGCCAGGGCAACCGATACGGCGTCAGCAACGTCACCGACATAGACGGGCTGAAAGCGCGTGGTGCCGCCACCGAATGACGGGAAGAACCCGCGAGACCAGCGCATCATGCGCGCGAAGAGATTGAAGAACCCGTCCTCGCTGCCGAATATGATGGAGGGCCGGAGGATCGTCGCATTGGGGAACGCCTTGCGGGTCGCTGCCTCGCCCTCTCCGCGACTGCGGGCATAGCTCGAAGCGGCGTTCACGTCAGCCCCGATCGCGGACATCTGAACCAGTGTTTCGACGCCGAGGCTCGCGCTCGCCGTGGCGATGAGGTCCGGCGCATCAACATGGGCGCCTTGGAAAGACTGTCCGCCACCCGGGCGAAGAATACCCACCAGATTGACCACGCAGGATGCACCCTGGATGGCCTCGCGCACGCTGGCCGCGTTGCGGACGTCGCCCCGAACCAGAGCAATTTGTCCCACCTCGCCCATTGGCTTCAGATCGAGATGCTGGTTCGGGCGCCTCGTTACGACCCGGATCCGATATCCATCGCGCGCCAGCCTTCTCACAACCTGCTTGCCGACGAAGCCGGAACCGCCAAAAATCGTCACAAGCTTGCCTGAAGAGGGGTGCTGCACGGTTGGAATTCCTTAAGACGAGGAGTGGTGGAGCGCTTGATAGCCAAAAGCGCGGCATACTTGAAGGGGACTTGTGTTGCGTTTCCGTTGACAGACCCGGGTCCCGACGGATACCACTCCCGCCCTTGACTGTTCTTGCAAGCCCAGATGGCGGAATTGGTAGACGCGCTAGTTTCAGGTACTAGTACTGCAAGGTGTGGAGGTTCGAGTCCTCTTCTGGGCACCATTCAACTGAACTGAACTGATTTTCCCCGGAAAACGTCCGCATGAAGATTCATTTTCACGAGGGCGACCTGCCCGGCGGCGTTGACTTCGGCAAGAGCGTCGCAATCGACACTGAAACACTCGGTCTCAACCCGCTGCGTGACGCGCTGTGCCTCGCCCAGCTGTCGGGTGGCGACGGGCACTGCCATGTCGTTCGCTTTGACCGCAAGACCTACAAGGCACCCAATCTCGTCCGCCTTCTGGAAGATCCGGATGTCGTGAAGATCTTTCACTACGCCCGCTTCGACGTGGCTGTTTTCCAGCGGTATCTGAATGTTTCCACGTCTCCCGTGTGGTGCACCAAGCTTGCTTCCAGACTGGTGCGTACCTACACGGACAAGCATGGCCTGAAGGACCTGGTGAAGGAGTTGCTCGACGTGGACCTGTCGAAGCAGCAGCAGAGTTCGGACTGGGGAGCCGCCAAGCTCAGCGATGCGCAGCTCGCGTATGCTGCGTCGGACGTTCTTCATCTTCACAAACTCAAAAACACGCTCGAATCGATGCTGGTTCGTGAGGGGCGGCTCGACCTCGCCCTCAAGTGCTTCGAGTTCATCGGCACGCGCGCGACCCTCGACCTGAACGGCTGGTCGGAAGAAGATATCTTCTCGCATTCAGCCTGAAAGACTGCTGCACGAAGCGGCATCTTGTTGCCCGTTTGGGTATCAAGCCGGAAACCGGCCGATTTCCGCCTCCTTTTGGGGTGAGTTCTTACAAGCGCTTCATGGTCAATTGCTTGATTCCGCTAGCCCGAAAGCCCATACTGCCCACGCATCGTTTTTCGCGCTCCGGCGCCATTTTTGCGCCTTATCGCCGCGCGAAACGTGGGGACGATGGGCTTTTGACGAGTAGTTCCGATGACAGCCGCACACAGTGAGATTTCAGTCGCCGAAAAGACAGTTGCCGACCTCGAGGCGGCGCGTCGCGTGCTGTCGGTGGAGGGTGACGCGCTTGCTGCGCTCGCCCGGGCTCTGGACCACAGGTTCACGAAGGCTGTCGACATCATCATGGGCGTGGAAGGCCGCGTCATTGTTTCCGGCATGGGCAAGAGTGGCCTCGTCGGTGCAAAGATTGCTGCGACGCTTGCATCAACCGGAACGCCGTCCCAGTTCGTGCATCCCGGAGAGGCCAGCCATGGCGACCTCGGATTTGTGACCCGCAAGGACGCGGCGGTGCTGCTGTCGAACTCGGGCAAGACCCAGGAACTGACTGACATCATCGAATACACGCGGCGTGCGGGCATTCCGATGATTGCCATCACGAGCGGCGCCGAGTCACCGCTGGCGCAGCACGCAGATGTTCCTTTGATCCTGCCAGCCGCGCCAGAGGCCTGCCCCATGGGTCTCGCGCCAACCACGTCCACGACAATGACGCTCGCGCTCGGCGATGCGCTCGCGGTTGCGTTGATGAAGCGTCGCGGCTTTACGCCTGATGACTACCGCGCCCTTCACCCGGGTGGCTCGCTCGGGCGCAAGCTGGTCCGTGTTGTCGACATCATGCATACCGGAAGTGAGTTGCCGCTTGTCTCTGACAACGCGGCCATGAGCGACGTACTGCTTGAAATGACTTCGAAGCGGTTTGGCTGCGCGGGCGTCGTCGATGCTTCCGGCATGCTGCTGGGCGTTATCACGGATGGCGACTTGCGGCGGCACATGCAGGGGGAACTTCTGAAGCGCAAGGCTGCCGAAGTCATGACCACCAGGCCGCGCCTGATCCGTTCGGGTGCGCTTGGGGCCGAGGCCCTGCGCCTGATGAACCAGCATGCCATTCCCGTCACCTGCCTGTTCGTCGTTGGCGACGAAGATGCAGGAAAAGCCAGTGCGCGACCCGTGGGCATCGTTCATGTCCATGACTGCCTGCGCGCCGGCGTCGCCTGAGCGAGCGGCAGGAAAAACCAGAACGCATGGCGCGATTCATTCAGGACCCGGAAACCGGACGCCTCGTACCCGCAGGGGAACAGGACGTTCCGCAGCGCTCGCGCCTCGACAGTTGGGAAGTCCGGTCACGCCAGCGCGCCGACTCAACCGTCAGCTATTCCCGCTTCGTGCGCATCATGAAGGTCATGCTGCCGATCATCGCAGTCAGCCTGGTCGTGATGGTGGTCATGTACTCAACAAACGGCCGCAACGAGACCATCAAAATAACGCCTCAGGACATGAAGGAGCTCGCGCAGGATCGAGCGCTGGTCAGCCCCCGCCTGACTGGCACGGATGGTCGCGGCCAACCCTTCACTGTCACGGCCAAAGGCGCTTCGATCGAACCCGGCAAGGCCCGCAAAATGACGATCGAAGACGTCAATGCCGACATCACCATGCAGGACAAGAGCTGGCTGCAGGTCGGCGCGATGGAAGGCGTCCTGGACGTCGAGGGCAAGACGCTGGACCTGAACAAGACCATCAACATCCATTCGGACCGCGGCTATGAGTGCCACACTGACTCCGCCCGTTATGATTTTGGCGCCGGTGTGCTGAAAGGCACATCGGCCATCAAATGTCAGGGCCCGCTTGGGGTCATCACGGCTGATCGCTTTGAAGGGCTCAAGGAAGCGGGTATAATCAAGTTCATGGGTGGCGTCACAACCAAGTACTTTCCGGCTGCCAGGAAGGGCGAGGCCAAAGCTGCGGCCACTTCCAACCCGGAGGGCAATGCCGAACCTGTTGCCGAAGACGTGACAGAGGTTCCCGCACAACCCGCCGGCCCGGCCGCAACCCCCAAGAAGAAGGCGAACTAGGCGTGAAAGCGACAACAACCATCACCGGCTCCCTGCTGACGACTTCACTGCTGGCCTCGGTGGCTGCGGCCCAAGGCGTTCCCAATCCGTTTTCAGGCATGGGGCGCGACAGCGACCAGGAGATTTCGATCACTGCGGACTCAACGACCGCGGACATGAATGCCGAAACGGCAACCTATGCCGGCAATGTGCGCGTAATGCAGGGCAAGCTCATACTTCGCTCCGATACGCTTGCCATCAAGGTTGCCAATGGCAATATCGAGCATATTCAAGCGAATGGTGGCGTAATCCTTTCCTCACCTCAAGGCGAGGCAACGGGTGGCTCTGCCGTGTATGATATCTCGCAACGCGTGGTGAAGCTTTCAGGCAAGGTGACGCTTGTGAAAGGTCCTAATGCGATGCAGGGCTCTTCACTCGTGGTTAACCTCGCCACCGGAAAAGCTGACCTTCAGGGTGGTGGCCCGGATGGTCGTGTCACCGGAATTTTTGTTCCCGCGAAGTCGCCAAAGCTGCCGACGCCCGGCTCACAGCCAAAAACTGATGGCGAGAAAAAAGAAACGGGATCAACTCCCTGAATTTCAACGCAACTTTAAGGCCAACCGGGATTTTATGACCCGACGAATAGTTTAAGGCACCCAGAGCAACCTACGCATGACTTATATCGGTGGCCAAGGCAGCGAGTACGGACGACCACAGCTCGTGGCCGAACAGACTGGTCTGGTCGTGAACCAGATCGGCAAGAGCTTCCGTCGCCGTCCGGTCGTGCGCGCTGTCTCGCTTCAGGTGCGTCGTGGAGAAGCCGTGGGCCTGCTCGGACCGAATGGTGCCGGCAAGACGACCTGCTTCTACATGATCACGGGCCTCATTCCTGCCGACAGCGGCCAGATCCTCCTGGATGGCCATGACATCACCGTGCTGCCGATGTACCGTCGTGCGCGCCTTGGCATTGGCTACCTGCCGCAGGAAGCCTCGATCTTTCGCGGACTGACGGTCGAGCAGAACCTCATGGCTGTCGCTGAACTCGTGGCTCCAGACCGGCAGAAGCGGCAACAGGTCGTTGATGACCTGCTTGCGGAATTCTCGATCGAACATCTTCGTCGTGCCCCTGCCCTTGCCCTCTCGGGTGGTGAACGCCGGCGCGTCGAGATCGCGCGCGCTCTCGCGACGCAACCTTCATTCATGCTTCTGGACGAGCCGTTTGCCGGCATCGATCCGATCGCCATTGGCGACATCCGCAAGCTGGTGCACCACCTCAAGGAGCGTGGCATCGGCGTGCTCATCACCGACCACAACGTCCGCGAAACGCTTGAAATCATCGACCGCGCCTACATCATCCATGATGGCGAAGTCATGACCGAAGGCACGCCCCACGAGATTGTCTCGAACATGGACGTGCGCCGCGTTTATCTCGGCGAAAAGTTCTCGCTATAGGATGACCTTCCAATGGCGCTGAACCAGAGACTCGAAATCCGGCAAGGCCAAGGCCTTGTGATGACCCCGCAGCTGCAGCAGGCGATCAAGCTTCTGCAGATGTCGAACCTAGAGCTGCAGACCTTCGTCGAGCAGGAACTCGAGCGCAATCCGCTGCTGGAACGGGAAGAAACCGAAGGCAACACAGCCGACAAGGACGTCCTTGCGCCGGCCACCGAAGCCACGACGCTGAGCCTCTCGGAAGATGCGCCGCCGGCGAACGCTGCCGAGGCTGTCGATACCGATTACGACAACGTCTATGCGGAAGATTCCGTCATCGACCGGGCGCAGGAAGCCCCCCGGGACACGGGCCTTTCCGTGCAAATGGATTCACGCACCGGCGGCAGCGACCGCGAAGACGCGATGTCCATCGAGGCAACGCTGTCACGCGCCCTGAACCTGCACGAACACCTGGAGCAGCAGCTCCACATCGCCTGCACGGACCCGCGGGACAAGCTGATCGGCGCCTATCTCATCGACATGATCGACGAGAGTGGCTACCTGACGGCTGATCTCCAGACGCTGTCGCAGGCACTGGTGGTTCCCACCGACTTCATCGAACGCGTGCTCAAGACCATCCAGAAATTCGATCCGACCGGTGTCGGGGCACGAACGCTGAGCGAATGCCTTGCCCTCCAGCTGCGCGAGCGCAATCGCCTGGACCCTGCGATGCAGGCCCTGCTCGACAATCTCGGCCTGCTGGCAAAGCGCGACTTCGCCTCCCTGCTCCGCGTGACGGGCGTGTCGAACGAAGATCTCTCGGACATGGTTGCCGAGATCAAGCAGCTCAACCCGAAGCCTGGTCTCAAGTTCGGCGGTGAGCCCGTGCAGCCTGTCGTTCCCGACATCTATGTGCGTGCCACGGCCAATGGCGGCTTTCTTGTCGAACTGAACAACGACACGCTTCCCAAGGTCCTGGTCAACTCGCGCTATGCGTCGACGGTCGGTGGCAAAGACAAGGAAGTGAAGACCTACCTGACCGAGCAGATGAACAATGCCAACTGGCTGGTCCGCAGTCTCGAACAGCGTGCGCGCACTATCCTGAAAGTGTCTTCGGAAATCGTGCGCCAGCAGGACGGCTTCCTTGCCAACGGCATCGCCCATCTGCGGCCGCTGAACCTGAAAGCGATTGCCGAAGTCATCGGCATGCATGAGTCCACTGTCAGCCGCGTCACGGCGAACAAGTACATCGCGACGCCGCGCGGCACGTTCGAGCTCAAGTATTTCTTCTCCTCAGCCATCCAGTCGGCCGAGGGTGGCGACGCTCATTCAGCGGAATCCGTGCGCCACCGCATCCGGGAACTGATCGACGGCGAAAGCCCGGTTTCCGTGCTGTCAGACGACCGCATCGTCGACGTCCTGCGTGTGTCCGGCATCGAGATCGCCCGCCGGACCGTGGCGAAGTACCGGGAAGCCATGCGAATTCCTTCCTCAGTCGACCGCAAGAGAATCAAGCAGTCAGTTGCCACGACAGGCAGCGGAAACACCCCTTGAATCGTTCGGCGTTTATGGCCAAATCAGTCCTGTCACGGGAGATTCATAACGCCCAAGTCCCGGGAAATCCGGCTTCAAACCTACGCCCCTTCCATTTCTGGTGACAGTGTAATCAAACAAGGACGCGAAGCTCCATGGAACTCAGCATCACCGGCAAGCAGATCGATATCGGAAGCTCCCTTCGTACCTATGTGCAGACCCGAATGGGCCAGTCGGTCGGCAAGTACTTCGACCGCCCGGTTGACGGGTCCGTCACCTTCTCCCGCGATGGCCACGAATACCGCGCAGACTGCACGCTGCACCTGGCTTCGGGCCTCTACCTGCACTCCCAGGGGCGCTCCACGGACATCTACGCGAGCTTCGACGGCGCTATAGAGCGTATGGACAAGCGCGCGCAGCGCCACAAGGGGCGCATCAAGGACCACCACAGCTCTGCACGTGCTGCCATCGCCCATAGCCCTGCCCGCGAGCAGGTCTTTTCGGGAGAGCATGCGGAAGACGCAGGCGCCTCGACGGCCCTGAACCCTGTTGTCGTGTCCGAAGGCACGACGCAACTGCGCAAACTCTCCGTTGGCGAAGCCGTCATGCAACTTGACCTGATGGAAGCCCCCGCCCTTGTATTCCTGAACGCGGCACATGGCGGGCTGAATGTGGTCTACCGGCGTCCCGACGGGAACATTGGCTGGATTGACCCGAGTATCGAGCTCAACAAGCGCTGATATCCCGTGCCCGTCCCGGCGGAGCTAGCCACGCAATGAATGTTTCCGACATTCTGTCGCCGGCAGACGTGATCTGCGGCATGAAAACGTCCGGCAAGAAAAAGCTGCTGACGGATCTTGCCGCCCTCGCTGCATCGCGCCTGGGGCTGGATGCCGGTCCGGTGTTCGAAGCGCTCTGGGAACGGGAGAAGCTGGGCAGCACGGGCGTCGGACGCGGGGTTGCAATCCCGCATGGACGAATGGACCATCTCACACGGATCTCGGGTCTTTTCGTGCGCCTGCAGACGCCTGTCGCCTATGAGGCAATCGATGACACGCCGGTGGATCTTGTTTTCCTGCTGCTGACGCCGGCCGATGCCGGGGCTGATCACCTGAAAGCCCTGGCACGTATCTCAAGACTGCTCCGCAACGCCGTAACGTGCGAACGGTTGCGGGCCGCTCCGAATGCGGACGCCCTTTATTCCGTCCTTACGGAACCCCCTGCTGGCTCACAGGCCGCCTGATTTCAGTGAACGCTGACGGGGAGCATGTCGTGCTCGCGCGCCGCCGCGAAGGCGAGGTCCCGATTGTCCAACACCGCCAGCGGTCGACCGTCGGCCGCACAGAGCACGAAGTACTTGTGCACCGGGTTTATCTTGGCGTCGGCGGGAACCAGACCTGACGTCACGAGATCCGCGGCCGGTGTCTCACGCACATACACCAGATTCTGCGCGATTCCGTGCGCGTTGACCTGAACCGTGCCCTGAACTCCATTCCCTGTCATCTGTTTCGTCTGCATCTGTAACTCCGCCTGAGTCATCCGCTACTCACGGCCATCAGGCCGGTCTGCAGTATGCTCGTGAAAGGTATATGGGGGCACAAATGTGGAATTTGAATGGCCGGGGCCGCTCACCCTGTCGTGATGGGAATCTGACGAATTTCGGGGGCTTTCTGGATTTGCTTAAGGTTTACGCGCAGTAATCCGTTCGCAAGCGTCGCCGAAACCACTTCCAGGCTGGAAGCGAGAGCAAAGCTTTTCGTGAAGGAGCGGGCCGCAATTCCCTTGTGAAGATAGGCCCTTTTGTCGGATGGCGGCGTGCGATCGCCCTTCACCGTCAGTTCCCTGTCACACACCGTGACCGACAGGTTTTCCGGCGCAAATCCGGCAGCGGCGATGGTGATGCGAAGCGCCCCATCCTCGAACTGCTCGATATTGAGCGGCGGAAAGGATTCGGCGGCGTTCCGGCTGGCGAATTCGACCAATCGCTCGATTTCGTCAAACCCCAGAAAAAACGGACTACCGGGAAAGAGATGTCTCGACATCTATGCACTCCGGCCGCATTGCATTGTTGTCCGCCTTTTTACAAAAATTGGTTCCGACGGGGGCTCAATTTGCTACCTGTCTCATCCCCGCGTTGCAACAATTGGTTCCCACCCCGTCCCTGTCAAGCCGCGATCAGCTTCCCATGACCTGGAAAGACCACTCGCCTTTCGCGCTCTTTGATGATGCGACCTGGCCTGAACGCGGGGGCCTCCTCATGGAGCAGCCCACAGGGGAAATCGTTGCCCGGTCGGCTGACGAGGTGGCAGGTGCGCTCGAGAGCCTCGACCGCGCTGTGGCGGACGGGCTGCACGTTGCAGGCTATTTTTCCTATGAGCTGGGCTACTGCTTCGAACCCCGCCTGCGCCGCATTGCGCCGACGACGTCCCGGCCCCTGCTGCGCTTCGGGATCTTCGGGAAGCGAACGCCACTTGATGCGCGGGAGCGAAACCGCTGGCTGGTCGGGCTGGGCTTCCCGGACACTGTCGCGATCGCGACTTCCGAAGCGATCTCCCTTGAAACCTACGAGCGGCAGTTCTCACATGTTCACGACCTCATCGGCCAGGGTGATGTCTATCAGGTCAACCTGACATTCAAGGTCCGGACGCAGCCTGTTGCCGATGTTTCATCGCTTTACCAGCGCCTGCGCACACGGGCGCGTGCCGGTGGTTCCGCGTTCCTGCATTTTGCGGATGAAGACATTCTGTCGTTCTCGCCAGAGACTTTCTTTGTCACTTCCGGCCGCCGCATCCACGTCAGGCCGATGAAGGGAACCACAGGCCGGCACCCGCAGCCGGCGCTTGACCGGCAGCGTGTTGCAGAACTCCAGAGCGATCCAAAGCAACGCGCCGAGAACCTGATGATCGTGGACCTCATGCGCAACGACCTGTCGCGCCTGTGTGTCCCCGGCAGCGTTCGTGTCGATGACATGTTCACCGTCGAGACCTATCCGACCTACCATACGCTGACATCCACCGTAGTGGGTGAACTCGCGACGGAACCCCGGTTTGCGTCGATCATCCCGGCCCTTTTCCCCTGTGGCTCGGTGACAGGCGCGCCGAAGATCCGCGCCATGGAGATCATCCGGGAAACGGAGAGCGAGCCACGCGGTGTCTATTGCGGCGCTGTTGGCTTTGCGTCTGGATCCCAGAAGTCATTCAACGTGGCGATCCGCACTCTCGCGCTTGACGATCGCGGCGGCGAACTCGGCATCGGGGGCGGCATTGTCTGGGACAGTTCCGCAGGCAGCGAACTCGACGAAGCGCGGCTCAAGGCCCGTTTCTTCACTGACCCGATTGAACCTTTCCGCCTCATCGAGACGATGCGCTGGGAACCCGGAGAAGGGTTTTACCTGCTCGACCGCCATCTCCGGCGTCTTGCTCAATCGGCAACCCATTTCGGCTTCAGGCTGGATCCTCAGGCCGTCCTGCGGCATCTGCTTCAGTCTGTTTCGGGCAAGACCTCGGCGCAACGCGTGCGGCTCACGCTGGGTGCGCGCGGTGACACGCAGATCGAAACGGCGGATCCCGATCCTGCGCCGACGGGCTGGGGCTTTGTCGTGTCCCCTGATGTGATCTCGTCGCTGGACTGGCGCCTGCACCACAAGACCACCAGCCGAGAACCCTATGCCGCTCTTGATCGCATCAAGCGGCTTCATCCGGCAGTCGATGAGGTCATTCTGGTAAACGAGCGCGGCGAACTGACCGAAGGGTGCCGGTCTACGCTTTTCATCGAGCGTGATGGGCTCTGGCTCACCCCTCAGCTCGCAGCTGGCCTGCTCGACGGTTGTCTCAGGCGGGAAATGCTTGAGAACGGACCGCAGCGCACCATTGAGTCAGTACTGACGCCTCAGGACCTCGAAACGGGGACCGTTTGGTTCGGCAATGCACTGAGAGGGCTTATCAAAGGTCGACACGTCGCTCTCTGACGTTGCGGCCGGGCGCCCCTTCGGATAACCATGGCGGCGCTTTGAGCGGGTCCGGTCCATGTTGCGTAGCCTTTATGATCGTCTGGTTGTGCTGTCCAACCATCCGAGCGCCCTTTGGGTGCTTGCGGTGGTTTCTTTCACGGAGAGTTCGTTCTTCCCGATCCCGCCGGACGTGATGCTCATCCCGATGATCCTGGCGAACAGGTCGAAGGCGTGGCTGTTCGCCGGCGTGTGCACGATCGCGTCGGTGCTGGGCGGGTTCTTCGGCTATGCCATTGGCTACTTCCTGTTCGAAACCGCAGGCAAATGGGTCATCGATCTCTATGGGCTCCAGGCCGGGTTCAACAATTTCCAGCAACAGTTCAATGAGTGGGGCCTGTGGGTCATCCTGATCAAGGGGCTCACACCCATTCCGTACAAGCTGGTAACGATCGCCAGCGGCGCGGCCCACTTCGACCTGTTCACATTCGGCATCGCGTCACTGATCACGCGTGGCGGCCGCTTCTTTCTCGTGGCCGGCCTGCTTTATGTGGTTGGTGATCCGATCAGGCACTTCGTCGAGAAGCACCTGACGCTGGTGACGACAGGATTCGTGCTCATCATTGTCGGCGGCTTCGTGGCTTTCGCCTACGTCTAAGGACCGCTCAGATCCGGATGACGCCCTCGAGATAGGGTGTCACCCTGCCGCGGATCAGGACGCGTTCACCCTGCTCCTCACAGTGGAGCGTGCCGCCCCGCGCGCTCACCTGGCGCGCGACGAGTTTCGCCTTGCCCAGCCGTTTGGCCCAGAGCGGCACGAGGGCTGCGTGCGCCGACCCTGTTACGGGATCTTCCGCCACGCCCTTGCCGGGCACGAAGAAGCGCGACACGAAGTCGAAGCCCGTGTCACCGCCGGGTGCCGTGATGATCAGGCCATCCTCTCCGAATTCTTCCAGCGTGTCCGCAAGCACGCTGTCGGAGTCTGCTTCGAGGATCTCGTCTGCCGAGGCATAGACCGCGATCGCATAGTTTGCCTTGAGCACTTCGATGGGCACGATGTCCATGGCCTCCTCCAACGCCTCGAGGAAATCCTCGGACTCGGGGTGCGGTACAGCCTTGTAAGCGGGCAGCGCCATTTCGAGGTCACCGCCGGCGACCCGGCTGACCGTGAGGTCGCCGCTCTTCGTCGAGAACGTGACCGTATTCAGTGCCGGCTGCAGGCTGGTGAAAATTACATGGGCGCTTGCCAGCGTTGCATGCCCGCAGAGGGGAACTTCCACTTCGGGCGTGAACCAGCGCAGCTGGCATCGGGCGTGATTGCCCGGCGCTTCAGGGACGAGGAACGCTGTTTCCGACAGGTTGTTCTCGGCGGCGATGGACTGCATCTGCTCGTCGGACAACCATGCGGCCAGCGGAATGACGGCGGCCGGATTGCCTTCGAAGACTTTCTCGGCGAATGCGTCGACCTGCCAGATCCTGAGTTCCATCGGGTTATCCTCCTTCAAAGACGCGAACTGTGTGGGAATGATTGAGCGGACCGTGTCCCCGGCCCAATCCGGGAGCGGTTTCGATGGCGACGCGTACATAGTCTCGCGCGCGGGAAATTGCCGGGATCATCTCCATGCCTTGCGCGACGCCGGCGGCAATGGCGGAGGCGAGCGTGCATCCCGTGCCGTGCGTGTGCCTGGTATCGATGCGTGCGGAATGCCAGGCGTGCGGACCGCCAGGTCCTTCGTAGATGTCGACGATGCGGTCTCCGGGCAGATGTCCACCCTTGAGCAGGACTGCACGGACACCGAGGTCCCTCAACGCCTTCGCGGCGTCCTGCATGTCTTCAGGTGACCGGATCGGGCGTCCGGCCAGCACTTCGGCTTCCGGCAGGTTCGGCGTGATCAGCATTGCCATTGGCAGGAGGCGGGTACGAAGGGCCCCTACGGCGCTATCGGCCAGCAAGGATGCGCCCCCCTTGGCAACCATGACCGGGTCCACCACAAGCGGAATGCCCCGCGCGGCAGAGGCAAGCGTTCCGGCAATAACCTCGATCACGCTTGCCGTTCCCAGCATGCCTGTCTTGATGCAGTCCGCTCCCAGGTCGCCCAGAACGGATTCAATCTGGGCCGCGATGATGTCTTCGGGGACGGCGTGGATGCCGCTGACGCCCTGCGTGTTCTGGACCGTTATGGCCGTCACAGCCGTCATGGCAAAGCAGCCGAGGGCTGCCATTGCCTTGATGTCCGCCTGGATGCCAGCACCGCCGCCAGAGTCCGAGCCTGCAATGCTCAGGACGCGGCCACGCAAAAGATTCGGGTTCATGTCCCGAGTGTAGTGGAGACTGGCCGGTGTTAGAAGACCGTCGCGGTTGCGCGAACGGCCTTACGCCGCGCAGGCCTTTTCGATGACGCGCACGATATCACCTACAACCGTCTTGATCAGCTTTTCGTCATCGCACTCACCCATGACGCGGATGAGGGGTTCAGTGCCCGACTTGCGGATCAGCAGGCGCCCGGCCTTGCCGAGACGCGCCTCGCCTGCCTGGATCGCCGTTGCGACGTCCTGGTTTTCCAGTGGCTTTGCACCCGGGCGGAAGCGCACGTTCTTCAGGATCTGCGGCATGGGCTCGAAAAGGTGAGCGGCTTCGCTTGCCGTCTTTCCCGATTCTGCCAGCACGGCCAGCACCTGCAGCGCCGCGATCAGGCCATCACCCGTAGTTGAAAAGTCGCTCAGCACAACGTGGCCCGACTGCTCGCCACCGACATTGTAGCCATGCTCGCGCATGTGCTCGACGACATAGCGGTCACCGACCGCCGTGCGCGCAAGCTGCAGGTTCATCGCGTTGAGGTAGCGCTCGAGGCTGAGGTTCGACATGACGGTGGCTACAATACCGCCACCCTTGAGCTGGCCAGACTTTGACCAGGAACGCGCGATCAGGGCGAGGATCTGGTCGCCGTCGATGATGTGTCCCTTCTCGTCCGAGATCACGACGCGGTCCGCGTCGCCATCGAGCGAGATGCCGAGGTCTGCGCGCGTTTCCTTCACCCGGGCGCACATCTGCGCGGGCGCCGTCGAGCCACAGTCGCGGTTGATGTTGAATCCGTTCGGGTCGACGCCGATCTTCACCACGTCGGCGCCGAGCTCCCAGAGGACTTCAGGGGCTACGCGATAGGCGGCGCCATTGGCGCAGTCGATCACGATGCGCAGGCCGTCCAGGCGAAGGTTCTTGGGAAAGGTCCGCTTCGCAAACTCGATATAGCGCGCCTGGGCATCATCGATGCGCTTGGCGCGACCGAGCTTGTGGGACTCTGCCAGCCCTTCCTGCAGGCTGCCGTCCATCAGCGCTTCAATCTCGGATTCGACCTGGTCGGACAGCTTGTAGCCATCCGGGCCAAAGAGCTTGATGCCGTTGTCTTCGTAGAGGTTGTGTGACGCGGAGATCATCACGCCGAGGTCGGCGCGCAGCGAGCGTGTCAGCATGGCGACCGCAGGCGTGGGCAGCGGACCGAACTGGAAGACTTCCATGCCGACGGAGGTGAATCCCGCCACAAGCGCCGTTTCAATCATGTATCCTGACAGCCGCGTGTCCTTGCCGATCACGACGCGATGGCGATGGTCGCCGCGCGTGAAATAGCGGCCTGCCGCCATGCCGACGCGCAATGCGGTTTCGGCCGTCATTTTCTCGTTGGCCTTGCCACGAATGCCGTCGGTGCCAAAATACTTGCGGCTCATGCGAAACCCCAAACTTGCTGTTTTTCTTTTGGTTTTACAGGCCGCTTTCTAGCACGATTTCCTGAAAAAGTAGCCAAGGCAGCGGCCCGTTAAATCTTAACGCGGCGTTACCTGGCTTCGGCTTCAGCCGCCATTTCCAGCCATAGGTTGCCAGACATCCAGCGCCTGACGCAGGGCGCGCACGTCGTGGGTCCGCAGGATGGAGGCCCCCCGGGACGCCGCAAAGAGTTCGGCAGCCAGCGTGGCGGCCCCTGAGCCTGCCACATCCACACCGGCCAGGTTCCGGACAAAGGACTTCCGGCTTACCGAAACCAGCAACGGCAGCCCGTAGCGCGCGGCCAACGCTCCCAGGTTCCGGAGAACCGTCAGGGACACTTCGGGATCCCTGCCCAGGAAATGGCCCATGCCGGGATCCAGAACCAGGCGATCGCGCGCGACGCCGGCACGCTGCAGCGCGTCGACCCTCTCGTCGAAAAACGCGAAGAGCTCGCTCATGATGTCGGCCGGATTCGTGTCCCTGATTTGGGCAATCCCGCGCCGGACGATGTTGTGCATGACCACGAGCCTTGCCGGTGATGCGGCCAGCCTCGGGTATAGGGCTACATCCGGAAAGCCCTGTATGTCGTTCAGCCAGCCAACCCCCTGCTGCAGGGCCCAGGCTTGCGTTTCGGCGGCAAAGCTGTCGATCGAAATCCGTTCAAGGGGAACGCCTGCCTGCAGCAACGGCTTCAGGCGCGCGATCTCTTCATCCGGCGGAACGTGTTCAGCCCCCGGGTTCGAGGCAGCGGCGCCGATGTCGAGGACATCCGCACCCGCATCGAGTTGCGCCTGCGCATGGGCGATGGCCCTGTCAGCCTCGAGAAATCTCCCCCCGTCCGAAAATGAATCCCTGGTGATGTTGACGATGCCAAAGACCTGCGGACGGGACGCGTTTTTCATTCAGTCGCATTCGAGCGATGGGGAGCCCACCACTTCGCCCTGCTCGCTCACCAAACCGCTGAGGCGGCACTGCTTCACATCGGCCGGCACTTCCTTCTTCACGGTTTCATCCGTGCCGTGATAGCGGCAGACCATGTAGATCGGACGGTCGGGGGCACGGGTGAATTGCCAACGCTGCTCGAGGATCTTCGGGTTGGCCCCATCGTCGGGCGCTAGATCCGCCATTTCGGACGGATCACCATCGAAGAAAGAGACATAGCGGAACTTGAAGCTGTCCGCCGCTCCTGCAGTGGAGATGCCGGCGTCGATTGTTTCCGGGCAAGACAGGCTGGCGGCGGATGCCGGAGCGGCGAGCAGCAAAGCGGAACCGGCCAGGGCAAGTGTCAGACAGAGTTTCATGTTCACCCCACAATTGAATGGCGGAGAAATTCAACACGAGGCCGGGAAAATTTGAAGCCCCCGAATTTTTGGTTCGGGGGCTTGAATTTTCATCAGGGGCTTGGCTGCGGTTCGGGATGACCACCGCCATCCGGGCCTCGTGGCCGACCGGAACTCGGCACCGACGAGGGCGGCGGCATCGCGGTTGGCGGATCTTCAACCTGCGTCTCGCGGGCTATCTTCTCGCCGCGCAGCAGGGCCATCATTTCGTCACCCGAAAGGGTTTCGTACTCGAGCAGCGCCTGCGCGATCTTGTGCAGGTCTCCAAGATTGTCTGTCAGGATCTTGCGCGCCTTTTCATAGGCTTCCTCAACGAAGCGCTTGATTTCTTCGTCGATCAGGCGAGCCGTTGCCTCGGAGACATTCTGCGTGCGGGCCACGGAGTGTCCGAGGAAAACCTCTTCCTCGTTCTGCGCGTAGAGGAGTGGCCCAAGCTTTTCGCTCATGCCCCACTTCGTCACCATGCTGCGCGCCAGTCCCGTCGCCATCTGGATGTCACCGGATGCACCGGACGTGACCTTGTCATGTCCGAGGATGATTTCCTCGGCGACACGGCCACCCATGGCAACGGCCAGGTTCGCGTACATCTTGTCACGCGCGTAGGAGTAGCTGTCGCGTTCCGGCAGGCGCATGACCATGCCCAATGCGCGGCCGCGGGGAATGATGGTTGCCTTGTGGATCGGATCGGACGCGGGGCAATGCAGCGCAACGAGCGCGTGACCTGCCTCGTGGTAAGCGGTCTTGCGCTTTTCTTCGTCGTCAATGACCATGGAGCGGCGCTCGGCGCCCATCATCACCTTGTCCTTGGCTTCCTCGAACTCACGCTGCGTGACCATGCGCTTGTTCCGGCGCGCGGCGAGCAGTGCAGCTTCGTTCACGAGATTGGCCAGGTCTGCGCCGGAGAAGCCCGGTGTGCCGCGTGCAATGACATTCGCATTAACGTCAGGCGCCAAGGGGGTCTTCTTCATGTGGACGCGCAGGATCTTCTCGCGGCCCACGATGTCCGGATTGGGAACGACGACCTGGCGGTCGAAGCGACCGGGACGCAGCAATGCCGGGTCCAGAACGTCGGGACGGTTCGTCGCCGCGATCAGGATGACACCTTCATTCGTCTCGAAACCATCCATCTCGACCAGCAACTGGTTCAGCGTTTGCTCACGCTCGTCATTGCCACCGCCGAGACCGGCGCCACGATGGCGACCGACGGCGTCGATTTCGTCGATGAAGATGATGCAAGGCGCGTTCTTCTTGGCCTGCTCGAACATGTCGCGGACACGGCTGGCGCCGACACCGACGAACATTTCAACGAAGTCGGAACCCGAGATCGTGAAGAACGGAACGTTCGCTTCGCCGGCGATGGCGCGTGCAAGCAACGTCTTGCCGGTGCCCGGAGGACCGACCAGCAGCGCGCCGCGCGGGATCTTGCCACCGAGGCGCTGGAACTTCTGCGGATCGCGCAGGAACTCGACGATTTCCTGAAGATCATCCTTGGCTTCATCAATGCCGGCGACATCTTCAAACGTCACGCGACCATGGCGTTCGGTGAGCAACTTTGCCTTGCTCTTGCCAAAGCCCATCGCGCGCCCGCTGCCCGATTGCATCTGCCGCATGAAGAAGATCCAGACTGCCACAAGCAGCAGCATCGGGAACCAGTTGACCAGTACCGAGAGCAGCGATGTTTCCTCGCCGTCGTTTCCGTCGATCTTCACCGTAACCTGCTTGGAGTTCACAAGCTCGGTCGTGATCGAGGATGTTTCCTTGGGAGCAACCGACGTGAACTGCTTGCCGCTGTCCCGGTATTTTCCGGTGACCTTGTTGCCCTGGAAAACAACCGACTCGATCTTGCCGCTACGGGCGTCCTCGACGACCTGCGAAATGGGTATCTCGACCATCGACACCTGCGGCGCGCGATCAGACAGCAAATTTACCAGCGCCAGTACCAGCAGACCGATAATGAGCCAGATGACGATGTTTCTGAGATTGTTCTGATTTCCGAGCATTTTGGTCCATTGCCAGACTGACGACACGGCTGCTGCATTTCACAGTGCCGATACATTCAAATAGGTGCGACAAGCAGTTTCTGCCAGTCCAAACTTAGCACTCCCTGGTTCACAGGTTATTTCGAAACTGGCACGAAACCGCTCTCAGGCGGGCAAACGCCCTACGGTTCCCGTGTCGTGCAGGCCCAGAAAAATTGCCGCCCCCCTGAATTCCCTATGGAAATCGAGGTTTGGGGCCGAGACCAGAATGCCGGATTTCCAGATGCCCGGGCAAAGCGCCGCGAGCCGCCGGGGCTCGTGGACCGGAAGGCGGGCGTCCGGACCCAACTGCGTCAGCCCATGAGCCCCCACGGCCTTTACTTCAAATTCACCAGATGCGGCATCGGCAGGCAGGAACACGGAAAAGCGACCGTCCCAGACCACCGTGGACCCGGCCCGGACGATGCAAACCGGATTATCGCGCTCGAGGGCTGCGTCTTCGCGGCACACGAGTACCCGTCCTTCGGGCCGCCGCGCGAGCCTGCAACCGCCCAGGGTTCGGCCTGCATCGCCTTCGGGATCACGCAGCCACTCCAGAACTGACATGGTCTGAGAAAACTCCGGCGGGTATTCGGCGCCGCTGACCGTTTTCAGAGTGCGCGCCAGAACACGGCAGGCGAGTTCATCAGACGCGTCGCCGAGACGCCTGGTGTCCAACAAGGCGTAACCCCAGGGCCAAGCCTCTACCGCCTGCTCCTCGAGTCCACGGGCGAGATCACCGACAAGACTGTTTGCGCGCGCCAGATGCGCTGCCGTTTCAGTCAAGCGTCCAGTGGTGATGCCGAGACTGGCCAGTTGCGGAATCAGTTTCCTCACCTGCACGCGCAGGAAGCGTGTGTCGTCATTTGTCGGGTCCTCGATCCACGTCAGGTTTCGGGCGCGCAGTGTCTCCATGAGCCTTGCATGAGAGAACCCCAACAAGGGTCGCGCCATCATCAGCCCCGCTTGGGCTGCTGACGGGAAAGGCCCCAACACCTTCATGCCTGACAGGCCTTCGAGCCCACTGCCGCGGGCGAGGCGCATCAGGAACGTCTCTGCCTGGTCATCTGCCGTATGGCCGGTCGCGAGCGTTGCCAATCCCTTCGCTCGCATCCAGTTGCCCATCAGATTGTAACGCGCCTGACGGGCCTGCGACTGCAGGTTTGCCGTTGGGCCACCGTGCAGCCACTTCAGTGTCGTGTGTTCGATGCCGGCTTGCTGCGCCCATGACTGGACGTCACGGGCTTCCTGCGACGAGGCCGTTCTCAGGTCGTGATCAACGGTAACGGCAACGGGCGGTTCCCGCCCTTCCCTGCGGCACCACTCGTTCGCGAGATGCATCAGCGCCAGAGAATCGGCACCGCCCGACACGGCGAGCGCAACGCGCCCTGGACCGAACAACGGTGAGGCTGCGCGTGCGAACTCCTCCGGTTCTACGGGTGAGGTGAGGCTATCCTGCTGCACACTTGGCTTCGGCGAAGCGCTTCGCGGCACGGTCGAGCACGGCCTTGGGCGCGTTCGGGAACCTGCCCTTGACCGAAATCAGTGTCGTGCAGGCCTCCTTCTTCTGGTTCAGTTCGAACAGCGACAGGCCCAGCTTGAGCATGGCTTCCGGCGCCTTGGGGGTCTTGGAGAACCGCTTCAGCACGTCCGCAAATGCGACGGCCGCATTCTTGTAGTCCTTTTGCGTGAAGGAGATTTCTCCGACCCAGTACTGCGCTGGCCCCGTCAGGTCGTCTTTCGGATTGGCTGCCACAAAGGATTTGAACGCAGACTGCGCTTCCGCGTATTGCGCTCGGCTCAGCAGCTCCACGGCCGCGTCATATTGCTGGCGCGGGGTGGCTGCCGGCTCAGCGGCGTCGGCGGCGTCTGCCGGTATGGTTCCCAGCGATCCGGGCTGGCGGGCGCCCTGGTTGCTTCCTGACGTATCCGGGGACACTTTCAGTGCCTTGGGTGCGCCGGGGGATGCCGGCAATGGTGGTGCTGACACTGCTGAAGCCGGTGCGCCGCCTTCAAGGGCGCCCAGCCTGAAATTTGTTTCCTTGCGCGCGAACTCAAGCTGCTCGTTCAGTTGCTTGACCTGGAAAGCCAGGCTTTCGACCTGGCCGCGTACCTCGCGCAGGGTTTCCTCAAGGTCATTCAGGCGCGCTGCGCTGGCGGCCGACGAACCGGGCGCACCGCCGGGTGCCCCTGCCGCTGGCGGATGACCCTTGTAGACCTCGTACTGCAATTCACGCAGGTCGCGCTCAACACGGTCGAGCTTGTCAGATACCGCATCAAGGTCTTCTGCCGAAACAGTGCTCGGAGCCAAGGCTGCGCCCGTCCAGAGGACTGCAGCCAGAACAAGTGATCGTGTGATCGTCACGCGGTACATTGGTTACGCTCCGTCAGTATGTGTCGGCGACCGGAAAGCGCCGGGTGCCGTTTCGGGCTCAGCAGCACTCTACCGGGCGGGACCCGTATTGGCCCCAAGTCATTGACGAAATTGAGGCAGTCCGGCGGAAAATAAAAGGGGGGCATTTGCCCCCCTTGGAAATTCAACGATTCTGAGGGCTCAGGACCCGGCGCCGCCGACGATCACCGAGAAGCCCCGGCGATTCTGCTGCCAGCAGCTTTCATCGGACTCTGCGCAGACCGGACGTTCCTTGCCGTAGCTCTTGGACTGGAGGCGGGCGGCGTCGATACCCAGGCTGACCAGATATTCCTTCACCGCGTAGGCGCGGCGGTCGCCGAGCGCCAGATTGTACTCGCGGGTACCGCGCTCGTCGCAGTGGCCTTCCACCATGAGCTTCACGGCCGGATATTTCTGCAGCCATGCGGCCTGCTTCTGAAGCACAGGCTGTGCGTCTGCGCGGACCGTGTGCTGGTCGAGGTCGAAGAACACCGTGTCGCCGACATTGACACGGAAGTCTTCAGCCGTGCCCGGCTTGATCGACGTCGCGGACGGCTGCGTCGTGGTGACGGGCGGTGCTTCCTTCTCCGATGACGTGGAGCAGGCCGCAAGTGTTCCCGCGACCAGGAGCATACCGGCGATCTTCAACGTTCTAGC
>JBILMZ010000049.1:0-18034 GCA_044375275.1 Micropepsaceae bacterium | reverse complement strand
TTTCGACAACACCCTGTTCTGGTCCGTCCTGACGCTCGGCCTCAGCATGGCGGTCGCAATGGCCTTGTTCGTCCGCATGGGTCTCGCGCCTCTGGAGCAGATTTCCAAGGCGCTCACCGCCATTCGCGAAGGCCGGTCGGACAGGCTGGAGGGCAGGTACCCGAGTGAAATCCAGCCTCTGGCCGACGAACTGAACGAACTTGTGAAGCACAACGCTGAAGTTGTTGCCCGCGCCCGAACGCATGTCGGAAACCTCGCGCACTTCCTGAAGACCCCGCTGAGCGTGCTGGCAAACGAAGCAAAAGGTGTATCAGGCGCGCTGGCCGACGCCGTCAACAAGCAGGTCGGCGTGATGCGCCGCCAGGTTGACCACTACCTCGCGCGGGCAAGGACGGTGGCGTCTGCAGCCGTGATCGGAGCCCGCTGTGAAGTCGCGCCTGTTGTGGCTGACCTGAAACGGGCGCTGACACGGATCTATGATGCGCAGGGCATCGAACTCGAAGCAGAGTGTCCGGAGGGACTCGTGTTCAGGGGGGACAGGGCAGATCTCGAGGAAATGCTCGGCAATCTGCTGGACAATGCGTGCAAATGGGCTGAGGGCCGCGTGAGCATCACGGCAATGTCTGCCTCGCGTCCTGGTCGCATCCGGATTGTGGTTGCCGACGATGGCCCAGGGCTTTCCGAAGAACAGAAACGCCGTGTGCTTGAGCGCGGCGAGCGCATGGACGAGTCCAAGCCCGGATCGGGCCTCGGCCTCGGCATCGTGAAAGAGATCTCTAGCCTCTACGGAGGCACATTCGCGCTGGGACGGTCGGACTCAGGAGGCCTGCTGGTGGAACTCGACCTGCCGGCCGTGGAAAGAGCGTCGACCTGAAAGCAGGTCCGCGCGCGGGGACGGGTCAGTCTTCGGCGACGTCTTCTTCCTTGCGCACCTTCTTGTCCTTCTTTTCCTTCTTCTCGGCAGGCTTGGACTTCTGCTTTTCCCGCTTGGCCTTCTTGTCCTTCCTTTCCTTTTCGGGGCCGTGATAGTCTTCGACGCCAATCAGGATCGCATAGCAGGCGAGACGGACGACCCTGGGAATTTTTACCGGCTCGCCATCGCGCTCGCCCTTTTCATAGTACTGGACGACGCGGCGCTTGAGCCCGAGGGCGTCGGCGGCATGCTTCTGCGATATGTCGAGTGATTTGCGCCAGCGCTTGAAGTCATGTCCCTTCATGGGTTTCGCCTCTTTTTGGTTGGCGGAAGAGAACGTCACTGCACAGAGAAAGGCAAGTGTCGCAAAGGGAGCATTGCGCGTTCGGACTGGGTTTCGCCGAATGTACGACACGCACGCTGTGCGTATTAACCAAACTTTGTCACAATCCTCTCACACAGGGGCTCCAGGACAGGGTGATCCCATATCTGCGGGACTTTCGGATTTCCAGCCTGCATGCGGTTCTCAGGCGCGTCGGGACCTGACGCAGGAACGCAAAATGCTCGATCCAGGTGCGAGACTGTATCTGAAGTTGTTGGCGACCCTCATCGTGCTCATGCCTGCAGGTCTGAAGGCGGCAGCCGCACCAGTGGGTGAGGCCACGCGGATCGTTCGGTTCGCCTACCAGTCGGAGACAACATCGAGCCGTTCACCGCTGTACCGCCTCGACCCGATTCACGAGGGCGCGCTTCTGGAAACCATTCCTACGGGTGCAATGCAGGTGAGGTTTGAGGACGATGGTGTGTTGACGCTGGGCAGCAACTCCAGGCTGCGGGTTGATCGCCTCGTCTACGCGCCCGGTGGATCAGGCGAGCAATCGCTGGCCCTTGCCCGCGGTGTGTTTCGCTTTGTGTCTGGCACAATCCCCAAGAATTCCGTGAGGCTGAACACGCCAACCGTGTCCATCGGGATCCGCGGCACCATCCTGAAGGTGCAGGTCAACGACGACGGAGTCGGCACCGTTTACTTCGCGCATGGTAAGGGTTTTGTGGAGAATCGTGAGGGACGTCACGTTCCGGTTGAGGAAGGTGAACGCGTGGAACTCACGGCAAATGGCGGGATCGGCCAACCGACCAGATCGGCTTTTAACGCTGGGGATCATTCTGTGGATCAGGGGTTGCAGGCCTTTGGGGTCATCTTTGGCGGACCCGGCGCCGGAAGCGGCGGGAATGGCGGAACCGGTAACTCTGGTCCCGTGGACAGCACCACTTCACCTTAATCGCCTGTTTGCCCTGTGACAGGTCTCCATTGCCGTTTTTCCGGCAGATGCATACATTTCGAGGCAGATCCCCCGTGGTCGAGTACAGGTCAGCTTTCGTCAGTGGCTTTACCTCTCCACGCCGCGACACACTCGAAAGGCTTGCGTATGCGATTGGCTTCCATGGCAGCGGCACTGGCCGCAGTTATCGTGACATCTCTTCCGTCTGCCGCCGAGAACGTGGGGCAGGCGACGCGCGTGCAGCGCTTCGCATACCAGACACCGCCACAGGCACAGCGCGTTCCCGTTTTTCGCATGAACCCGGTTGCAAGAAACAGCCGGCTTGAAACAGTGCCGTCAGGCGCGCTCGAAGTGACATTCACGGATGGAAGCCGTCTCACCCTCGGAAGCGCATCATCGATTGTCGTCGACAACTACGTCTTCGCATCCCGGCAGGGTACCGGCCAGCAGACACTCAAGATGACCAAGGGCCTGTTCCGCTTCGTGTCGGGTTCCATGCCGAAGGATCAGGTTCGCCTCGTGACGCCAACGGTGTCGATCGGCATTCGTGGCACCGTCGTGAAGGTGAGGGTCAACGAGAATGGATCTGGTACGGTATTCTTCGAGCATGGCAGCGGGTTCATCCAGAATGCGGCTGGTCAGAACACGCCGATGTCCGAAGGCGACCTGGTCAAGATCGGCGCAGATGGAAGCATCACGCCCCCGGCGAAGCAGGCCTGGTCAACCGGTGATACAGCGGTCGATCAGGGGTTGAATCCGTTCAACCAGGCCTTTGGCGGCGCTGACGGCGGGTCGGGTGGTGGAGATGGTGCCGGATCCTCGGGTGGTTCAAGAAGCAACGGCCTTTGAACGATTGCCCGGGTCGGGGCTGCGATCGTCAATTCAGATACTCGTTTGCATGCATGGGCGCTCCGCAGGAAGCCGCGGAGATTGGAGAGCGTGACTGAGGTTGATGAAATCGTCTGCGCGAGAGCAAGAACTGAAGAACTTTCTCGCCTCGCTCCCGGCGGACAAGGCGTCAAAACTTGCGGCTGCGGTTGAGCGCAGCCGACTCGCGGGCGAGAAGGGCCTGCCGGCCGACCTGATCCTCGAAGGGCTGCGTCCGACCCTCAAGCGCCTGGGCCTGCGGCGTTCACCGACAGCGCAGCGCCTGTTCTGCGAGGTCTTTGCCGACTTCCTTGTTGAGCACCGTGAGTTCAAGCAGGCGGGCCGCATTTCACGCTCGACCATCCGGGCACTGTGGAAGTGGCTCTCGAAGGAAGGCTTGCGATCCACGCTGTCGGAATATGAGCACGGCATCACGCATTGCGTGCTCGCGAGGGACGCCCGTCGGGAGACTGAACTGGTGAGCCAGTTGCAGGCAGAAACCGCAGCGGTGCTGCAGGCCGCGCTTGAGCGTGTCAACGGAGCGGCCACCGAGCGGCGCATCCTGGCCGTGAAGTTTGGCGGAGACGACGCGCTCTATGACGTCGAGGAGATCGCCATGCTGCTCTCTTCGGCAAGCGATCTGGCCCCGCTGCGGGGCTTGCTCCCCAAGCGCATCGACACGCTGAGCGACCAGCACATCGGACTCATCCGGGACATGTATGAGGAACTCGCAGCGCGCAAACCCGAACTGTGTCCCTATGTTGGTTTGTTGGTACTCGGGCGCCTGAGGAGGCCGTGGGAAGTCCTGCGCCTTGCCGGCATCACGTCATCGCGCCTCAATGCGCCCCTGTTCAGCCAGCATGACATGGGGCTGATCGGCGACATCCTGCTCGCGGACATGGAGAACCTCGCACTGGACATCGCATCCGTGCGGCCGGATGGCCTCGATCCGGACGCACTCCTCAACAAGCTCGATCGGTTCACGCAGATGTCGGGCGGCCTCGTGAGGGAGATCGGTTCGAAGCGAGATGGCAAGTGGGGGCAGCGCCTGATCAAGATCCGTCACCTGGCATCCGATGCGATGGAGTCGCTCGTGACACGCGCGCCGCGTGAAATCACGGCAGCCTTGCCGGTTCTCAAGCTGGGTGCATTCGGCGGCCGTGGTCCCAAGCGTCCGGACCTCGCGCGGGACCCTGATCCGGTGAAGCTGGACCGGGCGCTCGTGTGGGGGAAACTGCTTGCGGGCTCGACACCCTATGCCGGCAGCGGCGACTTCTACCAGGCGCACAAGGATGCCTTTGATGAGGTGTCGAACTTCCTCTTGGCTTACACGGAAAGCCTCGTGGTCGAACTCAAGACGCTGGACTTCGAGAAGCGTCCCCGCGCACAGACATTTCTCTCCCACACGGAGTCCCTCTCGGCGGCGATCCTGGGCCATGAGGAAGCGGAACAGATACGCCGTCGCGTGGCCGTTGTTCTGGCGCGCTGATCTTCAGATCACGCCATCAGCCCGCAGGCTCGCAATCTCGACCGGCGTGATGCCGATCTCCGCAAGCAGTTCGTCCGTGTGCTGACCAAGTGAGGGGGGTGCCTTCGAAATGCGCCCCGGCGTGTCCGAAAAGGTGACGGGCGTGTTCATGATGGTCACCGGTTGATCGATCCCGGCAAATGGCACGGAGGCGAGATAGCCGGCGGCCTTCACGTGCGGATCATCCAGCAATTGCTGGGGCGACAGGACGGGACCGGCAGGAACCTTGGCTTTCTCAAGCGCTGCCAGGGCGTCTGCCACC
Source organism: Micropepsaceae bacterium (assembly GCA_044375275.1). Taxonomy (GTDB): domain Bacteria; phylum Pseudomonadota; class Alphaproteobacteria; order Micropepsales; family Micropepsaceae; genus SZUA-430. The sequence continues at coordinate 13,184 of JBILMZ010000049.1, read as the reverse complement.
GTCCGGGTGCTGCACCAGGCCGTCGTGCGCGCACTCAGGATCTCGCCATTGTCACCCCGGGCTTCGTCCGAAGCAAAGCGCGCATCGTTGATCCAGCCTTCCTCTCCGACAAGGCGTGCCCACCGCTTGAAGAGCGGGTTGCCATTGATCAGGATCGTGATCCAGCCATCCTTGCAACGGAAGATGTCTGACGGCCCGGCAGTCTGTCCCCGGTTCAGCGTCGCGACACGGTCCTTGCGCAGGACCGATTGCTCAATGAGCGTCTGGCTCATGAACGTGACCGCCGTCCGCAGCAGGGCTCCCTCGACATGCTGTCCCTTGCCCGTTGCATGACGTGCAAAGAGTGCGGTCATCGTACCAAAGGCCGCAAGAGACGCCGTACCGAAATCGACCCATGACGCTGCAGAGCGCACGGGTTGCTCTTGTGTCCCCGACATGTAAACGGCGCCGGACATGGCTTGGGCAACCCCGTCAAAGCCGAGGCGTTCCGAATAGGGCCCGCCCGTTCCAAACGCCGATACCGTGGTGAGAACCGTCCGCGGATTGATCGCGTGGACGCTGGGCCAGTCCAGCCCGAGCGATGCCAGCGTCTGCGGCGGCAGGTTTACGACCACGACGTCTGCCGTGCGAATGAGTTTCTGCACGATCTCGCGTCCACGCGGGTGGGCGGGATCAAGCGTCATGCCCTTCTTGTTCCGGTTCATCTGCAGGAACAGCGCTCCTTCGCCGGGCGTGCCGTCATCCGCATGGACCACGGGAACAAGTGTGCGGTCTTCAGACCCGTCTCGCTTCTCGATCCGGATGACTTCGGCCCCCATGTCCCCAAGCAGGGCCGCGCAGTAGGGACCTGCGATATATCTGCCGAAATCGAGGACTCTGATGCCTTCCAGCGCGGTTTTCATGGGGGTGTCCAGAATTGATGAGAGACCAGTTTTTCCACCATTGAAGGCCGTCACACAAGCCCGTTGCACGACTTGATCAAATGCAGTCTCATGCCTGCATGAAACCCGTCTCCTTCGCCCTCGACAGCCGCCTCGCCAACGACACGCAATGGATCTGCGACTGGCCCCTTTGCGCCGTGTTGCTGATGAAGGACCGCCGGTACCCCTGGATCATCCTCGTCCCGCGCACCAACGGAGTGTCGGAGATTTTTGATCTGGCGCCGGCAGAGCAGGCGACCCTCTGGCGGGAGGTCACGCATGCCGCCGAACTTCTCAAGTCCATGACACGCTGCCGCAAGATCAATGTGGGAGCACTCGGCAATGTCGTTTCGCAACTTCACGTGCATGTTGTCGCGCGTGAGGCGGGAGACTTTGCCGGCAACGGGCCTGTATGGGGGCAGGGAACCGCCGAGTCCTATGGGGAAGAGGCGTTGCAGGACTTCGTGGCGCGATTGAGGTCATCCCTTCATCCACCAGGAAATTAAAGCTTCGTTTCCGTTTGGCAGCGATTGTGGGGGATTGGCACGACCCTTGCGAGTTTTTCCTCACCATGATCGACCGAACCAACATCCCGGCACCCGCCCTCCGCCCGACACTGTCGCCATCGGCCGATACGGTCTTGAGCGCGCTGCGCGGCGCCGCGGATCGCACGGGAGCTGACTTCGGGTACCTTCTGAACACGGCAATGCGAGAATCCAGCCTCAATCCCGAGGCGAAGGCCTCGACATCGTCTGCCACCGGCTTGTTCCAGTTCATTGAGCAGACCTGGCTGGGAACGATGCATCGCCACGGTACGGCGCACGGCCTGTCGGCCTATGCCGACGCCATCAAGACCGGCAAGGATGGCCGCTTCATGGTGGCCGACAAGGGGATCCGCCAGGAAATTCTTGCCCTGCGCAAGGACCCCCAGGTTGCCGCGTTAATGGCTGGTGAACTGACAAACGACATGAGCAGCGAAATGGGTGCTGCCCTGGGAAGGGGTGTGTCGGCGGGGGAGCTTTATGTCGCTCATTTCCTCGGTGCCCAGGCGGCGGTGAAAATGATCAAGGCAGCGGCGGAAACGCCGACTGCCGCCGCCGCAAACCTGTTCCCTGACGCGGCTTCTGCCAATACCCGCATCTTCTACAACAAGGGCGGCGAGGCGCGCTCCGTCGTCAGCGTTCTCGAGGGGCTCAAGGCCAAGCATGAGGGTTTGGGTGACGCCGTGCAGTATGCGGTCGCCGCGAAGCCTGAGACGCCGTCAGCGTCTGCCGGCTCGACCCATCTGCGTGGCGCGGTGGGAGATGCACAGTCGTTGACCTATCCGACAGCCGGCAATGTGACGGATCACTTTGGCATGGACGCCATGGTCATGTCGCCAATGATGGTGCAGTTGCTTTCATCCGTCGACCCGCTGCCGAGCCTCGCTAAAGTGTTCAGCCCGGACGATGATCTCGACCCGCGAACAAGCAAGCTCTAGTCGGTAACCCAGGCAAACGCGTCGCAAGCCTCTCCGCACCGCCTTCGAAATCGAGACGCTCCGCGTGGAGAGCCGGCAATGAGCTGGAGGGCGCGCTGAACCCGACCATTAACGGGACCTAAACTGCACGCATGGCACCAGACGCCATGAGCCGCACCTCGCGATTGACCCGCAGCCTTATGCCTTTTGTGCCCGTGCTGCTGGCAGCGCTGACGGCCGGGTCCGTTTCGAATGCCCAGGAAGACCCGGCCACGGCCGAAGACACGTCTCTGCTGACCTACGAAACAAAGATTACCTCCGACTTCGACAACGACGAGTCGCGTGCAGCAGTAGCCGCGGCGTCGCTTCTTGTGTCCCTGAAGGCCGAACCGCTGGATTCAGTCGGCGCCTTGTTTGAGCGGGCTCGCAAGGACCGGGAGCGGATCCGGCGCGCCCTGAACGCCCTTGGCTATTTTGGAGCCCAGGTCACTGTCACTGTCGAAGGCAAGCCCGCCGAAGACCTCGAAGCGCAGGATGCCGTCTCGGCGGAACCGCAGCGCCGGGCGATCACGACGGAGATCCGCATCACGCGCGGACCAATGTTCCGCCTGCGCAATCTTGAACTCCAGGGAGTTCCGGCAGACGTAACCGACGGCCTCTCCCGGAAGAGATTGAAGCTGGAAGAAGGTGCACCGGCAAGATCCGCGGGGATCGTCGCCGCCAACGCGTACATCGTCGAAGTCCTCCGGGAGAAGGGCTACCCGCTTGCAGCCATCGCGAAGCGCAAGGCGAGCGCAGATCATGCAGGCGCGGCACTCGACATCGCGATCCAGGTGGCACCGGGCCCGAAGGCGAGAATGGGTAACGTGACCATCGCGGGGACAGAAAAGGTTCATGTCGATTTCGTTGCAGGCCTTGCGCCATTTTCGCCCGGAGACGCCTTCCAGGATTCCTTGCTGAAGGATTTCCGTGAGGAGATCGAGCGTCTCAACGTGTTCGACGCGGTGACGCTTGAAGAGGCGAAGGAACTTGATGCAGAGGGGCGCATGCCCCTGACCGTGAATGTCCATGAGCGGCCGCGTCATCTCGTTGGCGTGGCAGCGAACTGGTCGACGCTCGACGGTGCAGCACTCGCGACGTATTGGGAGCATCGCAACCTGTACGGGGAAGCAGAGCGGTTGCGCATCGAGGCCGCGGCATCGCGCCTCCTGTTGAACGCGGCGGATGACTATGAGTACGCGCTGGCAACAACCCTGACGCTACCAGCCTGGCCGGAACCTCGCGAGGAGGTGAACTTCAGGCTCGGCGCCGTTCGCGAACGGCCTGACGCATACGCGCGTGACGCCATCGAGTTCAGCGCCGGCTGGAAACGTCGCTTTGACAAGACGATGTCCGTGGAAGTCGGCATCGAGTTCGCAGATGGCACAGAAAAGGATGCACTCGGCGAGCGAGATCTCACGACCGTCAATCTGCCATTGGCGTTTCTCTATGATACCCGCAACGATCCGCTGGAACCGCTGACAGGCATTCGCGCCAGCACCGAAGTCAGGCCGATCATGAGCCTGACAGGCTCATCCGACATTTCGACGCGCCTTCTCGGACAGGTCTCTGCCTATGCAAGCCTGGACGACGAGGCCCAGACAGTTCTCGCCGGGCGTCTGGCACTGGGCATCACGCTGGCTTCGGATCTTGCCGACCTGCCGAATGATCTGCGGTTCTACTCGGGCGGTGGCGGATCCGTGCGTGGTTACCCTTACCAGCATTTGAGCCCGCGCAATTCCCTGGGTCAGATTGTCGGCGGCGAGAGCCTGCTCGAAGGATCGGTCGAAGTGCGGCACTGGATCCGGGACGACATCGGATTGGCCGTTTTCGCCGACGCAGGCGGCGCATTTACCTCGAATGTCCCGGATATGGGCGAAGCAGGAGTCGGCCTCGGCGCCGGCATCCGCTATCGTACGGCTGTTGGGCCTGTGCGTCTTGACGCGGCCATTCCGCTTGACCCGCGCGGCACGGACTCTAGCTTTGCGGTCTATGTGGGACTGGGTCAGGCCTTTTAGAAGATGATGATCCTCCGGTGGTTACGAAAGGCGCGCTGGTTCATCTCGGGTTTTCTCGCGTTTCTCGTGCTTGCCTTCGGCGTGCTTCAGCTGGCGCCGGTTCGCCAGATGGTGGCGACTGCCGTCAGCAGCGCTGCGTCGACTGAAGACACCATCGTTACGATCGAGGGTCTCGAGGGCTGGTTGCCATACGCACCGCGCGTGTCACGCGTGACGGTATCGGACGCGCAGGGAGCTTGGCTGACGCTGGACGGTGTCAGCATTGACTGGAGCCCGCTTTCGCTTCTCCGGGGTCACGTCGTCATCGATGAGGTGACAATCAGCAAGGTCAGCTGGATCCGCAATCCGGACGAGGGCCGCACGACATCATCATCGCAACGCAATGGAATCCCTGCGCTCTGGATCGGGAAGGCAAACATGCCGTCCATCCATATCGGCAAGGCAGTCGCAGGAACGCAAGCGCAGCTTGAGTTCAGCGCGAACTGCGATCTACTGGATCCCGAGACGCGCGCTGTGCTTGTCGCTCGGCTCCGGGAGACGTCTGCTGGAAAGGCGGCTGTCAGCGCCGACATCGCCTGGGACCCCGAGGGCCAGGGACTGAAGCTGAAGCTCGACGTCCGCGATTCACCCGGGGGAATTCTCGCGCGTCTTGCGGGACTTCCTGAAGACGTCCCCCTGTCGGTCAGGGGAGAGTCGCAAGGCGCGCTCGACAAATGGCGGGCCAGGGTGGACGCGTCGGCGGGTGCCGCCCTGAACATGACGGCCAAAATCGCAGTCAGTCGTGACGGCGCATCTCATCTCATCGATGTCCAGGGCAATCTCGAAACGGGTGAGCAGGCACCGGGAGGTCTTCACGACCTTGTCGGCGAGCGCGCGACCTTTGGTCTGCAGGCGAGGCGCTCCTCGTCAGGAGACATCACGATTGAACGGGTGATGGCCGAGACGCCGGAGATGCAGGTCGCGGCCGTGCCGGAGACATTCGCGACACGCACACCCGTGATGGTCACGGCATCAAGCAGCACGCTTCTCGATGGACCGGTATCCGTGTCGTTGCGCGCCGTGCCGGACCGCTCCTGGTTCGACGACGGCTTGGGCGTGAGCCTTGCGGGCGCAGCCAACGCCATGGGGACGTCGGTCAGCTTCGAGGGGGCGGTATCGCCAGGCCAACCCGGCGTCACACTGGTGCGGGGCGCGAAGCTGTCATCCGGCTCCGTGACGCTCGCGGGAGACGTGAAGATCGCCGAGGGCCTTGTCGAAGGAGAACTGGACTTCAATGCCCGCAACATGCGCGACCTGTCCCGCATTGCTGACCTCGACATGGAAGGCGATACGCGCGGCAAGCTCAGATTGGTATCTGACGCAGGCAAGCAGGTCGCACGCGTCGACCTGACGTCGTCGCGCCTGCGCCTTGACACCACCACCCTGGTCAAGCCCCGCGTCACAGGCCGGATCAAGGACCCTTTCAACAAGCTTGTCTTCGAACTCGACATCGTCTCGCCGTCCGTCGATGCAGGCGGTTTCTTGTTGGACCGCGCAGATGCGACGGCGAAGGGAACGCTCGCGGCGCTCGACGTGACCACCAGGGGATTGCACAATGGCGCCGCAATGATCGCAAAGGCGCGCCTCAAGGTTGATCATGCGCCGCGCCGCATCGCCTTGTCGACGCTCACATTGACGAAGGAAACGCGCGAGATCCGCCTGTCAGCGCCCGTTGACCTGACGATCATGCGCGGCGGCGTCCAGATGCCGATGGCACGCCTCAGCGCCGGCAAGGGCGAACTCATCATCAGGGGCAAGGCTGGCCGCGAAATGGATCTGACGCTGACACCCGGCGCACTTCCACTCTGGGTCGCAGGATTTGTCACTGATCCTCTGCCCTTCGATGGACGCGTGAGCGGGACGGCACGAATGAGTGGACTTGCACGCGAGCGCCGCGTGGCGTTCGACATGAAGCTCACCGAACTGTCGGGCGCCTCCCTCCGGCAGGCGCCGGCGAACCTTGTCGTGATTGTGAAGGGGACGACAGACCGAACGGGCGTTACCCTGAAAGCCGATCTCGCCGGTGCGCGCGGCGCAAATTTGCATGCCAGCGGGCGCGTGCCGTTCGACAACACCGCATCCCTGTCGATCGAGGCGAACGGAGATGCGGACCTCTCGCTGGCCAATGCCTGGTTTGGAGCAACAGGCGAACGCGCTACTGGTCGGCTTTCATTGGTGGCAAAGCTGACGGGCACCTTGTCCTCACCGCGCGTGGCCGGCCAGGGCACGATCCGCGATGGCTTCTTCCGAAGCCCGGATGCAGGTCTCGAACTTCGCAGCATCAACGCCCGCTTCGAGGGCTCCGAGCGTCGCATCGTGCTGACGAGCCTTGAGGCGAAGGCACCAAACGGCGGAACCGTTTCAGCACGAGGTCACGTCACGCTCGACCAGGCGGCCGGCTATCCCGTGGACCTGTCGGTGTCCGCGCGCAAGGCGCAACTCGTGTCGACCGACCTGACAACGCTCACCACAGCGCTCGAGGCGCGCCTGACGGGTGGACTGACGCGGGTACCGCGCGTGAGCGGAACCGTCAATATCGTACGCTGGGACATTCGCCTGCCTGAGCGTCTCGCGCGTCCACTGACGCCCATCCAGGTGAATCACGTCAACGCCCCTGCGGGATTTGTCACCGGGCAAACGGGTGATGGCGACGAGCCGGACAGTGCGTTCAACGCAACGCTTGACCTCGATGTTCGTGCACCGCGCGAGGTGTTCGTGCGAGGGCAGGGTGTGGATGCTGAGTTCGGTGGGAACGTGAAGTTGTCCGGCTCGATCGACAACCCCGTCGTGCGCGGTCGCCTCGACCTGCGTCGAGGTTCAATGACCCTGCTGAGCCAGCGCGTAACAATATCACGCGGCACCCTGCAGTTCCTCGGAGACGTTGAGCCCGTGCTCGACATCGCGGGTGGCATTGCGAAGAATGGCGTCACGGCGAGCGTATCCGTCAAGGGAAAGGCAAGCGATCCCCAGATCGCGCTCAGTTCCGTCCCGAAACTGCCCCAGGATGAAATCCTGTCCCGGCTTCTGTTTTCAAAGCAGACCACGCAACTATCGCCATTTGAAGCGGCGCAGCTCGCAGAGACTGTCGGCAAGTGGTCGGGCCTCACGAGCGGTCCGGACATCATTGATCGCCTGAGGACAGCACTCGGCATTGACGCCCTCAGCGCGACGACCGACGAAAGTGGAGCTACGGCGGTGAATGCCGGCCGCTATGTCGGCCGCGGCGTCTTCGTGGGCGTCAGCCAGGCCGCGGGCGGAAGCGCAACGGTCGATGTCGACATTACCGATGAGATCAAGCTGCGCGGCGAGGCTGGCGCCACGGGCACGAAGGTCGGCGTCGCTGCGGAATGGGAGTATTGAAGCCAGGCAATCAGCGAGGAATCGTCAGGAGCGCTGACGTGCAAGCGACGACTTGCTGCATGGCTTGACGACGCAGGGTTCGGCAAACAGGCACATCGCGCGCGGGAGCCCATGGTACAGATACTCAGGAACTGGTGGCCAGTCTTTGCCGCCTTGCTGCTGGTGCAGATGGGCAACGGCCTCAGCGGCTCGCTGATCAGTATCGCCGGTGAAGCAAGATCCTTTGCGCCTTTCCTGCAGGGCCTCGTGCTGTCGTCCTTCTTTGGCGGCAGCGTTGCAGGCGCAGCGGTGGCCCCCTTCGTCATCCGGCGAACGTCGCATGCCTTCGCCGCCGTGGCATTCACGATGGCCCTGGCTGCGACCACGCTCGGATTCGCCCTGTTCGATGATCCCTGGATGTGGGTTGCCACGCGCTTGCTGGCAGGAGCGGCCATCACCGGCATGTTCACGACCGTTGAAAGCTGGCTCAACCTCAGCACCGCTGACAGCATCCGGGGGCGCGTCTTCTCGATGTACATCCTCATCCAGCTTTTGGGGCTCGCATCGGGTCAACTGCTCATATCGGCGCGCGGCGTTGGTGAGGATGTGCTGTTCGTGTTCTCGGCAGTCGTGATCGGCCTGTCAGCGCTCGCCTACAGGACCGAACGGATCGAGCATCCCGTGGTGGAAGCGCCACGGCACATCTCGTTCACGCAAATGATTTCCCGGGCCCCCATGGGCTCGCTGTGCATAGCGCTGTCCGGCTTCAGCTGGGCAGGACTGATGGCGTCCGGACCGGCGACACTCCAGATGATGGGGCTGAGCGATGTCGACAAGTCACTGTTCATGGCGCTGGCCGTGCTCAGCGGGATGGCATCCCAGCTTCCGGCTGGCTGGCTGGCCGATCACCTGGACCGCCGCCTTGTGCTGCTGGTGCTGAGCTCAGGTGCTGTACTTGCCGCGCTGGTGCCGCTGGCCGGGGCAGGTTCAACGATGCTGTTCGCCTTCGCCATCTTCTATGGCGCAGCGACCTTTCCCCTCTACGCCGTGGGCGTTGCGCGGGTGAGTGAAGTGCTCCAGCAGAGCGAACGCACGGCAGCCAGTGCCTGGATGATCATCGTGTTCAACATCGGAGCCGTGATCGCCCCGCTGGCGCTCGCGACATCATCGGCATCTCTCGGAGCAAGTGGCTATTTCATTCTGCTCGCGGTGCCGCAGGCGATCTATGCGCTGGCCACGCTCGCAAGCCTGTCACGTCCACGCCCGCGCTAGTCGTCCAGCAGGTCGCCCCAATCCGTATCGCGGGCAGCGCGCCACGCATCGCCCTGCCGTTTCGAAATCGTGACCCGCCTGATCTCGCCGGCGCGGCACACATCAAAATGCGCATGGCCGCCGGCCCGGATCGGACGTCGGACAACCCGCCCGGCTTCAGGCGTGACAACAGGCGCGCGAACGAAAGCCACGTAGCTGAACTTCTCGCGTTCGTGGGAAAGCGTGCCCGACTTCAGGGTACGGTGAAGCGATGTCCGCTCGACATGCGCATCGAAGTGGCACCAGTCATCGCCTGTGACCGGACAGGCCTGCTGGTGCGTGCAGGGCGCAATCACGTGACCGCCCGCGTCCAGCAGCATGCGGCGCGCGGCGTTGATCGTCGCAAAGCCAGCGGGTGTTCCAGGTTCGATGATGACAAGCAGCGATGACGCGAGCCGCCACAGCAGCTGCACGGACTCGCGTTGCTGCGCCGGTGCGAGCTCATTCAGCGAATAGCTCGCGATGACGGCATCGTGCGCAGACAGGCCCTGCAGCGACTCGAGGTGTCCGTTCACGAACGTCATGCCTGCGTCCATCGCCCGCGCGAATGCGGTTGCGCTTGGTTGCCATCCCGCATCGCGCTCGAGAAGGGTGACGCGGCCAGAGAACCCGGATGCGCAGGCCGCCCAGCTCGCCGTCCCGGGGCCAGCGCCGGCATCGAGAATCGACGCGAGTGGGAGATCAGCAGACAGCGCACGAATTTCGCGCCATACGATTCGCGCGACCGAAAACGTCGAGGGGAATCGCGTTGCCAGATAGGCCGCACGCTCCACCGGAGACAGGTTGCGCCTGATTCCCGAGCGACTGCGGTAACTCATTGATAAGGATTCGGACGCTTCGGCCAAGCCCCGGCGCTCGTGACCGGCGGTTTCCTGCGCGAGGACGGCCGCGAGTGATGCAGGAAGTGCAGGAGACATAACTGTGCCTTAACCAAGCGGGCCTAGACTTGGCCCATGTCAGTAGAACATATCAACAAGAATCACGAACAGCAGGCAGGCTTGAGTGCGAAGGACGTCCAGTCCTTGCTCACCAACCCGGCACCCGCTCAGCGCGCGCGCGTCGTAGGCGAGTTGGCCATCGACATCGACAGCGGCCGCCTCAGCCCGACCGAGCGGCAGCTCGCACTCGACATCATGCGCGCCATGGCGGCTGACGCCGAGATCATGGTGCGCCGCGCCGTCGCGGCGTCCATGAAGTGCTCGGAGAATCTCCCGCGAGAGATCGCGCTCAGGCTGGCGCGGGACGACGTATCTGTCGCCCTGCCTGTTCTTGAGAATTCGCAAGTCCTGTCGGACGACGACCTGATCTCGATCCTCGCCGACGGCAATGGCGCGAAGCAGGTCGCGATTGCCCGAAGGCCGCAGGTGAGTGAATCGCTTGCCTCGGCGATCGTCGACACCGGCAATGCGGCCGCGGTGACAACGCTGGTCAGCAATGGCGGAGCCTCCCTGACAGAGCCATTGCTGAAGAAGACGCTCGACCGTTATGGCCAGTTCGAAACCGTCAAGACGGCGATGGTTCATCGCGACCAGTTGCCCGTGACGATCACCGAGCGCCTCGTGTCGCTCGTTTCAGAGAAGTTGAAGCTGACCCTCGCGGCCCGCCACCGTTTGCCCGCTGACGTGGCGACGGACATCATCCTCGATGCACGTGAGCGCGCCACGGTGTCCCTGCTGTCTCAGAACACAAGCAACGAAGATGCGCACGCCCTTATCCAGCAGCTGCATGCCAGCGGTCGCCTGACGCCATCGCTGGTCCTGCGGGCGCTGTGCTCGGGTGACATGCGTTTCGTCGAAGACGCCATGGCAGAGATTGCCGGCACGAGTGCCGACAGGGCCAGCCTGCTCATCCACGATGCCGGACGCCTGGGCCTGAAGGCGCTCTACATGAAGTGCCGCTTTCCGGAGGCTCTCTATCCGGCCTTCCGCGTCGCCGTCGACGTCATTCACGAAACGGACTTCGATGGCGGTGAACACGACCGCGAGCGTTTTGCACGCCGCGTGATCGAGCGCGTGCTCACCCAGTACCAGTCGATTGATGTTGCGGATCTCGATTATCTGCTCGGCAAGCTGAAGAAGCTCGAAGCCGCCTGAGCCGGAAATGAAAAAGGCCCTGCCTGGACGCAACAGGCAGGACCTTCCACTCCCCTCGAACTCGTGCGAACGCCGCTTCGTTCGCGAATCCTGAAGCTACTTTTACCTCCCGCGGTTGAATGCGAAAGCCCCCTTGCATCACTTCGCAGGGCGTCGTTGCATCAGGGTGACACTTTGCCAGGCAGACCAGGCAGCATCACGGAAGCTTTCCACCGTTCGCTTTGAAGTCCGCAATGTCGGCCTCGAGATCCTCGAGTTCTTCACAGCCCGAAGGGCAGAGCCCCTGCAGGATCTTGAGCTGGCCCTCGGCCTTCGGCAGGTCTCCCATGCGCAGATAGAGTTCCCCAAGATATTCATGGGCCCCCTTGTGCTTCGGGTTCACGGCCAGCGCCTGCTCGTAGTACGCGAGTGATTCCTTCAGCTTGTCCGTCTTGCGATGGCAGAAGCCGAGGAAGTTGAGCGCATCGGCGTCCTTGGGATTGTCGGCGACTACGCCCTTGAGAAGCGGGATCGCTTCCTCGCACTTGTCGGCCTTGATCAGGTATTCGGCCTTCTCGTAATCCGCTTCGCGCGCCTTCTGGTTTGCGGTCTGTGGTGCAGGTCGAGGAGACTCTGCCCGCGTCGCGGGGCCACTTGGCGCTGCAAGGACTGCAGGGATGGTCAATGCGGCGAGCGCAAGCGCACCGGACGTCAAGGCTGTATAGGCAACTCTCATCATCTTCTCTCCGTTTGCGGGTCGGAGCTAAGATCGTTAATCGCGCGAACGCAAGGCAGGCGCAGCGGCGAACCATTGACACTGCGGCGCGCGTGCCACATCCATCGGGGATGGCGCGACCCGCTGCAACTTCCAATAGCTCTTCCGACAAGGGGGCAACCAGAAAACAGGCCAGCCGCCAGCGTCTGCTCGACGCTGCACGCAAGCTGTTCGTCGAGCGCGGCTATCACGCGACACGGCCGCAGGACATTTGCCGTGAAGCCGGACTGGGTCACGGCACTTTCTATCTCCACTTCAGCGACAAGCAGGAATGCTTCATCGCCTTCGTCGAGCAGGCGCGCGCCGAGATTGACGCCGCGATCGTGGCGCGGGCGTCAAAGGCCCGGGACCTGCCGGGATTCGTGCAGGCGGTCCTCATTGCAATCTACGATTACACCGAAAGCCACCCGGGCCTTCTTGTGACCGTTCTTTCGAACGAGGCCGTCATCGCCGCGCCGAGCCTGAATGGCGGCACCATTCTTCAGCGCTGGGGTGTCGAATGGGGCGAAATGCTGAAATTGCAGGCGAAGGAGGGTCTTGTCGCCAGCGATTTCGACTACGCCATCATCGGGCAGGCGATCGTTGGCGCCATCCACCAGGCCTCGCACTTCTCCTTTGAGCGCGGCCAGTCACGCGCAACTCTTGTGAAATCGCTGACCCGCTTCATTGTGCGGGCGCTCAGGCCTGAAAAATAATCCGTACACGGAGTAACGGTGGCCAACCGGGCACGGGTTGACACCCCCTTAAAACTGACAAATTATCAGTCCAATGGGCCAAGAGACCCGCCAGGAGGATCCCGATGACAAGGCTTGCCTATACGCGCGAAGAAATCATGGCCGACCACGCCTACGCCAGGCCTCACATCGAGGCAGGCTATCGCCTGCACGGCGGCTTTGATGCGAAGGGCACCTATGTCTCGCCCCGCACGCTTCATCGCTGGCCCGCCGTCCGGGCCTGGCAGGAGCAGGTCACGAAGCGCGGCTTCCCCCTGATCGACGCGACAGTCCGGCTGCTCAAGCGCGGCGCCTATCCCAATGCGGAACAGCAGAAGCTTCTCCTCGGCAGCGGCCTGGGCGAGACGCTCTGGAACTCGCTCACGATCACCGGCATCATCGAGGCGCGTGGCAAGGCGCTGTGCGACGCGCAGGCGCCAGACTTCCAGAAGATCATCGTCGAGGACATCTCGGCCACCGCCACGGGCCACCTGAACAA
>JBILMZ010000221.1:0-5536 GCA_044375275.1 Micropepsaceae bacterium | reverse complement strand
TGTCGGAGATGACCTTCAAATCCAAATGCGAATGTCCGCGCGCCGCAAAGCGGATCAAGATGGTTTGCAGAAGACCGCGCGCCACACCGTGGTTACGATAAGATGGCGCAACTGCGATATCCTTGATAAACGCGCTCGTCCAGCAATGGGCGAAGGCTGCGAGCAAATTACTCTTCTCGTCCTCGACGACAAAACACAGGTCGACATCACATTCGGCGTCAGCTTGGAGCGCGGGCCACCAATCCTCGAAGGCTTGGACGTCGCCACCCCCGCTTGCGTAGCTTTCGTTCAGCAGCGCGCGCGCTTTTCGTGCGTGGCGCTCCGGGGCAAAGGCGCTCAGGACAACCCCGCTTGGAAAGGCTGGGGGTTCCATCGCCGTTTCAGCGGTAAGGGATCGTCGCAACCACATGACTGCCATCAACGCAGGTTCGCCCAAATCTGCAGATTTGGCCACTGTCCGCTTGATCAGCCGCGCAGTTCAAGCTTCTCCAGGCCCCTGAAGAAGGGCAGCGAGCGCCACGCCGGCCTCGCGTCCGGATCCGCGAAACGCAGATTCGGGAAGCGCTCGAACAGGCTCAGCAGCGCCACCTGCGCCTCCAGACGCGCCAGCGGTGCGCCGATGCAGATATGCGCGCCCCCGCCGAACGACACATGCGGCACGTGCTTGCGGGTGATATCGAAGCGGTGTGGATCGTCGAACGCGGCAGGGTCCCGGTTGGCGCCGCGCAGCGAAACAACGAGCGACTGGTGCGCCTTTACCGGGCAGCCGCCCACCTCCATGTCGCGCGAGGCGATGCGGGCGGTGATGTCCACGGGCGGCTCGTAGCGCAGCACTTCCTCGACGGCGGCGTTGATCAGGCTCGGATCGGCGCGCAGCTTTGCCAGTTCGCCGGGGTTGAGCAGGAAGAGGCGCACGGCGTTGCCGATGAGGTCGGTGGTGGTGAGATTCCCGCCGACCAGCAGCGCGGTCAGGTTGATGCGCAACTCCACGTCGGAGAGGTCGGCGCCGTTCGCCTGCAGGCGTGTCATGTCCGAGAGGAGATCGTCCTGCGGCGCCTTGCGCCGCTCCGCGAGCATCGCAGTGAAGTAGGCCTCAAGCGCGGCGATCGCCTTTTCCATCCGGATTGTGGCTTCAGGCGTACGCATCGGATTGAGTGACTGGATCACGTCCTCCGACCACGTGCGGAATTCGCTGAGGCGGGAGTGATCGACACCCAGGATCGCGGCGATCACGTCGATCGGGATCGGCACGCAGAATGTGTCCATGAGGTCGAATGTCTCTTGGCCGTCAAGACGGTCCATCGATTCCTTCACGATGCGTTCCACCTCCGGGCGGAACCTGGCCACGCGCGCGTAGAGCGCCTGCATGAGCGGGCCGCGTACACGGGCGTGATCGGGATCGTCGAGCATGAGGATGCTCGTGGTATGCGAACGCGGCGCATCGCGGTCGAGGTTTTCCACCAGGCGCCGCGACAACACAGCGGCTTCTTCCGCGTGGACGGGATCGCGCCAGAGCGTGCGGTCCGACACCAGCGCACGTACATCGGCATGGCGGGAGACCACGAAGGTGCCAGCCATGTCGTCGCGGTGCACCGGGCTCTGGGTGCGCAAGGCGTCGAGCAGCACATGAGGGTCGTCACGGAAGGCCGGGTTGAGCGGTGTGAGCTGCAGCAGGCTTGGCAGCGGCGTATCGGCCATGGACGCTTCTCCTTTTCTGGCAAGTCCGCTGCACCCTAGCACACCGGTCAGCGCTGTCAGCTTGGCGCCCGAAAACCACTGACCACCTTCGTTGATTACAGTGCGGGGGGTCGCGTGTTCGAGCACGCAGGCGGCACTATTCCTCCCGACACACCAAAAACCGCGGAACGCCAACATTTGTGCGCGCTCTGTAATCTGTTGAACAGCCATATCCAAAACAGTTTGAAGCCGCTCAATTGGCCCGGAGTTACACCGTGGTTACATGCTCGGTCAGAAGTTGATAAAAACACACTTGGAATCTGCTCTGCGCCCCTCTCAAAAAATGGTCGAAGCTACAGTCTCGTGCGAGGCTGCCTAAACGCGTGGAAATTTGGGCGGACACGCCGCCATCAGCGCGGCCGTAATGCGGTTCCCTTCCAAAAGCGCAACCAACCGGTCGACGGAGAAGTTTGCGGGCGGCCCAAGCATGTAGGGCACGACCAGTTTGTGCCGAAGTTCGTCGTGATCGGCCAAGGTCACATTCGGACAGAACGCGCGATACTGCCAAACGTGCAAGTCGTCCGGCATCGCCGGATCGTTCCACTCCGACGCCCGCAAGCGCTGAGCATTTCCGCGGACATGCATGGCGAAGAACAGCTGCATCACCCACGACACCTGAGACATGTTGATGGGGTCCGCGAGGCGGTACGGATGCAGGTCGCGGATCAGGCAACGTCCGTCGGGCGTCGAGGAGAACCAGCAGTAACCGATCAGATCATGCTGCACGGCAAGCTTGAACATCAGTTCGCCGATCTCGATGTTCAACTGTATCCATTTCTCAAGCGGAATCTCGGGATAGAGCATATCCCCACTTAGACCGGGCTCGTGATCAAACACTGTGAACCAGGACGTCAGGCCACCCTTCGTCAATCGGCCATAACCCACGCAAGGCACAACATCATATCCAAGCGATGCCAGTAGTGCGCTAATGCGATATTCGACCACCGCCTGCTGAAAGGAGGTACCACCGCGATATGCGCCGTCGTGGCCGGCCGCCACGTCCTCCATCATCCGTCCCTCGTAGTCGAAGACCGGCGCCTTGGGACCAGTCCGGTGGTATACCCCGAATTGCACCGGACCACCGCTGAGACCGGCACCCTTCAGCTTCAAGCGCCGGTCGCCGTGCAGCGGATGCGGCAGATGCACGGAACGGGAACCGTCAAGCCCCATGGCGGCTTGCCTGCCCGAGTACCAATCGCGCACCAAAGCCTGTAGCGCTTCGGGAACATGCCAGAAGTCAATTCTGTCGATCTGCTGTCCTTGCATGTCTTTGGGTGCGGTTTTGGAGGTTACAAGAAGCGCGTGACTGTCTAACAGTTTGAGACGACCGCCGATAGTTTCGAACCTCTTCGATGAAAACACTCTTCCTCCATCACCCCTATAGCCGACCCCGCTTCGAACAGGATTTTCTGGATCGCGTCGGCGAGCTCGCGGAATTCGACCTCGTGCCGGCCAACCTTGAAGCTCTCGCGGAGGGCCGAATTGCGGGACCAGCAGGTGAACTTGCGCTGCGCGGCTACGACGCGGTGCTCGTATTCGTCGCCATAGACAGGCTACGCACCGCCGCGGCGCTTCAGTGGGGAAAATACGGCGGCCTGCGCGTGTTCGTGGAACATGACGCGATCCAGAACTACAGCGACCTCTTCGATCCGGCGTTGAAAGGCACATGGCCTTCGATATTCCGCAAACATCGCTTCGACCGCATGATTACGTCGGGTGGCGAAGTACAGCGGCGCCTCGCCGACGATGGAATACCGGCGGATTGGCTACCCAAAGCGTTCGAGCCCTTGCGCTTTCGGGACTCAGATGGTCCGCGCGCGGGCCTCGTCTCCTACGGCAGCGCCTATCGATGCCGTCTCATCGCCGAACGCGCGATCATCGAGGCGGGCATGACGGTCGAGAGAGTTCCGATGACGCCGTATCTTGAACTCGGCGGTGTCCTGAACCGTTACCTTGCCTGCATGGCGGTATCATCGGACCTCCTTGTGCCCGTCCAGGAACGCGACAAACTCGCCCACGTGCCCGCACGTGACATCCCCATGCAGCCTGGCCTTGAGCCCATGGCGAAATTCTTCGAAAGCGCAGGCGCCGGATGCTGCCCTGTTGCAGACGCCATGCAGGATCTGACCACGCTCGGATTCATCGACGGCGAGACGGCCATCTTGTTCCGCTCGCATCATGAACTCGTGGAGCGTCTCAGATGGTGGCTGGCTCATCCTGACGACTTGCGTGCACTCGGCCGCGCCGCAGCGCGCTTGGCGACGAGGCGGCACACGTGGCAGCATCGTGCATTGGAGCTCCGCGCCTGCATCGCCAGACGCCTCCGCGATCGGGCCTAGCGCGGCGGCGCGTGCACCTCCGCCATCCACATGCCATTATCCTCTTCATAGCTGGGTCGAAAGTCGCGGCCGAACGGTACCGTTTCCAGTTCGAGACCCTCTTCATCGGCGAGGTAGTCATAGCCCATCTGCTGAATCTGCCGGTCCGGATCGAGGTGCTTGTAAAGG
Source organism: Micropepsaceae bacterium (assembly GCA_044375275.1). Taxonomy (GTDB): domain Bacteria; phylum Pseudomonadota; class Alphaproteobacteria; order Micropepsales; family Micropepsaceae; genus SZUA-430. The sequence goes on along the minus strand of JBILMZ010000221.1, from coordinate 1,292 downwards.
TCGCGCCGGCCACGTCGGCGTTCGGGGGTCATCATCTTCAGATGATAGATGTTGTAGTCGGCGACCCGCAACGAACTGCCTGGCACGAGCGAATGCCACGACGAATGCAGCGCCGACACATCCGGCGAAATCGTGTCGGTGAGGCGAATGAGCCGGCATTGCCGCTTGTGCCCCCAAATCCCGTCCACCCGATACGCATCAGGCGCGAACATCTCGCGCAAAGGCAGTGAATAGGCGACAAGCCCCTCAGCGGCGGTAAGCTCCGGCATCGCGTGCGCCAGGCGCCTTTCAAGCCGTTCGTCGGGATCGATGGCAAGCGCCCAATCGGCACCCTCGGCACGTGCTCTCTTGAGCAGCTCGTACCTGCGCGCAGGTTCGTTACTGAAAGTCTCCCGCGATCCACGATCATCGAAGGCGACCCAGCCATCGACCATCGGCTCGATGTTCTGCAATAGACCTGGAACGAGATGTGCGTCGTAGCGGAACGAAAACACGCCAAGCACCCTGGCCTTGCGCTTCTTTGCGCCTTTGTCGGGAATTTGAACCGTGATCATGCCTGCCGAACCGCCGCGCTTGAGCTTGCCCCCAGTGTCTGGAAGTCATAATGAAGCGGACATGCGAATTTTGCTGACAAACTCCTTTCTGGCAAGCCGGACCGGCTCCGAAATGGCGGTGCGCGACTTTGCCGTCGGCCTGAAGCGCCGAAACCACGCCATCGAGGTTTACGCGAACGTTCTGACAAAAGCCTGGCGGGAGAACCTTGCACGGCATGGCATCCGCGCCGTTGACCGCATTGAAGACCTGCAACAACGCCCCGATGTTGTGCACGGGCAACACACGATCGCCTTCCTGCCTTGCATGATCCGGTTTCCCGATGCTGGCGTTGTCCAGTGGATTCACGACATACGCGATCCCATCGACACCCCCCTCGGCCACTGCGCGATCGCGCATCACGTCGCCGTGGACGAGTTCCGCGCCGACCGGGTTGCGGAAGCTCTCGGCACCCGCGACCATGTTTCTGTTGTTGCAAACGCCGTCGACCTTTCGCGCTTTTCACCCCACGGCCTCTCTGCAGATCGGCGTGCTCTCTGCATCCTCAAACGCGATGGCCTTGAACGCACGCGTGACGTGATCGCCCAAGCGGCCGCCAAAACAGGTTGGTCGGTTCACTTCGCCGGGCCAGGTGCCGGCCATGAAATCCTGAACATGCCCGACACGCTGCGGCAGTTCGACCTTGTCGTCACGTCGGGACGCTGCGCGCTCGAGGCACTCGCCATGGGGCGCGCCGTCAT
>JBILMZ010000220.1:0-5546 GCA_044375275.1 Micropepsaceae bacterium | reverse complement strand
CTTGCCCTTGCCCTGCGGAACCATGATCGTCACCGTGAGCAGCTTGTCGGTTTTCATCATCTGGCTGGAGTCCTGGCCCAGATAGAGGCGCATGCTGCCATCGCGCAGAAGTTCCGCCGACACGTCCCCCGTGATGGGGCTGGACATGGCGCCGGTGGCCCCGGCCGTGAAGCGGCCGTGCGGACGCAGCGGCAGGCCGTCCTGGGCCGTCAGCAGGAAAATGGACAGGGCTGCCGTGATGATTGTTTTCGTGCGCATGCCGGAACTTTGCCGTGGACGGCAACATGGCGTCCAACGGTTTCGAAAAGGTTGCTGTTGACTCAAGGGTGGGGGCAGGGGCCACATGCCGGCCTGTTCAATTCAAAGGCAGAGAGCACCGAAATGAAGTTCTACAACTCCATTGGTCCCAATCCGCGCGCCGTGCGCATGTTCATGGCCGAGAAGGGCCTGAATGTTGCCCAGGTTGAAGTCGATCTCATGAAAGCGGAAAACCGGCAAGGTGCCTATCTGCAGAAGAACGTGGCGGGACAGTTGCCCTGCCTTGAGCTCGACGATGGCACGATCATCAGCGAGATCACGGCGATCTGCGAGTATCTCGAGGACACGCACCCGACGCCCGCGCTGATCGGCTCCAACCCGAAGCAGAAAGCGGAAACGCGCATGTGGACGCGGCGCATCGACCTCAACATCGTCGAGCCGATGGCCAATGGCTTTCGCTACAGCCAGGGCCTGCCGATTTTCAAGGATCGCATCCCGACAGTGCCGGAAGCGGCGGATGGCCTGAAGCGCGTCTCGCAGGACCGCATGCTCTGGCTCGACAAGATGGTCACCGGCAAGCAGTTCATCTGCGGTGACCGGCTTACCTATGCGGACATCCACCTGTTTGCGTTCCTTGATTTCGGTAACCAGATCGGACAGCCGATCAATCCGGACGCCACGACGCTGCTGGCCATGTATGGACGCATGAAGGCCCGCCCGAGCGCGAGTGCCTAGGCGCCGGTCTCGCCCGATACCGGAAGGCGGAGCGTTGCGCGCAATCCGCCTTCCTTCCTGTTCTGCAGGATCAGTTCTCCGCCGTGACGCTCAGCGATGGCGCGCGCGATGGTCAGCCCGAGGCCGTGGCCGCCTGTCTCGGTGCTGCGCGACTCTTCCAGCCGCACAAAGGGTTTCGTGACCTGATCCAGCTGCGTCTCGGGGATGCCGGGACCGCTGTCTTCGACGCACAGGTCGATGCTTTCGCCTGCCTGATGCATGGAGACGCGGGCCGCGCCTGCGTAGCGTACGGCGTTTTCTATCAGATTGCGCAGCGCGCGTCGCAGTTCGCTGGCGCGTCCCTGGGAGCGGACCGGCAACAGGGTTCCTGCGACCACATCGTGGCCGGTATCCGACAGGTCATCGCACACGGCTTCGACCAGCGACTGGAGATCCACGGCGCGCGCGGGCTCGCCGGATTCGCCGCCGCGGGCAGCGGCGAGTGCCGCGTCCGTCAGGCGCTGCATTTCCTCGAGGGATCCCAGCATCTTCGACTGGAGTTCCGGATCCTTCACGAGCTCGGTCCGGATGCGGAGCGATGCGATCGGCGTGCGCAGGTCATGACCGACGGCGGAAAGGAGCGCGCGCTGGTCATCGATCAGGCGTCGGAGGCGCGTGGCCATGGTGTTGAAGGCGCGCGCGGCACCCCGGACGTCGGCGGGGCCTTCTTCGGGGGCGAGGACGACGGTGTCCCCTTTTCCAAGACGGTCGGCGGCGTTGGTGAGACCGGCGATGGGACGGGCGACGCGCCCTGCGGCCCAGACCGCGGCGAGGCCTACCAGGACGGCGGCGAACAGGCCGGCGAGGATGAGCGGCATGATGATCGAGGGCGGCGGCGCGGGGACTGCAGCCACGTTCAGCCACATGTCGGGCTTCATGCGGATGGCGATGCCCAGGCGTTCGGGAATGGCTGACACGGTCTCGGTTTCGGTTCCGTTGACTGGCGCGCGCATTTCTATGTCCCGGACAAATTGCGGCTCTTTTTCCAGCAGGAGTTCGACGCCTGCCGGCGCGTCGGGGGGGATGGGTGGCGCGGGTGGGGCCGGTGGCGCGGGCGGTGCTGCGGGGGCCTGCGGATTGCGGTCCTGGGTGCGGGCGATGATGATGGTCCGGCCGCCGGCTTCCTGACGTACCATCGTCGTGACGATCATGGCTTTGCTGGAATCCCACGCGACGCGCACGGCGTCCTGGGGTGATCCGGTCGAGCGCGCGAGCGAGGCTGCGAGTGACGTGTTGCTGTCCTGCGGGCGGATGGACGGTTCCTTGTCGAAGCTCACGATGAAGGAGGGGCTCGACGCCGTGATCTCGATGTTGCGGAGCATCTTCTCGTCGGCGTTCCGCGCGAGGTTGACGATGCTTTCAGTGCGGCCGAGTGCTTCGACTTCGTGCAGCGAAGAGCGCAGGATCGTCTGCTGGCTGACCATCAGCGCGAGCGAAACAAGCTGTGACAGCAGGAGGGCGCCCATCACGATGAGGACGAACCAGCCACGCACGGTCCGCGGCGACAACAGGTTCATAGCGCCTCCACCGTGCTGGCGAAGAGATAGCCTGCGCCCCAGGAGGTCTTGATCAGGCGCGGGTTGCGCGGGTCTTCCTCGAGCTTGCGGCGCAGGCGGCTGATCTGCGTGTCGATACTGCGGTCGAAGACCTCGTCGGCGCCGCGTCCCTTGACCTTCTCGAGAAGCTGGTCGCGCGTGAGGACGATGTTGGGGTGTTCGAGGAAGGTTGCGAGAAGGGCGAACTCGGTCGTGCTCAGGGACACGACGACACCGTTGCGGTCGACAACCTGGCGCTCGGGGCCATGGAGGATCCACTCACCGAAGCGGACGCGGTCGCCGGTGCGCGGGCGCTGGCCTGGGGGCAGTTCGTTCGTGCGCCTCAGGACGGCGTGGATGCGGGCGAGCAATTCGCGCGGGCTGAACGGCTTCGTGACGTAATCGTCGGCGCCGACTTCGAGCCCGATGATGCGGTCGAGTTCCTCGCTGCGGGCGCTGAGCAGGATGATGGGCGTGCGGTAGTGCTCGCGTACGGCGCGGCAGAGGCTGAGGCCGTCCTCGCCCGGCATCATGATGTCGAGGATGATGAGGTCGACTTCCTTCTGGGCGAGCACGCGCCGCGCCGATGCTGCGGATTCAGCCAGCGTCACCCGCAAGCCGTTCTCGAGCAGGTAGCGGCTGAACGCATCGCGAATGTCGCGATGGTCGTCCACGATCAGGATCTGGGGGGTGGTGTCGTTCATCGGTGCGGTGGACTCTATCACCGAGGTGTCATGGCTTTCCAACCGGGACCAGCGTTAATTTGTGTCAAAGTTTGTCAGGCCTGCGTTCTGCCGCATTCCGCAACAAGCGTCGTCTTGACTGACACATCGCCGAAACATTGAAGTCGGATAGAGGCACGCCATCGAACGGCACAGTTTCTACAAGGAGTTACCATGAACAGGACAGCACTGGCGATTTTGCTGGGGACGGTCGCCATGACCGGATACGCCGTTGCGGGCGAGTCGCGAACCGTCACGCGGGTCGTCGAAGACAAGCAGGTCGTGACATGCACGACGGACGGCAAGGGGCCTGTCGTCTGCGAGACCAAGACTGGCGAGGCTGCGGGGGCGCCCATGCCGGGCGTCGGCGAAAGGCGCGTGGTCGTCATCACGGACGACAAGGTAGGTCATCCGGACGGCGAGGACGTGAATGTGCAGGTCATTGATGACGGCACTGGAGCCAAGAAGCATGTCGTTGTCGTCCGTCGCTCCATGCATGACGGCGCTGATGCGAACAAGGATGGGATGATCACGAAGCGCGAGTTCATTGCGGGTGCCGAGAAGCGCTTTGCCGAGATGGACAAGAACAAGGATGGCGTGCTCAGCAAGGAAGAGGCGACGCCTCCCATGCCGCCGCTGCCCCCCATTGAGGGCATGGCACCATTGCCGCCGCTCCCGCCTATGTCACCCATGCCCCCGGCACCGCCGGCACCACCTTCTCGCTAGTCTGAAGGCGTCGCGTCACAAAGAAACAGCGGCCGGGAACCCTTGGGTTTCCGGCTGATTGTTTTTTGGCTGATGGCTTAAATGGCGTACACGGACGAAATAAATCTGCCCTCCGACTCCCGGGGTCCAAGCCAGGTGCCAGAGGGCAGCTCACGGGCACAAGGGGAGAGCCGAGTGTCCGCTAGTCGTCAGCGCGCTGTTGCGCTTTTCTTGTTGCCGCCTTGCCTTTCCGGTGACCCGGATCCGGCTGCAGCGGACAGCTGCTGTGGTTGTGTTTTCGCCCAGGCCGCGCAAGAGTTCCTTGATCTGCATCAAGCGCGCTGCAAAAAAATGGCTATCCGCCGAGGCTTTCCCTCAGGATTTCGAGCTCGAGCCAGCGATCTTCCATTTCCGCGAGTTCGATTTCCGCCTTGCCCAGTCGATCGGACAGGCTGGTGAACTGTTTTGGGTCGCGGGAGTAGAGATTCGGGTCGGTCATTGCGGCCTTCATCTTCTCGATGTCGGTACGCAGGGCTTCGATCTTGCCCGGGAGCGTCTCAAGGGCGTGCTTGTCCTTGAAGCTCAGCTTCTTCTGCTCGACCGGTCGGGCGTCTGACGTGTCCCTTGATTTCTCGCGGGATGCGGGGGCAGCGGCCTTCGCGCGTGCCTTTACTTCGGCACCACGTTGGGCGACGGCATCCGAATAGCCGCCGGCATATTCCGTGAAGCGTCCATCGCCTTCCGCCCACAGGACGGCCGTCGTAACCCGGTCGAGGAAGTCGCGGTCATGGCTGACCACGATCACGGTTCCGTTGTAGTCGGTGAGAAGTTCCTGCAGCAGGTCCAGCGTCTCGAGGTCGAGGTCGTTTGTCGGTTCGTCGAGTACCAGCAGGTTCGACGGCGTCGCCAGGGCCTTGGCCAGCACCAAACGGCCGCGCTCGCCGCCGGACAGGGCGCGCAACGGCGTGCGGGCCTGCTCCGGCGTGAACAGGAAGTCCTTCATGTAGGACGCGTAGTGACGGACCTGGTCACCCACAGCCAGCGTCTCTCCGCGGCCACCGGTCAGGTAATCCTTGATCGACATGTCGCCGTCGAGCGTGTCGCGGCGCTGGTCGAGCACGTGCATCTGGACGTTCGTGCCGCGCTTGATCGTGCCTGAGTCCGGCTCTGACTGTCCGGTCAGGAGCGAAATCAACGTGGTCTTGCCGGAGCCATTGGCGCCGACGATCCCGATCCTGTCCCCGCGGGCGATGCGCACGGACACGTTGTCGACAATGGTCCGCTCGTCATAGGCTTTCGAGATGCCCTTGGCCTCGACGACGATGCTGCCGGAGCCTTCTGCTTCCGCGGCGGTCATCTGTACATTGCCTTGCGCCCGGCGGAAGTCGCGTCGTTGCTGGCGCAGGCCGGCGAGGCGCGCCATGCGGCCCTGGTTGCGCTTGCGCCTTGCCGTCACGCCATAACGGACCCAGTGCTCTTCCATGACGATGCGGCGGTCAAGCTTGTGCTGTTCGAGTTCTTCCTGTTCCAGCACCGTGTCGCGCCAGGCCTC
>JBILMZ010000048.1:0-18229 GCA_044375275.1 Micropepsaceae bacterium | reverse complement strand
CGCACCCAGTTCCCGCGCACTGTTCAGGCTGCCTGTATAGTACGGCAGCACTTTGTCCCTGAAATAGAAGCTCATCACTGAGCTGACGGGTTCGCCATTCTTGCAAATCGTGAGCACATCACAGTCTGAACCGAAGACCGACTTGAGGCTGGTAAAGAGTGATCGGGGAAAGACAGGTGTCCCATGATCCCGCACCGTCCGCGAGTAGAGGTCAATGACCGTGCGCGTATCAGTCTCAATGGTATCAGTAAGACCGGCGTCGAGGGCCTTGCGTACCACGGCCCGTTGCTTGCGGGGAATCTGGGTAAGGCATTGAGCCTCATCCACCGAAATTCCCCTTTCAAAGCCAGCATAAAGGTCGCTCCGGGCAACCCAGCCAGGCAAGGCCACGGATGTGTCCTTCAGTTCGACGTAGTCGACATTCAGTTCGACAGCAAGCGAACCTGCAGCAGCGAGCAGTTCGTTGTTCGCTTCTTCGTCAACGGACAGCGGCCCGCCTGCGACACAAAACGCATTTGAAATCAACATATGGCCAAACAGCCGGCTCTTGATTTCGGTCAGTGGCAGCACGCCGGCAAGCGTTCCCTGCCGCACGACTTGAAGATAATGCGTACGGTGACCGAGCGCAGTCCTCAACACCGTGGACCAGCCTGAAAGGTGAAAAAATGTGCCGCCGGCGTGCTGGCGCACGAACTCATCCCACGCAGCCTCGCCACCTTCCTGTAGGCGTTCGATCATCTCAACTGGCTCGTGGCGATGCGCAAGCTGCCGGGAGCAACTCCGCGAATGCCACATCAACGCGATCCCATCTGAAATCACGCAGCAGCCGGCGAAGCCTGCTCTCTGTCCGGGACAGATTGAGGTAGTGCCTGAACTTCGACTTCAGACCAACGCCCTCAGGACGCGGTTGTCCGGGATCAACCTCCCAGGGGTGAAGGTAAAACATCAGCGGATTGTCATGCCGCGATCGCACTAAACGCAACCCCGAACGAAAAAGGGCATATGGCATCAGGCGGAAATAGCCGCCGCCACCAAATGGAAAATTCCGGCTTCCGATTCTGAGAGTGGTAATCGGGATTTCCCAGAAGTCGGACGTTCCCGCAGGTCGATAGGCAAAGCGCGGAGCATCGGGAAAAGAGTGATAGTCGGTACTCACGGGATAGACACTCGAAGAATAGGCGTAACCTTCTTCTTCCAGAATTGGAAAGGCCCACCCTGTTGAGGGACCGACAGAAAATGTTGCGGCTCGATAGCCTCGCACCGCTTGGCCCGCGCAATCCTCCAGGATTTGCTTCGTCTTTCTGATGTCACTACGAAACTGGTCGGGTGTTTGGCCATCCACCCTGAAATGCGCGTAACCATGGCTGGCCAGTTCATGCCCCTCGGCAACGATGCGCCTGATGATGGAGGGATGGCGTTGTGCAACCCATCCCAGCGTGAAGAAAGTTGCGCGAGAATTCTCGGCTGCCAGAAGATCCAGCAGAACCGAAGTGTTGCGCTCTACTCGCGGTTCACAGGCCTCCCACCGTTCTCTGGGATAGGCGTCGGACAACGCCTGAACCTGGAAGTAGTCTTCCACATCAAAGGACAAGGCGTTTGCTGTCACGCCTCTCCCATCTGGCAACTTCGAGGACGAAAAAACATCACCGGCTCGGCTTGTTGCTGCTGTGGCTTGCTCCTGATGCTGACTATGCCTTTGCATGCGCCGCGACTTCCATTGGCCTCTGGGACGGCCAGCTAAAATGTGTGAGAGAACCCGGCGCCAACCACGTTTTCGGTTACTTCATCGACATTGGTGGTACGGCTCCACGTGTACTGGAACTGAGCCGTCGAACGTTCGCCGAGACGATAGCTGAGCACGCTCGAGCCGGTAAACCGGTCAGTAGGTGTTTGACCAGGCAACGTATCAATCGTTCCGTCATAACTTCCCAGCAGATCAAGAAAAACATCCCTGAGCAGCACTTCAGAGTACTTGGCTGCAACGCCCGCCGTCTCGTCATTGCCATTCGTCGAGGTGAAATTCCGCTGGCTCAGGCGGCCTCCAACCGTAAGGCTCCGGTCAAGTTTTGAATAGATGATGTCAAACGTGGCATCCTTCACATAGAAAACATCATCAACCAGATTTTGCCCTGGCGTTATCGGATCGGGCAACGGCGCATTTGGAAGACTGCTTGACTGGTCGAAAAGATCCCCGAGAGTTCGTCCAAGACGCGCCTGCTGGCTTTCGAGCCGTTCCGAGTAAGCTCCGCGCAGAGCAAGGCTTTCAGACATCTTGACGTCAAGCTCGCCACTCCAGGATTCACGGCCAAACTGGTGCCCCCATTCCACCGTCAATCTGGAGTCATCTCCAATTTCGTAGACAAGCCCCGCGCCCCAGATCTCTCCGTTTATGTCGTCAATTGTTGATCCTGATATCTGTTCGTATCCGACTCTGCCGACAACATGCACACGCGGTGTCACGCGCAATTTCAGGCTGGCCTGTGTGTTCGCACTCTCGAACGTCTCATCATTCTCTCTTTCCTCTTTCGACATGTTTCCAGACAGTCGCCACACAGCCATGCGACTGCGCTCTCCGTTGGTGATCAGAAAGCTCGCCTGAAAGGCCAGAGAATCGCCGAGGGATACAAGTGATGAAGTGCCGTCCAGAGGATCCGTTTGAACGGCCGAATACTGCCCCCGAAGCATCGCATCCGCTACATCGAGAATTTCCGTCTTGATGTAGGAACCGAGGGAGTAGTTGAAAATCCTGTTCTGTGCCCCTCCATTGGGCAAACCGGTGGCTGACTGGTCCGCAATGTCGAGAAACTCATCGCTGATCTGCGCGTTTCCATCTACGTACAAAAAATCCGGGATCACCGTGATCTGAGCATTCGAGAGCATGTTCCCGCTGAGCCGGTTAAGCGAACTGTTTTCAGCGAAGGCAGTATAAAGCAGGCTTCCGGTGCCCAGAAACCTGAGCCGCTGCGTTTCACCAGTGATCTGAATGCCCGCCACGCTCTGGAGAATCGCGTCTCCTTCAGGATCCGTTGCAGCTTTGCGAAGGTTGTCGGTTGCCAGCGCCTGAACTGTGGCATTGGGTGTGATCTCGATATCGGCGGCAGCGGGGTGGGCAAGCAGCAGCATTGCCATGGCAATTCGTGGCCATGCAGACCTGCAAGCCCCTATGTAGGGCCCGTTCCCACCAAGGTCAGTCATATGGTGACCGATAAACCGCATCCCTCGCCCAGCGCTATTTTGGCAAGCGGTTGAGCACAAAACTCAGGCTGTCATTGTCGACCGGCCAAGCCAGTTGCTCAAGCAGGGCCAATGACCGGTCAATCTCCATTTTTCGTGTTTTCTTTTCAGCCGCAACGAACAGGACGTGTCCGCAGTACTGGGCGATGAGGGCCGCTTCCGTTGTTCCAAGCAGCGATCCACCGTCGATAACAACAAATCTGTTGGGCCCGCCTGAAGTCATCTGGCCCAGCAGCCTTTGCATTCTGTCGCTGGTCAGGAGTTCTGATGTATTGGTACGCGGCTTTCCACCTGGGAGCAGGTGAACATTGGGCCGATTGCTTTCAAGATAACATTTTTCAGTGTCGGATTTTTCACCCGAAAGAATGTCGAGAAGCCCGGGGTGATAGGTACCCCTCAGGTTCGCACTTGGCAGGCCGGGGTTGCCAAAGTTTGCATCAATCAGGGTCACTTCGCTGTCGGCATCAAGCGCCAGGCTCACAACAAGGTTCCGCGCAACGTAAGTTTTCCCTTCATCGGCACCAGCACTGGTGACGAGGATGACCTGCGGATTACGTGGTGCGGCGGGCGGGTTCGCCCGCGCGCGCGCGAAAAGATGCCATTTCACCACCCGAAACTCGTCAGGCGGCTCCTTGCCGACAAGGCGCACCGAACCTGTCCAGAGCTCTGCAGGCTGCGCTGAAAAGGCAAGGCGGGGGAAGTTCAGCCTTACATGAGCGTTCATGACGCCTAACTCCACAAATGCAGTGATTCGTTGATGATCTGGTAAATCGTCTGACGGAACGGCTCGAGGTAGGGTGAGAAGTATCCGATCATGAACATCGTCACCGCGATGCCCATGAGCGAAATGATGAGGGAAACCCACTGGACGGAATAACGTACATGACCAAACACGCCGCCTGACGACCCCAGGGTGGCAATGACCGGCAAGCCGAATGAACCATGAAGGTCTTGCGCGCTGATCACGGCGTCGTGGAAGATGCCACGCGCAAAAGCACCGAAACCACCTGCGGCAAATGCCAGGAATGTTCCCATCACAAGGAAAATTGAGCGGTTGGGACCTGACGGCTTGGCCGGAAGGCTTGGCGGTTCAACAACCCGGAACTGCACCACATCCACCGAAGAATCTACATCCTGGGACATGCGGGCCGACTCGCGTACGGAGAGCAACTGCTGGTAATTTTTCTTCATCACTTCATAGCCACGCGTCAGGTCTGCGAATTCCGCTTCCACATCAGGAGCAAGATTCGCACCACTCTGCAGGGTCTCAAGGATCGCCTTTGCACGCGCGGATTTCTGTTCAGCTTCAAGAATGGCAAACTTCGTTTTCAGAAGCTGGACTTGAATTTCACCATACTCGGGATTTGGCGACATGGCCTGGCTCAATTGGTTCACGCCTGCAGCCTGCGGCCCTGATCGCTGTGCCAGATTGGTAATGCCGGACGGTTCGGTCCTGGCCAAAGCGCCCCCAGACCCGTGTTTTACAGCCGCCTCACCGACGATCGATGGCTCGAGGCCATTCCCCCCCGGATTGGCAAGTGCAGCGCCCGGTTTCGACGCCGAGATCGCGGCTGAAACCACATCACTCGACTGGCTCGCACGCGGCTTGGCGGCGTACTGCCTCTCACCATCTCCCGCATACTGACGGATCAGGGCTTCAAGCGCGTCACGCGAGGCAATCACATCCGGATGATTGTCTGTGTACTGGAGCCTGAGGCCCTGGAGCTGCGCGCGCAGCGTATTGATGCGATCAATTGCGGTAACCACCATCTGGTCGCCCACAATGATCTGGGGAGGAGGGGTGTCGTCCCCCATGACAGCCTGTGTGGAGGACAATCGCGCCTCAAGCACCTTGCGAACTTGCTTCGCACTCTCCAGGTCGATTGTTGCGTCATCAAGCTCGCGCCGGGCGGCAATAATTCGATCCGAATAGGCCTGTTCTCCAGCTATGCCGGAATGCTTCAGCCTGAACTGGGCAAGCTTCTGATCCGCCTCACGCAACTGTTGTTCGTAGCGGGCGATCTGCTGATCGACAAAATCCCTCGCCGTTTGCATATCGGTACGGCTTTGTCCGAGGTTCGACTCAATGAAAATCGTCAGCAAAGATTGTACGACACGGCGTGCGCGCTCGGGCTCGATGCCATCGTAGCTAATGGAGAAAAGCTGGTTACCGATGCCATCCACTTTGATCTGCGACCGGAGGTCCTCGATCGTTCTGGCAAACTGCGCACGATCAACCTGCTTGATCTCGTCATCAAGCTCCACCAGGACTTTGGACAGGTTCACATCCGTCAGAAGCGTCTTTTGCAGGACTTTAACCTGCTCATCGAGATTTTGATCGACGGCCAGTCCTTTCAGAAGCGGCCTCAACAGTGAATCCGTGTTCACATAGATCTGGGCACGGGCGCTGTAACGGTCAGGCAGCGAAAGCGCAATTGTGGCGCTCGTCAGGGCAACAACCCACGCAACAAAAAGACCGAAACCGCGATGATACCAAGCGCGCCCGAACTCGTCGCTGAATTTGCTGATCAACTCGCGCACGCCCGCAGAAGCGGGGGGATTATACTCGAGGCGGGGTGCAATAGCGTTCTGGGTCATGACACTAAAACCACCGCTCTGGAATACGAATGACGTCACCAGGCTGGAGCGTCACGTTGGCCGACTGGTCTCCATCCTCCAGAAGGTTTGAAAGCAGGAGGGGCGTTTCTTCGACACCGTCGGGTGTCTTGCGAATGAGCTTGGCGCGATTGCCGGCAGCAAACTCTTTCAGCCCGCCGACTTCGACCATGACGTCGAGCAAGGTGACACCCGCCCGATACGGAATGGCGCGCGGCTGCGTTACGGCACCGATCACCATGATCCTGTCGCCCCCTCCACCCTGGGTGGATTGAACGATGACAGTCACGACAGGGTCCTTCACATATCGAAGCAGGGCCGACTTGATGTCAGCTGCAAGGTCTTTCGAAGACTTGCCTGCAGCCTGAACATCCTGAACCAGCGGAATCGAGATCCGACCATCGGGCCGTACCGGCACGTTGACTGTAAGTTCCGGATTTTTCCACACGAAGACATTGAGTAGATCGCCCGGCGAGATGATGTAATCCGCAGCGGCATTCAACACTTCTGTCTTGCTCGGCTGAGCAACCTGCTCGGCCTTGTGCGTACATGCCGTTGCCATCGCCATCAGCAACAGCATGACGGTTGTTCTAAACTTGGCAGACATCTAGGCCCCACCCTTTTTTTGTCCAGAGCGCCCGTTGAATGCCTTCGCTCATTTGTGAGACTTGCATTCAGAGGCACCATTCCTGTCAGAAATCTCAGGTTATCGCCCGCAAGGAGATTCTGACTGTCTGAATTCCCAGAATGGCGATGCCAAAACTGTCGGTCAACGAAAGGATCTTAATTAATGGTTAACTGCGGACTAAATCCCTTGGACCGTTGCAGCCAGGACGCATCATTTTCCTTCAAGTTAACGAATCTGCAATCGCAAGTTTCAGATCGAGATCCTCTACTAAACAATTGGAATGTCGGGATTTCGTAGGAGGCGCGGACCGACGACTCCGTCGCACGAATAATGAACTCGACCGTGCTCAAACGATTAAGGTAGTATTGCATTTCTCAAATGTTGCGAAACTGCAACAAAGGCAAAACACAACATGTTGTGTTGCCGCGCATCCTTCGAAGTAGAAATTGGCAAAACAGAAACTCGAACAGGATCAGCGCGCGAGTGTTTTCACTCTGCCGATGCGCGTATCGATTTTGCTGATCATGACGCTGTAGGCAGGACTGCCAATGTCGACAAATTGCAACTTGAACTGATCATCTGAGAGGCCCTCTGGCAGATCGCTGACGCGCGGAAAGAAATCTGCCTCGGCGACCCCGGCGCGAAGTTGATCCTGGATGCGCGTTGCGGACCGAACTGAGCCTGTAGCCGCTTCTGCGAAGCGAACACCGGCACGATCCGCGGCAATGTCGGTAAAACTGAACCCGCTGGGCCCATCTGCGTCGGCGATCTCTTTAGCTTCACCAACAAAATTCGAGATGTCGCTGCCGGCCGCCACCTGCAGGGCCGCGGTAGTCACAAAGTGCTGCACCCAGTCATGTCGCCCCTGCAATCGAACCGACGATCTCGAAAATGCGCCATCGGCGACATCGTCGAGTGCTGCCCCCCTGAGAAGCAGTTCGAAACGACTGTCGCCGAAATAGCGAGCAAGTGCCAGTATGGCTGCGCGGTTCTCTTCAATGGCGTCTCCACTTGCCGATCTTTCCGCCGCAAGTGCAAAGAGCGCCTCAATATACGTGGCGAAAGAAAGTTGTCCCTGCTTTGCTGCATCCCGGCTCACTTCCGCAATTCGGCGGTAATATGCCTGGATTGCAATGACATTTCCGCGATGGACCATCCTGCCCGCAGCATCTTTGAACTGATCAAACAATCCAGCCTGAGGCTGGAACGCGACGGTGATCATTGAGCCTGTCTGGTCGACGGACCGCACACTTTCAAATGCCAGATCCCCTTTCCCGGCGCCCACGACAAAGTCTATCACCACGCTCGCCGCTGGGCGGATTAACCAGGCCGGAACACGCGCTGAGCCGATAGAGAGCTTTGCAAACTCCAACCCCGATGCGGACGGCGCAATGACAACTTCGACATTGATATGCTCGCCAAAAAAACCAAAGCGCTTGGGAACGTCTGCCGTTCCGCCAATCCAGATGCCTTCCCTGCGACTTTCTACGCGCATCCTCGCCGGAACGAGGCGCGCCAACACCACACTGACCGATCGGGAAATCTCATCATCGGAAGCTGACACAACAGTCAATCGATCGGATCGCATTTCACGAGGATCAAACCGCTTCAGCACACGCTTCGCCGTCTCGGCATCTTCAAATACCTGAACGTCGTGCGGTGCAATCAGAGGCGACGAATCAAACAGGTAAAACGGAAGCATCACAATCAGTACCAATGGCACCAGTGCAACAAGCCGCAGCAACGCTGTAATTATCCACACGGCTTGCTTCCCACGTTTCGAGCACTCAGCCACCTGACCGGAGGCCTGCGCGGAGTTTGCCCAAGTTCAAACACCTATTGCAACAAGCAAGCGTCAGCACTTGGCGCACATCAACCGCTGCACGAGCACGTTTGCCAAAGTTGCCCTCGAGGTAGGCTTCGCGCGAAATCAACTCACCGAGACAGCCATCCTGAGCATGACAAATCTTTGGCGGCGGCTCGAAATCTCCACGGCGCCACCGCAACCTCGACTACGAAATTTCAAAACGGTCGGTCGATGGCAATTCGGGGGGAGCGTGGCTTGGAGCGGGTGAAGGGAATCGAACCCTCGTCGTAAGCTTGGGAAGCTTCTGCTCTACCATTGAGCTACACCCGCCCGATGGCATGAGTGATAGCACCTGAAGCCGCACGCTGTGAAGACGTCAGTGACTGGCCTGCAAATTGGCGCGAGGCCGTGTTCGTTGTAGTCTCGTCCGAAATCAGTGGAAACAGGTACCGTGCTCGACAAGCCAGCTTCAACCCCGCCCGGCCAGAGGAAATTCGCCCACCCCGACATCACGGCCAAGGGCGAGACCCGGGCCTCGGTTCGCTTTACCGGACTGAAGACGCTGTGGCTCAACACCGGCACGCTCTGCAACATCGAGTGCGCAAACTGCTACATCGAGTCCTCGCCGCGCAATGACCGCCTCGCCTACCTGACCCGCGCCGATGCCGCCCAAGCCCTGGACGAGGCACAGATAGTCGCCGGCGCGCCCTTCACGGTCGGCTTCACGGGCGGCGAGCCGTTCATGAACCCGGACTTGCCCTCCATGCTGGAAGATACGCTGTCGCGCGGACTGGAAACCCTGGTCCTGACCAACGCCATGAAGCCCATGATGCGCCCGCGCGTGCAGGCCGCCCTCAGGAACCTGCAGCAGCGCTTCGGCAACCGCCTCACCCTGCGCGTCAGCCTCGACCACTGGCGCGAGGACCTGCATGACGAGGAGCGCGGGCCCGGCGCCTTCCGCGAAACCCTGGACGGCCTGAAATGGCTTGTAGCCTCAGGCATCACCATCACCATCGCAGGCCGCCTGCGCTGGGGTGACGCCGATGCCGACATGCGCGCCGGCTTCGCAAGCCTGTTCGCGCAAGAAGGCCTGACACTCGACACATCCGACCCCGCAACCCTCGTGCTCTTCCCCGAGATGGACGAGCGCGCCGAGGTGCCCGAGATCACGGTCGACTGCTGGCGCATCCTTAACAAGAGCCCCGATGACATGATGTGCGCCTCGAGCCGCATGGTCGTCAGGCGCAAGGGCGCCCCCGGCCTGTCAGTCGTGGCCTGCACGCTCCTGCCCTACGAGCCGCAATTCGATCTCGGGGACAGCTTGAAGGGCGCGCTGGATCCTGTGAAGCTCAACCACCCGCACTGCGCGAAGTTCTGCGTGCTGGGCGGCGGCAGTTGCAAGGCCTGAAAGCGCTCAGCGCCACGCCAGCAGGATCAGTCCCGCGCAGCAAAGGCCAAGCCCCGCAAGCTTGACGAGGCTCATCTGCTCGGCAAAGACGAGATAGCCGATCGGCACCAGCAGCAGCGCCGTCGCGACATTGACGATCGCCCCCGTCGTGTTGATCGGCTCACCCGCGCGAAACGCCGAGGCAAAGCCAAACTCGATGCCCACGATGGAAATCCCGATCAGGGCCGCAATGAACATGTCACGCGGCACAAGCGTGGTACCGCCCAGCCCCGGATTGGCCAACCACAACGCCAGCGCGCTGACGCACGCCACCAGATAGGCAAAGGCCAACAGCAGCAGGATGTTGACATCCGGCCGTGCGAACTTGAGCGCCACCTGATAGGCCGCATAGGCACCAGTGGCGAGGATGAACGGCCACAGCACGGACATCTGCATCCGCGCTAGACCTTGAAGTGCTTCGAGAGCTTCAGGCCCTGCGCCTGGTAGTTGGAACCGATGCCCTGCCCGTAGACGCGCTCGGGCGGCTCGGTCAGCCGTTCAAACACGAGGCGGCCGATGATCTGCCCATGGCTGAGGATGAAGGGAACCTCATGGCTGCGCACCTCGAGAACCGCGCGCGACCCGCTGCCACCCGCTCCCGAATAGCCAAAGCCCGGATCGAAGAACCCGGCATAGTGGACCCGGAATTCCCCGACGAGCGGATTGTAGGGCACCATCTCGGCCGCATACTCGGGCGGGATGGAAACGGCTTCGCGCGAGGCAAGGATGTAGAACTCGTTCGGATCAAGCACCATCGTCCCGTCATTGCGGGCCTTGATGGGCTCCCAGAAATCGGCCACGTCATGGACGCCCGGCTTGTCGACATCGATCAGGCCCGCATGACGCTTCGCCCGGTAGCCGATGAGTTCCTTCCAGCCGGCGCCACGCAGGTCGACCGTCAGCGCAATGCCGTCGCTGATATCGGCGTCACCTGCGACGATCCCCTGCTCCGCCTGCAGCTTGCGCAGGTCCGCATCCGAGAATGACGGCGACCCACGGCGCAGGCGCAGCTGGTTCAGCCGCGTGCCTTCACGCACGAGGATCGAGAACGAGCGCGGGCTGACCTCGGCATAGAGCGGCCCTTCATAGCAGGACTCGACGCGGTCGAACTCCTTCGCATTGTCCGTGATCAGCCGCGTGAACACGTCGAGGCGACCCGTGGAACTCTTCGGATTGGCAACGCCGGACATGCGCGAGGGCAGCGCGACGCTCTCGAGCAGCGGCACGATGTAGACGCAGCCCGCCTCGAACACCGCGCCCTTCGTCAGGTCGATCTGGTGCAGCGCCAGCTGGTCGATGCGGCTCTTCACGGTCGAGTTGGGCCCCGGCAGGAAGCTCGCGCGGATGCGCCACGCCACGCTGCCAAGCCGCAGGTCGAGGCTCGCGGGCTGGATCTGCCCTTCCTCGATCTCCTTGAGCGCCACGAGCCGCCCGCGCTGCATCATCGCGCGCAGCTGGCTGGCCGGAAGGATGCCGGTGGAATGGCCGCGCGAATGCTCCGCACCGTCATCGTCGATATTGAACAGGGTCTTTGCCATGTCCATGTTTTACGCTACGCAGGCCCAACCGGGCAAAGGGCGCGGCTGAATGTCCCCAGCCCAATGGGGTGCGTTGACCCGGCTGCCCCGAAGACCTACAAAACGCCCACGTGGTGATTTGAGCCGGTCAGCTTCGCGGCCACGTTAAACAAACAGCTAAAAGGCCGGGTCGAGTGAAATCCGGCCCCGGCTTGGGAATTGTCCCTCAGGCACCGGGGAATTTTTTGGGAGGTCACACGATGGGAGAACTGAAACCCGGCCAGAAATACGGCCTCAAGACACGCCTGGTCCGCGGCGGTCTCAAGCGTTCCGAGAATGGCGAGACATCCGAAGCACTCTACCTGACGTCGGGCTTTGCCTACGACAATCCGGAGACCGCCGAAGCCCGCTTCAAGGGCGAGGATCCGGGCTACACCTACTCCAGGTTCGGCAACCCGACGGTCGCGATGTTCGAGGACCGCATGGCGCTCATCGAGGGCGCGCCGGTTGCACGCGCGACAGCCACCGGCATGGCCGCGGTGACCACGTCCCTCCTCTGCCACCTGCGCCAGGGCGACCACGTCGTGGCCGCGCGCGCCATGTTCGGCGGTTGCCGCTATGTGATCGAGGACGTCCTCCCCCGCTACGGCATCACGAGCACGCTCGTGGACGGCATCGATCTCGGCGCCTGGCAGGAAGCCGTGAGGCCGAACACGAAGGTGATGTTCCTCGAGACCCCCGCCAACCCGACGCTCGAGGTGATCGACCTGCGCGGCGTGGCGAACATCGCGCACAAGGCAGGCGCACGCCTCATCGTCGACAACGTCTTCGCCACGCCCATACTCCAGCGCCCGATGGAGTTCGGCGCCGACATCGTCGTGTACTCCGCCACGAAGCACATCGATGGCCAGGGTCGCTGCCTCGGCGGCGTGATCCTTTGCGACAGGAAATTCCTCGACGACCACCTGCAGACATTCATGCGCAATACGGGCCCCTCGATCAGCCCGTTCAACGCCTGGGTGATGACGAAGGCGCTGGAGACACTCGACCTGCGGGTGCGTGCCATGTGCGAACATGCAGCCGCCGTCGCCGACGCCCTCGCCCGTATGCCGAAGGTCAAACGCGTGCTCTATCCGGGCCGCGCGGACCATCCGCAGGCAGAACTCGCCCGCGCCCAGATGTCCCTCGGCGGCTCGCTGGTAAGCTTCCACCTGGACGGCGGCAAGGACCTCGCTTTCAAGTTCGCGAAGGCCCTGAACCTGATCGACATCTCCAACAATCTTGGTGACGCCAAGTCCCTGATCACCCACCCGGCAACGACGACGCATTTCCGGCTGACACCGGCAGCGCGTGAGGAACTCGGCATCACCGACGGCATGATGCGCCTGTCGGTCGGCCTCGAGGATCCGGGCGACCTGATTGAGGACCTGTCGCAGGCCCTGAAGGCACTCTGACAATGGCGAGGAACGCATGACCGAATATCGCGCCACGACCCGCTGGACCCGCACGTCCAGCGACTTCACCTACGACACCTACAACCGGGACCACGAGGTCACGTTCGGCAGTGGCCACGTGGTGCCCTGGTCCTCGGCGCCCGAATTCAAGGGAAACGCAGACCGGGTCAACCCGGAGGAGGCCTTCGTGGCCTCCCTCTCGACCTGCCACATGCTGACCTTCCTGGCGGTCGCCGCCCGCAAGCGGATTGTGGTCGAGAACTACGTCGATGAAGCCTCCGGTGTAATGGAACGGAACGACAAGGGTAAATACTGGGTCAGCAAGGTAACACTTCGTCCCAAAGTGACGTTTTCGGGCGACCGTCAACCATCGCCGCAGGAGATTTCCGCGCTCCACCACGCTGCGCACGAAAATTGCTTCATTGCGAACTCGGTGACGTCAAGCGTATCGATAGACGAAGCCTGACAGGGTCATTAGGGAACTTTGGTCCCGATGCGCCACGGGATTATGGGTCAGGGGAGATTAAGGCAGATGTTCGAGCGGGTAACACGCAAGGTCAAGGTCTCGGTTCAGCCAGCCTATCTGGCCGACCAGTCTGCGCCGGACCACAATCATTACTTCTGGGCTTACACCGTCCAGATCGAGAATGAGAGCGCCGAAACCATCCAGCTGCGCACCCGCCACTGGCGCATCATCGACGCCAACGGCCGCACGCTAGAAGTCAAAGGCGCCGGCGTCGTCGGTCAGCAGCCGATCCTGCGCCCGGGCGAGAAATTCGAGTACCGTTCCGGCACACCGCTCGAGACACCCTCAGGCATGATGCTCGGCGCCTACCAGATGCAGACCTCCGAGGGCGAAAGCTTCCAGGTCGACATTCCGGCGTTCCCTCTGGACAGCCCGCACGAATCTCGCCGGATCCACTAAGCCGCCATTCAATCGAAGGGCGTGGCGGTGTTGATCGGGGCATAGCACCAGTTCATGACCACGCGCGAAGTGCACAAGAGAGGCGTCGCGATGGTCAACTCGACCCTGCGCGACGCCTTCCGCAAGGCTCCATGACTCGCCGGAGTTCTTGACGATCATGGGCAATCCGGCGTCAAGTATGGACGGATAACAAACTGTCTCTAGATGCCACAAACCTATACGTCACAGGAAATGCTGTCCCGGCTTGTGTCCTTTGACACGACAAGCCGGGACTCGAACCTTGAACTCATATCCTTCGTCGAGGACTACGCGCGGTCGTACGGCCTGGCGCCGCGCAGGATTCCGAACCCCGAAGGCACCAAGGCCAACCTGCTGATTTCGGTGGGGCCGCAGGAACCCGGCGGCATCATCCTGTCGGGCCACACGGACGTGGTCCCAGTCGATGGCCAGGACTGGCACACCGACCCGTTCGCGATGGTCGAGCGCGAGGGCAAGTATTTCGGCCGCGGCACATCGGACATGAAGGCCTTCTCCGCCGTCATCCTGTCCCTGCTTCCGGAACTCACGCGCCAACCGCTGAAGACGCCGGTGCACATCGCCCTCTCCTACGACGAGGAAGTCGGCTGCCTCGGCGTGAGGCCGATGATCGCCGACATCGTGAAGAGCGTGCCCATGCCCCGCCTCGCCATCATCGGCGAACCGACGGACATGAAGGTCGTCAATGCCCACAAGGGCATCCGCTCCTTCCGCACGACAGTGACCGGCCGCGAAGCGCACTCCAGCCAGACCGACAAGGGCGTGAACGCCGTGATGGTCGCGGCCGAACTGATCATGCACCTTGCGAAACTGGCTGAAGACATGCGCCGCCGCGGTGACCCGTCAGGCCGCTTCGACCCGCCCTACACGACCGTGCAGTCATCGACGATCGAAGGCGGCACAGCGCTCAACATCCTCGCGCGCCACTGCCTGTTCCAGTGGGAGTTCCGCTATCTGCCGGGCACGAGCCAGGACGAAATCCTGGACGCATTCAATGCGCACGCAACGCATGAGGTCCTGCCGCGCCTGAAGGCGATCGCACCCGAAGCCGACATCGTGACGAAGCCACGCGCCCATGTCCCCGCCCTCGTCGCAACCGACGGATGCCCGGCCGAAGCACTCGCAAAGCAGCTGACCGGCCGCAACCACGCCGAAGCCGTGGCCTATGGCACCGAGGCAGGCCTCTTCCAGGAAGCAGGCATCCCGTCAGTCGTCTGCGGCCCCGGAAACATCCAGCAGGCCCACAAGCCAAACGAGTTCATCGAGATCTCGCAGGTCGCCGCTTGCGAACAGTTCATCCGCAAGCTCATCGATCACGCGGCGGCCTAGGTCAGCGTATCAGGCGCGAATGCATAGGTCGTAGAGCAGAACTCGCACGTCGCCCTGATAAGCCCATCCTTCTCGGCAAGCCCTTGCAGCTCCGCCGGCGGATACTGACGCAGCACGGCAGACACGCGGTCGGCATCGCAGCGGCAGGCAAAGGCAAGCGGCACCATGTCGAATACCCGCACGCCATCCTCATGATAGAGACGATAGAGAAGGCGCTCGGCCTCAACCTGCGGATCGACAAGCTCATGCGTCTCGATGGTCGAGAACAGCGCGAGCGCGCGTGGCCAGTCATCCTCGTGGTCGCGTTCATCCGACCCGCCAGCGGGCTGGATGCCGCCCAAGGCTGCCAGGTTCTGGATGAGAATGCCACCCGCACGCCAGTGTGACTCGCGGCCCTGTGCACCACGTGTCGCCAGCGTCGCAACGCTGATCCGGATGGCAGTCGGAATCTGCTCCGACTGCTCGAAATAGGTCATCGCTGCCTCTGCCAGCCCGCTCCCTTCCAGCGGAACGACACCCTGGTAACGCTCCAGGTCCGTATCGGGATCGATCGTGATGGCAATGGAACCCTTGCCGACGAGTTGCTCGTGGCGTGGGGATTTTCCCAGCGCAGCAACGGCATCGGCATCAAACGTGGCGCAGGCCCGCACGGCTCCCGGCGATGCGAAGTCGGCAACGATCATGCGCACCGGCCCATCACTGCGCGTCTGCACGGTCAGCGTGCCACTGAATTTCAGCGACGCCCCCAGCAGCGCGGCAAGCACCAGCGCCTCCCCTACAAGACGCGACACCGGCTCAGGATAGCCATGCGCCGCAATCACCCGGTCAGCGACATCCGTCAGGTGGACAATCCGTCCACGGACATTCATGCCTTCGATCTGGAAGCTCCGGACGAAATCCGGCGGCGCTACGACAGTGACCAAAGCAGGACAGCCTTCTGGGAGTGGAGCCTGTTTTCCGCCTCGTCGAACACGACCGACTGAGGACCATCCAGCACTTCATCAGTCACTTCCTCGCCGCGATGCGCCGGCAGGCAGTGCATGAAGATGGCGTCCTTGGCCGTACGCATCAGCGCATTGTCGACACGGTAGCGCACGAGCGAGTTGTGACGTGAACGTGTTCCGCCTTCGCCCAGATGGTCGCTCTCGGACATCTGCACCCACGTATCCGTGACGACCGCGCTGGAACCCGATACGGCCTCGTGCGGATCCCGTACGATGTGGACCCGCGCCTTGTTCTCCTTGGCCCAGGCCATGAGCTGCGGGTCCGGATCAAGCTCCGGCGGACAGGCCACCCGCAGTTCGAAATTGAAACGGACAGCAGCGTGGATCCAGGAGGCGCAGACATTGTTGCCGGCACCCGACCACGCGACGACCTTGCCTGCGATCGGTCCGCGATGTTCTTCGAAGGTGAGGATGTCCGCCATGAGCTGGCAGGGATGGGTCTTGTCGGTCAGGCCGTTGATGACTGGCACGCTGGCTGTCCGCGCGAGTTCCAGCAGGCTCTGGTGCCGCTTCGAACGCAGGACGATCCCGTCCACATAGCGCGAGATGACGCGCGCCGTGTCGCCAACCGTCTCGCCATGGCCGAACTGCATGTCACGCCCGTCGAGGAACATGCACTCTCCGCCAAGCTGGCGCATGCCCATGTCGAACGAGATGCGCGTGCGCGTCGAGGGCTTCTCGAAGATCAGCGCCAGCATCCGCCCCTTGAGCGGCGCCTCGTCATCGAGCTCGCCCTTGGGACGCCCCTTGCGGGCCTCCTTCATGCGCCTTGCATTGTCGATAAGCTTGCGCAGCGAGGCGGCATCAAAGTGATCGAGATCAAGGAAGTGCTTCGGCGTCGTCGGGCTTGTCATTTGGCAGCAACTTTCGAGGGATGGGCAGCAAGGGAGGCGCAGGCATCATTCAGGATGCCGATCGCCTCGCGCACGTCATTGTCCGTGATGATGAGGGGCGGCAGGATGCGAACGACGTTGTCGCCAGCACCAACGCTGAGCAGGCCGCGCTCGCGCAGCGCATCGACGACTTCGGTATTGGGGATCTTGCACTTCAGGCCGAGCATGAGACCCTGCCCGCGCACCTCTTCGATGACCTGCGGGTTCCGGTCGAGCACCATCTGCAACTGCTGCTGCAGGTAGTTGCCCGTGCGGACGACATCGGCCAGGAACTGCGAGTCGGAAAGAATGTCGAGCGCGGCATTGGCGACAGCCATCGCAAGGGGATTGCCGCCAAAGGTCGACCCGTGTGTGCCCGCCGTCATGCCGGCTGCAGCCTTCTCCGTGGCGAGGCAGGCACCGACCGGAAACCCGCCGCCCAGCGCCTTGGCGATGGCCATGATGTCCGGCGTGACGCCCGACCATTCATGCGCAAAGAGCTTGCCGGTGCGTCCCATGCCGCACTGGACTTCATCGAACACGAGCAGCAATCCGTGCGCATCACACAACTCGCGCAGCGCGCGCAGTGTTTCAGGCGCCACCACCCGCACACCACCCTCGCCCTGGATGGGCTCGATCAGGATGCCTGCCGTATCGGGCCCGATCGCCTGCTTGACCTGGACCAGGTCACAAAAGGGAACCTGGTCGAAGCCCTCGACCTTGGGGCCAAACCCATCGAGATACTTCTTCTGCCCGCCCGCAGCGATCGTGGCCAGCGTCCGGCCATGAAAGGCGCCCTCGAACGTGACGAGGCGGAAGCGGTGCGCCTCGTCACGCGCCGCATGATACTTGCGTGCCATCTTGATGGCGCACTCCAGCGCCTCGGCACCCGAGTTCGTGAAGAACACGGTGTCGGCGAAGGACTTCTCGACCAGCTTCTCGGCGAGCCGTTCCTGACCGGGGATCCGGTAGAGGTTCGAGGTGTGCCAGAGCTTCTGCGCCTGATCCGTCAGCGCCTTGACCAGCGCGGGATGGGCATGCCCGAGGGAGTTGACGGCAATCCCGGCCCCAAAATCCAGGTAACGCCTCCCGTCCGTAGCGAAAACATGGGCTCCCTCCCCCCGCTCAAGGGCGATGGGGGCGCGCGCGTAGGTCGGCAGGACAGGCGTAATCACGGGAGCCTCTCAAAAGTGGCAGATTTACTGACCTTCGATCATAGGACAAGGAGCAGGCAGCCGCAGCAGGGCCTTTTCGCGCAAGCTGAATTCTTGTTAACCATTGTGGTTGAATAACAACTATCCCCAATAACTATATCTGGCGATTGGCATATCATCTTGTGGTCGTGGCTCGGATGCATACT
>JBILMZ010000219.1:0-5577 GCA_044375275.1 Micropepsaceae bacterium | reverse complement strand
CTTCACGGGCTTCAGCGCCGCGGCCGGCGCCGAGCTCTGAGCGAGCAGCACGGTGCTGCCGGCCCCCGACGAAGCCACGACCTGCGTCTTGCGGAACTCGCCGTAGACCTGCGGGCCTGCAATCAGGAGACCAAGATTGGCGGCGACATTGCCTTCCTCCACGGTACCCAGCGACGTCACGAGACGGCCGAACATGAGTGTCTTAGGATCCGGCTTCACGGCCGTGGCAATGGGAAAGCCGTAGTTGAAGGCGTTGAGCGTCTCGAGCGTGTCAGCCGCTTCGGATTCAAAACCGACGGCGAGCAGAAGCCCCGAACAGTTCTTCGTCGTGCCTTCATCGCAGAACCGGATGGACGACGAGTACTTCAGGCCCTTGTAGCTGAAGTGCACGAACTGCACACCAGCGCTCGACTCCGTCTCGATGTCGGTTGCACCCGACTTCTTCAGGAAGGCCTGCACATTGTCATTCGTGAACGAAGCCAGTGGCGCGGCCGACGCGGTAAGCGTCAGGGCGGCAGACGCCGCGAGCGAAATCAGAAATCTCATGAGACAAACCCCAAATCCTGCGCGCCGCATTCCCGATGAACCGGTGGGCATCGGGCACGACGCTATTAATCCGGTTACGTCGCATCAAGCTGAATCATGTCGCCCTGTGCACTTTGCTGCGCATACCGCAGCCAGTGGATGAACCCGGCATCGCCGCATCCCAATGGCACGAATTTCTGCATGCATCAGCGATTGAGCCAGGCCAATGCATTCCCCTTAGGGACGAACGGAAGCTTCAGGTGGCTTTCATGAACGCCCTGTCAGACTCGAAGCGCGCAGCACAAAGGAAGCACGCAACCCGCCCGCAGGCGATGCATCCAGCGACAGGGTTGACCCATAAGCCTCGAGAATGTCCGCAACGATGGCGAGCCCCAGGCCAGCGCCCTGTGTACGCGTGTCAAGGCGCTCGCCACGCCGCATGACGGAACCACGCTGTGCTTCATCCAGCCCCGGACCATCATCATCCACCACGACACGCGTGGCCTGCGCGTCAATCGCCTGAAGCGAAACCTTCACACTGCGTCGCGCATGACGCGCAGCGTTCTCGACCAGGTTCCCCATGATCTCCGCGAGATCTGTCTCATCAACCGGCACGACGGCCTCGCCCGGCGCATCAACATCGACGGTGACTGACTGCGCCTCGGGCGTGCGCCGGATCACGTTGATGACACCCTCGGTGACGCGCCGGAAAGGTGTCGCCGCGCCACGCGCACCATGGCGGATGCGTGTGCGCGTGAGCTCACGCTCGACCTGCGCCGTCATCGCATCGACGGCCGCGTCAATGTCAGCCGCGATCACGGTCTCCCCCTTTGACGAAAGCCGCGCCGCATCGGCCTTGAGAGCCGACAGCGGCGTCTTCAGCCCATGCGCAAGATCCGCCGCCCGCGCCCGCGCCCGCGCGACCTGCGCCTCGACGGTCTCAAGCAGTGCATTCACCTCTGCCACAAGGGGGCGCACTTCGTCCGCAGGGGCAGGCGGAAGGCGCTTGGCCGATCCGTCACGCACGGCCGCCACCTGCCGCCCGATCCCCGCCAGCGGCGCCACACCCAGGGAAATCTGCAAAATGCTTGCCGCCGCAAGCACGAACCCGAGCCCGAGCAGCGCCAGCCGCGCATCGCCGGCAAAGCCGGCGGTCAGCGTATCGATCTCTGCCCGGTCAATGGCAACGACAAAGCGCACGACACGTTCATCCTCACCCGCCGAAAGGATCACGCGTCGCTCATGCGCATGCAGGATCGTGCCACGCGGGCCGGCAATGTCATGGATGTCCAGGGCACCCACGGCAGGCATGTCATCGGGAAGTTCAAGCCGCGTGTCCCAGAGCGACCGCGAGCGCAAGAGACGCCCCGTCATGTCATCACGGATCTGCCAGTAAAGACCACCGCGCACGCGATCAAACCGCGGATCCGACGGTGCCTGCTCCAGCGTGAGCTTCCCGTCGGAAGCAACCACCGTATGCGCCACGATCTGCGACAGGTGAACAGCCATCTCCGAACCGATGCGCCGCTCCACATGCCGCTCGAACAGGGCGACAAGTCCGAACCATGAGATGACAAGCGCCAGCGTGAGAGCCGCCACGGCACCCAGCGCAAGCCGCAGGCGAACGGATGAAAGGGACAACGTCATGCGTCGGTCCCGCCAACGACATAGCCAAAGCCGCGGCGGGTCTCGATGAAGGCGATCCCGAGCTTGCGCCGTATGCGCCCGACGATAACCTCGATCGCATTCGATCCACGCTCGCTGTGGTCGCCGTGGATCTGTTCCCCCAGTTCAATCTGCGAGACGACGCGCCCCGCATTGTGCATGAGATAGGACAGCAGTCGGAACTCAAGCGGCGACAGGTTCACGGCCTTGCCCCCGACGGTCACGTTCATGCGCCGCTGGTCGAGCACAACCTCGCCAATCTCGATCACGGACGATGCATGCCCGCTCGCGCGCCGCACGAGGGCGCGCAACCGGGCGAGAAGTTCCTCCACCACAAACGGCTTCGCTATATAGTCATCAGCGCCGAGATCGATGCCCTCCACCCGCTCGCTCCACGTACCGCGCGCGGAGAGGATCAGCACCGGCATGACGCGGCCCGCCTTGCGCCAGCGGCGCAGGACAGTGAGCCCATCCAGGCCCGGCAACCCGAGATCCAGCACGACCGCAGCGAATTCTTCCGTGTCACCGCGAAACCAGGCATCCTCGCCATCGGCCGTGTGATCAACAGTCCAGCCCGCACCCGTGAGGGCTTCGCTGACCGACCGGGCAATCTGCAGATCATCTTCAACGAGCAGGATGCGCATCAGTCATCATCATCATCATCATCGTCATCGCGACCGCGCCGCCGCCCTCCCCCTTCGACCTTCAGGACCTTACCGGTCTGCGCATCGACATAGACTTCCCGCAAACGCCCGCTGCGGTCGATGATCTTGACCTCGCAGACCGGCCTGCCATCGCGAACCTTGAACTCGATTTCAATCACTTCCCCGCCACCCACGGCGGAGGTCGCAACCTGAGTGATCTTCTCCAGCGGCAGGCTCCGCCCTTCGTCGAGATACCGCATCGCGTCATCATGGTCACCCTCACCACCACGACCACGCCGCGCGTCGGCATCAGGAGCCGCGAACGCCAGCAACAGCAGCGCGGCAACCGGCCAGGCGAGGAAACGGAGGGGGGCAGAACGGGGCATACGGGCAGTTTCGCTCATTCTGGCTGACAAAACGCTGACAACCGCCGCGCGGGGTCTGTCATCCGCAGTCTGGCAGGCATTGCGAACCACTGGAACACCAAGAGGAGGTCCACCATGACACTTTCCAGACTTGTCCTGACACTCGGATTAACCGCGATGCTGGCAACCCCGGCGCTAGCCAGGCACGGCGATGATGACGACGATGACCGCCGCAGCCACTACAGTGACGATAACAGCCAACGCCATGGCTCTGGTCACCATGATGATGACGACGATGATGACCGTGACCATTGCAGCACAGCCCCGCGCTCGTCCTGGCTGTCGATCAGCAGGATTGAAGCCCAAGCCCGCAGCATGGGCTATACCGTGACGAAAATCGAAAGAAAGGGTTCCTGCTACGAGGTCTACGCCCGCAAGGGCAGCAGCCACCATGAGCTTTACTTCGATCCGGCAACCGGCAGGGTAGTTCGCCGGGAAGACGATTGATTGAAGAAATAGGCCCGGCCTTCTCCAGGTGAGGAGGCCGGATCCATTAAGGGACCACAATGCATGACCGAAACGAAACAAGCCTCCCGCTATCATCCAGCCCTAATCACCATGCACTGGCTCGTGCTGCTGCTCATCGTCGGCGCCTATGTCACGATGGAGTTTCGCGGCATTTTCCCGCGCGGAAGCGTGGAGCGGGAGTTCATGAAGACCCTGCACTACTCTTTCGGCCTGAGCATACTGCTTTCGGTGTTCCTGCGCGCAGCCATCAGGCTTCGGACCGGAACGCCCTCGATCGAGCCGGCGCTCGAACCCATGATGAAGCTTGCCGCCACCGGCGCCCACCTCGCCCTCTACGGCTTCATGATCGTGATGCCATTGCTGGGCTGGGGTATCCTCAGCGCGGAAGGCAAGGACATTGCCATCTTCGGCCTGCCGGTCTTCCCCCTCGTGTCACCCGGCGAGGAGACGGCAGAGTTCCTTGGGGAAGCGCACGAGGTCGTCGCCACGATTGGCTACATCCTGATTGGCCTTCATGCAGTGGCAGCGCTCTATCACCACTATCTGCGACGCGACAACACGTTGCGACGCATGCTGCCCGGACGCCACTAGACGGGCAAGGCGTGCAGTCCCTCCACGCCTTGCACGCCAGGCACCCCGCGCCCTAAGGTGCCCGGAAAGAAAGCCGGAAAAAACGCCATGTCGAAGGACCAACTCGAAGAAGCCCGCCGCCTTGTCGCCGCGGATGATCGCAAGGACTTCGACTTTGCCACGCGCGGCTTCATCGCGACCCGCAAGGACCCGATCATTCGCAGGCCCGACGGCCGCGTCGCCGTCGACCTCACGGCCTATGACTTCCTGAACGCCGACGCCGCGGACACGGCAAACCCCAGCCTCTGGCGCCAGGCGCAGATCCTCACCAAGCACGGCCTTTTCAAGGTAACGGACGGCATCTGGCAGGTCCGGGGCTTCGACGTGTCCACGATTTCATTCATCGATGCCGGCACGGGCTGGATCGTCGTGGACCCGCTGACAAGTGTGGAGGCCGCACGCGCCGCCCTCGATCTTCTGACCGAGCATGTCGCCACCAAGCCAGTGCTCGCGGTCATCTATTCCCACAGTCATGTCGACCACTATGGCGGCGTGGGCGGCGTGACGAGCCTCACCGACGTCGAAGCGGGCCTGGTCCAGGTGATCGCACCCGAAGGCTTTCTGGAACATGCCGTCTCCGAGAACATCATCGCAGGCCCAGCCATGTCGCGCCGCGCGCGCTTTCAGTTTGGACTGACCGTCAAGTCAGGCCCGGAAGGAGAACTCACCTCGGGTCTCGGGCCCAAACCGTCCCTGGGTTCCCTGTCCCTGATCGCGCCAACGCTGGCGATCACGCACACGGGCCAGGAAGTTACGGTCGGCAACGTCACAATGGTGTTCCAGCTCACGCCTGGAACGGAAGCACCGGCCGAGATGAACTTCTATGTGCCCGCATCGCGCGCCGTCTTCATGGCCGAGAACGCGAACCTGACGATGCACAACCTGCTTCCCGCACGCGGGGCACTCGTGCGCGATGCCAAGGCCTGGGCCGACTACCTGACGGAGTCCATCCGTCTGTTTGCCGGGAAAAGCGACGTGATGTTCGCCGCGCACGGCATCCCGCGCTTCGGCACCAGCGAGATCGCAACCTTCCTGACGAGCCATCGCAACGCCTACAAATATCTCCACGACCAGACCGTTCGCCTGATGAATGCAGGCTTCACCGCCACCGAGATCGCCGAAGTCATCCGCCTGCCCGACGTGCTGGCAAGGCAGTGGTTCAATCGCGGCTACTACGGCACGATGAGCCACAATTCGAAGGCCATCTACCAGCGATACAT
>JBILMZ010000047.1:0-18461 GCA_044375275.1 Micropepsaceae bacterium | reverse complement strand
TCTCACGTCTTCGGCGCCCTTCAAGATCTCCAAGCCGCTGCCTTGGGGTTCATACCGCCTGACCGTAGCTGACCCGCAGGGCGGCGCGACGACGGCCTACCGGTTCTGGTCGGGCTGGGGCAATGGCGCGGACAATGACCGCCCGGATCGCGTTGCCGTTCTGGCCGACAAGGAAAAATACGCCTCCGGTGAATCAGCGCGCATCAAGATCTCGCCACCCTCGGACGGCAAGGCCCTGGTCGTGATTGCGTCCAACAGGATCCACATGACGAAGCTGATTGATGTGTCGGCGTCGGGCACGACAGTGTCGATCCCTGTATCGTCCGACTGGGGGGCAGGTGCCTACGCCCTGATCACCCATTATCGTCCGCTGACATCTGCACAGACCCGCGCCCCTGTTCGTTCAATCGGCGTGGCCTGGCTTGCCGTTGATCCGGCTCCGCGCACGCTTTCCGTTGCCATCAAGTCACCGGAAAAGATCAAGCCGAACCAGAAGGTGACGATCCCGGTCGAAGTGAAGGGGCAGAACTGGGGCGAACCTGTCTTCGTGACACTCGCCGCAGTGGACGAAGGCATCCTCCAGCTCACCGATTTTGCATCGCCCGATCCGAACAAGCACTATTTCGGCAAGCGCCGCCTCGGTCTCGATATGCGCGACGACTATGGTCGCCTGATCCAGACGGATCGCGCCGTGCAGGGTGAACTGCGCTCCGGCGGTGACTCCATCGGCGGACGGTCACTGTCGGTCGTGCCGCAAAAGTCGGTGTCACTGTTCTCGGGCATTGTGTCGGTCTCGAACGGGGTCGCCAGCGTCACGCTCGACGTGCCCGACTTCAACGGCGAACTGCGCATGATGGCGGTGGCCTATTCGGGAACGAAGGTTGGGCATGCCGAAAAGCCGCTTACGGTGCGCGATCCGGTCGTGGCCGAAGTCGTGTTGCCGCGCTTCCTGGCACCCGGTGACAAGATCATGGCCGCGCTCAATCTCCACAACGTTGAAGGCGGAGCGGGTCAGTACACGGCCATCGTGAAGGCTGACGGCGCGGCAGCAAGCCCGGGCGGTCAGACCCGTGCAGCAACCACGCTGGGCAAGGGCGAACGCAAGCTGTTGATGGTGCCGGTCGAGGCCTCTGAGTCCGGCATCGGCAAGGTCGCGCTCACTGTGACCGGCCCTGGCGGGTTCAAGGTTGAACGCTCGTGGCCCATCGAGGTCCGCGATCCGCAATTGCCGGTCTCAAGCGAAGACACGGTTGTCATCCAGCCCGGCAAGGAAAACCGGTTCGGCAATGACTTGCTGGCGTCCTTCAAGCCGGGAACGGCCAAGGTGGCTGTAACCGTCACCGGCGGTCGCGGTTTCGATGACGTGCCCGGACTGTTGCGCTGGCTGGACCGCTATCCCTTCGGCTGCCTTGAGCAGACGACAAGCCGGGCGTTCCCGCTGGTCTACTACAACGACCTGGCACTGCTCTCGAACGTGAAGCAGGACCGGTCCATCAAGGACCGTGTACAGGACGCTGCCTGGCGCATTCTGGACATGCAGACCTATGAAGGCAGCTTCGGCATGTGGAGCTCGATCTCGGGCGAATCCGATGCCTATGTCGGTATGTTCGCAACCGACTTCCTGATGCAGGCCAAGGCGCACAACTACGTCGTCCCCGAGGAGGGGATTGAACGCGCCCTCAAGTGGGCGCGCAAGGCAGCAGGATCCGACAGCAACGGCGACCTCGCCCGCGCTTACGGGTTCTACCTCCTGGCACGCGCGGGTTCGCTCAATCCGGGTGAGCTGCGCTACTTCGCCGACAATCGCATCGCCGGCATGACCAACGCGTTCGCGCTCGGCCTGCTGGGTGCAGCCCTGAACGAGATCGGTGACCGCGCCCGCGCCGCACCGGCGTTCGCCAAGGCACGCGAGATCGCGCTGGAAGCCACGAAGGACAAGTACGTGGTCGACAGCAACTACGGTTCGCTTTTGCGTGACGTGTCAGGCCTGACGGCGATTGCCGCCAGGTCCCAGCAGGCGAGCTTCGTGCCAAATCTCGTGTCGCGGGTTCAGGGTTTTGATCCGCGCCTGAACTGGACCACGACCCAGGAAAAGGCCTGGATGCTTCTCGCGGCTCATGAAGTGGAAGCGTCGACGCCTCCCGTCAACGTCGCCGTCACGGGCACTGGGGTGAAGCAGGCCGGCAAGGTGCTGCGCTTCAGCCCGAATCTGGCAGAGGTCAATGGCGGCATCACGGTCCGCAACAACGGCCAGAAGGATGCGTGGCGGATCGTTTCCGCAGAAGGCATCCCGGCAAGCCCGCTGCCGCCGGAAGGCAATGGCCTGACGCTGAACAAGGCGATCCTGACCATGTCGGGTCAACTGGCACAGCTCAATGCCGTGAAGCAGAACGACCGCTTCATCGTCCATGTGTTTGGCGAAATGACGGACAACCGCGCGCGACTGATGGCACTGCTTGATCTCCTGCCATCCGGCTTCGAGATCGAAGGTGTCGTGCAGCGCAAGGAAGATGGATCGACGATCTATCCGTTCCTGCCAGTGCTGGCCGTCTCGAACGTCGCCGAAGCACGGGACGATCGCTTCGTGGCGACCTTTGACATCGGTTCAAGCTACCAGCCGACCGACCCGAAGGAAATCGCCAAGCAGCGTCGTCCGACGTTCCACTTCGCCTACATCGTCCGTGCCACGGTACCAGGGTCCTATGTGGTTCCCGCCGCTGTGGTTGAAGACATGTATGCGCCCGACGTGCGTGCCCGCACGGGCATGGGGCAGATGACGATTGCCGCACAGTAACGTCACGACGGGACTGATGAATGCCCTGCGCCAGTGGATGGCGCAGGGTCACTTCTCCAGGCTGGCCAGTCGCCCGGCTTCGGTCATTCTGGCCTTTGCTCTGATAGGGTTCCTGTTCTCTCTCGCGGTCCTTGATCGCGTGTTTCCGGTCGAAAAATCCCGGATCAACGATCGCTCCGTGATCGTGACCTCCGCGAAGGGAACTCTGCTGCGCGCATTCACGTCGTCTGACGGCCGCTGGCGCCTTCCGGTCAAGCCTTCGGAAGTGGACAGTCGCTACGTCACGATGCTGCTGGCGTGGGAGGATCAGCGTTTCCGGGAACATGCCGGCGTCGATCCGTTTGCGATGCTCCGCTCGCTCTACCAGCTGGCGGCCCATGCCCGCGTCGTCTCGGGCGCATCCACCATCACCATGCAGGTGGCACGGCTGATGGAGCCGCGAGAGCGCACCCTGTTTGCCAAGACCATGCAGGTTGCGCGTGCGCTTCAGCTCGACTGGCACTACAGCAAGGAAGAAATCCTCGAGCACTACCTGACGCTGGCTCCCTATGGAGGAAATCTCGAGGGCATTCGTGCCGCGAGCTTTGCCTGGTTCGGGAAGGAGCCGGCGCGCCTGACCATCGGAGAAGCCGCCCTGCTGGTC
Source organism: Micropepsaceae bacterium (assembly GCA_044375275.1). Taxonomy (GTDB): domain Bacteria; phylum Pseudomonadota; class Alphaproteobacteria; order Micropepsales; family Micropepsaceae; genus SZUA-430. The sequence goes on along the minus strand of JBILMZ010000047.1, from coordinate 15,024 downwards.
TGCCTTCCGCAATCTCCGGAACGCCGCCGTCCGGACCGCTTCCCCGAAATTGCGCGCAAGGCCCGGGACCGCGTAATTCTCACGCTGGCCGAACGCGGCGTGATCACCGCACAGGAGGCCAGGGACGCGATGGAGGAACCGGTACCCTCGCGTCGCCTGAGGTTCCCGTTCCATGCACCACATCTGGCTCAGCAGCTCTTCGCGTCCAACGCAGGCCGGGATCCGGTTATCACGACAACGATCCTGGCCGATCTTCAGGTGAAAGTGGAAGATCTCGCGCGGCGTGAGCGAGCCTATTTCGATGATGACGCCAACGTGGCAGCCATCATCGTCGACAACGCGACACGCAATGTCGTGGCCTATCTGGGTGGCGCAAACTTCTGGGCACAGGCTGGCCAGATTGACCTGACCATGGCGACCCGTTCGCCAGGCTCGACTCTGAAGCCATTCATCTACGGCATGGCATTCGACGAGTTCGTCGTCCACCCGCAGACGCTGATCGATGACAAGCCCACGGCATTCGGAGACTACGAGCCGCGCAACTTTGATCGCGGGTTCCAGGGAACCGTCTCGATTGCGACGGCATTGCAGATGTCGCTGAACGTGCCGGCTGTGGCGCTTCTGGATCGCGTCGGGCCGCTTCGCTTTGCTGCCGCCTTGCGCAGTGCCGGCGCCACGCTGCATTTCCCGACGCGCGGCGCGCTCCCGTCGCTGCCGATCGCACTTGGCGGCGTGGGCATCTCGCTACGGGACCTGACAATGCTGTACGCCGGCATACCGAACGGTGGTGTGGTTTCACCCCTGAACGTCGTACCGCGAACCGGAGAACCTCCGACCGAGAGGCTCTTCGGCGCCGCGCCTGCCTGGTATCTGGGTGAGGTGCTCAAGGAAGCCAATCTCCCCGACGGCTGGTCCATGGGGCAGGGGATAGAGCGCGCGCGAAGCGTCGCTTTCAAGACCGGAACCTCCTACGGCTACCGCGATGCCTGGTCGCTCGGGTTTTCGAAGAAGTACACCGTCGGTGTCTGGGTGGGCCGTGCAGATGGATCGACGAGGCCCGGTCACATCGGACGCAATGAAGCCGCCCCCCTGCTGCTGAAGATGTTTGACCTTCTGCCGCCCGAAGGTAGAGCGCCCGCCATGCCGCCCACGGACGCCTACTGGGTACAGAACGCCGAGCAGTTGCCAGCCGGCCTTCAGCGCTTCAGGTCGAATTCTCGCCTGGCGGCGGGCCTCAAGCGCGTTCAGCCGCCGCGCATTTCTTTCCCGCCCAATGGCGCGACGGTCGCGATCTCCGGCAAGGAGAAGCCCGATCCCCTGCCGCTGAAGGCGCAGGGCGGACGCGCCCCCTTGCAGTGGGTCATCAACGGAACGCCGGTTGAGGACAGCACCAACCCCTGGTGGACACCTGACGCCGAAGGCTTCGCTCAGATCACCGTCGTGGATGCAGATGGGCGCAGCGACACGGCCCAGATCCGCCTCAAGGCCGAAAACTGACCAACCAATCGCAGCGCCCATTTGTCACGCTTTGGTTTGAACGCACCTGCGACCATAACGGGATGTCCGCTGGTGTGACTGAGTGCCCGAGCAATGAAACTCCCTGAACTCCCGAAGGAAGGTTGGCTGGAGCGGCTGCGGCAATCCTTTGCGCCTGAAGAGCCCGGGACCGGCATGACGACGGAGCTGGGTCGCAAGCGCGCCATCGCATTGCTCTTTGTGTGCCTCATCGGCAATGGCATCGGCCAGACACTGATGTTCGCAATCCTGCCGCCGCTGGCGCGGGACCTGGGGCTCAGCGAATTCCAGGTCGGTTCGATCTTTGCCGTGTCCGCGACAATCTGGGTTTTCTCGTCCGCGTATTGGGGCGCCAAGAGCGACCGGATGGGTCGCAGGCCCGTCATTCTCATCGGACTTGCTGCCTTCGGCATCTCCACTCTCAGCTTTGCCAGTGTCATGTCATTCGGCCTGTGGGGGCTGCTGACGCCGGTTGCCACATATGCGCTGCTCATCCTGTCGCGCTGCATCTTCGGTATCTTTGGTTCCGGCGCATTCCCGGCATCCCAGGCCTACATCGCAGATCGCACCACGGCTGAAGAGCGCACGGAAGGCATGGCCACCCTGAACGCCGCCTTTGGCCTCGGCGCCGCCGTCGGACCGGGCATTGGCGCAGCGCTCACGGTGTTCGGCGTAGTTGCGCCCATCTTCTTTGTCGGCATTGTCGGATTGTTCTCGGCCGTCGCGATCTGGCTGTTGCTGCCGGAGCGCTCGGCTCCACACCAGCGTCAGGAACTCAAGCCGCTGTCATGGCGCGACCCGCGCGTGCTGCCCTTCGTGATTTTTGCGGTCGTTCAGGGCACGGCGGGCGCGATCCCGATCCAGACTGTCGCCTTCATCATCCGCGACACGCTTGTGCTTGGCACGTCTGACACACAGCAGTTGGCGGGCGTGGGCCTCATGTGTTCGGCCATCGCGTCGCTGTTTGCTCAGTTCGTGCTTGTCCAGCGCTTCCGGCTTCGTACGAAGTTCCTGGTCCACGCCGGCATCTGGATTGCCCTCGCGTCAAACCTGCTTGTCATCCTGGCGATCATGTCGCCGAACTACGGTCTGATAGCGTTCGCTCTGGTGCTGTCAGGCCTGGGCTTTGGCATGCTGCGTCCGGGTTTCGCCGGTGCATCGTCGCTCGCCGTCTCGCCGGACGAGCAGGGGGCCATGGCGGGAGTGACCGGTGGCGCTGGTGCCGCGGGGTTCATTTTCGCGCCACTCATCGGAAATGCGCTCTATGGGCTGAACCCCACATATCCCTTCATCCTTGGCACGATTCTGATGGGCGCTTTGCTCGTGTACCTGCTGCGCAGCCAGACGCTCAAGGACGCCATCATCAGGGACCGTCAGGATCTGATGAGACCCGATCCGCCAGCATGATCAGGCTTTCTAGTTCAATTGCCTGAGCATGAGCAGCAGGCTCATGGTGGCGAAGCCGTCCTGGGGAACATTCTGCTTCTTCTGGAACGCGCGAATGGCCTCACGGGACTTCTTTCCGAGAACGCCATCAGGCTCGCCCACGTCATAGCCATTCTTGTCGAGCAGCGTCTGCAGCTCCAGCCTGTCGTTTCGTGACAGGATCAGAGGCTCCGAGCGCGGCCATGGCGCTTCGAAGGACGATCCTCCGTCGATCCGGCGCGACAGTTGGCAGATCGCAAGCGCGTAGGAAATCGCATTGTTGTACGCGAGGACGGCCTTGAAATTGGGATAGGCGATGAAAGCGGGGCCCTTGTGCCCGCCCGGCAGGAGAATGGCAGCAGGCGCGTCCTTGTTGACACCCTGTCGACCCTGCAACGAATGCCCGTGCATGCGTGTCACGCCAAGGCTTGCCCATTCCTTGACCGGCTTCTCGATGGAGATATCAGCCTGCGCATGATCAAAGCCGTCCGGCAGTTTCACTTCATCGAAGCAGGGGGCATCTTGCTGCCACCCCTTGTTGGAGAGGTAGTTGGCTGTCGAATTGAACACGTCGGACTTGGTGTCCCAGAGATCACGCTTGCCATCCCCGTTGCCGTCTTCGGCGTATTGCAGGAACACGGTCGGAATGAACTGTGTCTGGCCCATGGCTCCGGCCCAGGAACCGACCATGCGGCGGGCCTCGATGTCACCTGACTGGATGATCTTCAGCGCGGCAATCAGTTGCTCCCGGCCAAAGGTCGTCCGGCGACCCTCGAAAGCCAGCGTCGCCAGCGCCTCGATGACGTTGAAGCCGCCGAGATTCTTGCCAAAATTGCTCTCAAGGCTCCAGATCGCCGTGATGATGCTGGGTGGCACGCCGTGCTTGTCCTCGGCGCGACCGAGGCTCTTGCGGAACTTGCGCACGTGCGCGCGCGCCTTTCCAATCCTGTCGGATGAGACGGCGCTGTCCATGTAGTCCCAGATCGCGCGGCTGAATTCCGGCTGGTTCTCGTTCAGTTCGATGACGCGGGCGCTCAGTTTCACATTGGCGAAAGCCTGGTCGAACGTCGCGGCGGTGATACCCTGGGAAAGCGCGTCATTGCGGAAACTGGCGATCCATTTCTGGAATTCCGGGCTGCGATCGGCCGGATCGTCATAAACGGGCGCTGACATGCGGACCGCAGGATCGGCACTTGCGGCATTTAGGCCCAGGGAACTCGGCAGAAACGCCAGTACCAGGGCGGCAAGCCCAATTCGAACAATACGCTGCAAGGGGAGCACCTCGTTTACCCGCAAGCGATGCCACGATCAGAGGCCGGAACGCAAGGGAATCGGCCATGCCCGGACTTCTTTGCGCGTTGACAACGCGCCCCGGTCACACTATTGCTCCGCCCCTCAAATTAAGCCCTCAGGGGCATACGTCGCGGGTTAATGGCAATGAAGATCCGGAATTCGTTAAAATCGCTGAAGAGCCGCGACAAGGACTGCCGCGTTATCCGCCGCAAGGGTCGCGTCTACGTGATCAACAAGAAGAACCCGCGTTTCAAGGCGCGCCAGGGCTGATTTTCGGCGCCTGACCTTCTTTACATCCTAGCATCGTGAAGCTGCGTCGGGGATACTCCGACGCATGCACATGCCACAACCAGATGCTGCAGTTATGGCGCGACGGCCAGCCCTGATTGCGGCGCTCCGCCACCTCGTTCCCGACGGCATCATTTCCAGCCAAGATGCGCTTGTCGCCTATGACAGCGACGCGCTGACCGCCTACCGCCAGAAGCCGATGGCGGTGGTGCTGCCGAAAACCGCCGCACAGGTCTCAGCCGTTCTCGATCTTTGCTCTTCCATGGGCGTGAGGATCATTCCCAGGGGTGCAGGAACGTCCCTGTCCGGAGGCGCCTTGCCCGTGGCCGACGGCGTGGTCATCGGCCTGTCGCGCATGAACCGGATCCTGGAAATCGACCTCGAAAACCGCTGTGCCGTCGTGCAACCCGGCGTGACCAACCTGTCGATCACCCGCGCCGTGCAGGGCCAAGGCTTCTATTACGCGCCGGATCCTTCCAGCCAGGTGGCGTGCACGATCGGTGGCAACGTCGCGGAGAACTCGGGCGGGATCCACTGCCTCAAATATGGCCTCACCACGAACAACCTGCTGGGTGTCGAATTCGTGCTGATGAACGGCAAGCGGCTGCGGTTCGGCGGCAAGGCGATGGATGCGCCAGGTCTCGATCTGCTCGGGCTCATCACCGGTTCGGAAGGGCTGCTCGGCATCGTCACCGAAGTGACAGTCAGGCTGAGGCGCGTTCCGCCCCGCACCGAGGCACTGCTGCTGGCCTTTCGCACCGTTGAAGACGCCGGAGCGTGCGTGGCCGGCATCATTTCGAACGGCATCATTCCGGCAGCAATGGAGATCATGGACCGTTTCGCCATCGACGCAATCGAGGCCTATTGCGCACCAGGCTATCCGCCCGATGCCGGCGCAGTCCTGATCGCCGAGATCGACGGCGTCGAGGCAGAGGTGAATGCGTCGGCCCTCAGGCTGGAGGCCATCGCGAATGCCAATGGACTGCTATCGTTCTCACGCAGCGCCTCCCAGCAGGACAGGGATCGCATCTGGGCTGGACGCAAGGCGGCCTTCGCAGCCGCCGGTCGCATCGCGCCTGACATGCTTTGCATGGACGGCACGATTCCAAGACGCGAACTCCCCACCGTGCTCAGGCAGATCACGCAGATGTCCGAGCGCTATGGACTTGCCGTGGCCAACGTCTTTCACGCAGGCGACGGGAACCTTCACCCGCTGATCATGTACGACGTGATGAAGCCGGGAGACCTCGCGCGCGCGGAAGCGTTTGGTGCTGACATCCTGAAGCTCTGTGTTGATGTTGGCGGCGTACTGACCGGCGAGCACGGCGTGGGTGTCGAGAAGCGGGACCTGATGCCACTCATGTTTACGCCAACGGATCTGGCCGTGCAGGAACGGGTGAAATGCGCCTTTGATCCCGACGCCCTGCTGAATCCGGGAAAGGTGTTTCCGTCTCTCTCGGCATGCGTTGAGCAGGGCGCCACGCATGTGCATGAAGGGCGAATGCGCTTTCCGAAACTCCCCCGGATGTAAGCCGGATGACACAGCCGACGCTGAACCCGCAAAGTGCCGAAGAGCTCGCCGACATGGTGCGCGATTGCGCTTCCAGGAAAGCCGCCATTGCAGTGCAGGGCAACGCAACGAAACGTGGCATCGGCCATCGGGTGGACGCTACGCCGTTGTCCGTCGCTGGAATGAGCGGCATCACAAGCTACGACCCCGAGGAAATGGTGATTTCGCTTGAGGCCGGCACGCCGTTGGCTGATGTCATCAAGGCGCTGGATGGCAGGATGCAGATGCTGGGCTTTGAACCATCCGGGCTCGAGACGTTGTGGCCAGACAGGAGCAAGGCAACGATCGGCGGCACGATAGCTGCAGCGATGTCGGGGCCAAGACGGTTTGCGCTTGGCGCTGCACGCGACCATCTGCTTGGCTTCTCGGCCATCAACGGCCGCGGTGAAGCTTTCAAGGGCGGCGGCAGCGTCGTCAAGAATGTGACGGGCTACGACCTGCCCAAGCTTGCAGCCGGTTCGTTTGGCACATTGTTTGTCATGACAGCGTTGACCTTGCGCGTGTACCCGAAGCCGGCCGCGACACGCGCGCTTTGCATTGAGGGTCTTGGCGTAAGCGACGCTCTTGCTTGTCTCCGCCTGGTCAGTCGTTCGCCTCTCGAGCCCTCCGGCCTGAGTTACATCCCGCAAACCGCGTCGAAGCCATCGCAGACATTGTGCAGGTTCGAAGGTGAACCCGACGGTGTCTCCGAGCGGCTGCGTGCCGCATCGGCTCTGGTCGCACACTCCACGCGAACACTCGAAGCCGACGAAACGAAAGAGGCATTCAGACGGATCGCCGACATTGCCTCCTTCTTCGACGAAGGAGCCGTGCTATGGCGCATTTCCGTTCCCCAAACGGCAGCCGAGTCTCTGCTGCAGGCGCTGAAACCCGACAGGTTCATCGTGGACGGCGCTGGCGGCACGCTGTGGGTACAGTCAGGCGCGATCGACATTCACGCGCAGGCAGCTTCAGCCGGCGGTCACGCATTGCTCGTGCGTCAGCAGGCATCGGCACCGGTGCCCGCCGACATCTTCCAGCCACTGGACGAAGTCACGCACACTCTGGTCAGCCGCCTGAAAGACGCATTCGACCCACAGCGCGTGCTGAATCCTGGCCGCATGTACAGGAACATCTGACCGATGCGCACGAACTTCTCGGCGGAACAGTTGGCACAGCCCAGGCTGAAAGATGCCGAGGCCGAACTCAGGTCTTGCGTGCATTGTGGAATCTGCACGGCGACCTGTCCGACCTACATCCTGCTGGGCAATGAACTCGACAGCCCGCGGGGACGGATCCAGATCATCCAGCAGATGCTGGAGCGCGATGCCGTTCCGGATGTAGAGGTCGTAACGCACATTGATCGCTGCCTGTCCTGCAACGCCTGCGTAAGCGCCTGTCCCTCCGGTGTGAACTATCCGCGCCTGATTGATGCGGCTCGCTTCCATGTTGAGCGCAAGCGGGCGCGTCCCATCCTGGACCGTGCGTTTCGAACCATGCTCGGCGTGGTATTGCCACGACGCTGGCTGCTGACGCCCATGCTCCGACTGGCGCGCATGCTTGCAAAGGCAAGATGGGCATTCCCCGGTCGATTGAACACACTGATGGGCGCTGCACTTGATTTGCCTGCTCCAGCTCTGTCGGCGACGGGGACTGAGAGCGCCGGTTCAGGCGAACGCGTGGCACTGCACATGGGATGCGTCCAGGAGGTAATTACCCCGCAGGTTTCCATTTCCGCTGCGCGTGTACTCAGGACACTTGGTTTCGATCCAGTGCGCGTGGAGGGCGAAGGATGTTGTGGTGCGCTCAACCATCATCTGGGGCAGGAAAACAGCGCCCATCGGAGGGCAACCTCCCTTTGTGCTGATGTGGCATCGGCCGGCAAGGAACAGCCGCTTCAGGCCCTTGTGGTCACGGCCTCCGGATGCGGCACGACGATCAGGGATTTTGGTCATCATCTGGGCACGGATGAAGCCCGAGCGGTGTCACGCATGACGGTCGACATCATGCAGCTTGTTGGCGAGCGCCTGACGAAAGTGCAGGACGCGCCCGCACCACTGCGCGTCGCCTATCACTTCCCGTGCTCCCTTCAGCACGGAATGAAAGGGGCTGAAGCCGGTCCTGCCGTCTTGCGCCGCCTCGGGTTTGACGTCATCGAGCTCAAGGACCGCAACTGTTGCGGCTCGGCAGGCACCTACAACATCCTTCAACCTGAAATCGCAGAGGAACTGCGGGGCTGGAAGGTGGACGAAATTTCATCGATCAAGCCGGACGTCATTGTTTCGGGCAACATTGGATGCATGTCGCAGCTGTCAAAATCACTGCAGGCACCCGTCCTCCATCCTGTTGAGCTTGTCGACTGGGCGATCAACGGTGCGCAGCCCGGTGAGATGGAAAATCGTCTGCGGGTTGAGCGCCGCGACGCACGCTCCACCTGAGCGCTAGACCGTAAGCCCGCTTCCGCGTTCCATGCAGGGATAACCAATATCGCATGTGGAAACGCGCGCGTGCCTCCCTTTCCACGCCGGTCGATGCAGGGTGTCCTGTGTCGCGTGGAAAGTGACGTCGGCAAGGAATGTAGAGATGCTTCAGGATCGCCAGGGATGGCAACTCGTGCCGGCAGGAACGGTATGGTGTTGTCCGGATTGTCAGGCAAGCTCGTCAGTGGATGAGTGGTCACGCTGCACCATCATTGATGACAACGAAAAACCGGAAGATGCACGACTGTGCCCGAAATGCGGGTCGATCATTTCGGCATCTGGTTCAGCGACAATCGCAGTTGCGCCGGAACGCAAGTCCTGGGCCTATCAGCCAGAACCCCTGCGTCTCAGATAGCCGAGAACGCGGCGTGCAGTGGCGCGCCCGCTCTCATACGCGCCGTGGACGGTTTGCACAGCCTTTTCACCCATCGCTTCGCCCGCGAGGAAAATGCTGTCGTGCAATGGATCGCGCAGCGCCTCGCGCGCGCTCATTCTGCCAGGCTTCGCCGAAGCAACGGATCCCAGAAACAGCGGATTGCGCCCCCAACTGGTTGACGCCCTGGCGGTCACGCCCTTGTCCGCCGAACTGCCGAGCATGGCACGCAACTGCTCGGCCGCAAAAGCGTAGTGAACCTGTTCGCTGCGCGATTCCAGGTCGAGGGCCAGCGACCCGCCAACGCTGCAGACGACCATCGGCAAGCCAAAGGGTCTGACGAGGAATTCAGCGGCGCGCTGGTCATCAACCCGGGACAGCAAAATGGAGTTCGGAGCAAAGCCGATCGCGGGACTGCCGCCCGAGAGCGCAAACGCGATCTTGAGTGTAGATCCCATTTGCAGGCCATTCAGCGCGGACTGGAGGGCAAGCGGCACGCCGGGTTCTATCGAGATGGATCCCGCTGCCAATACACCGACCGAGGCTGTGATGATCACGGCGCGAGCACGCAGGGCCCCTCTGCTGGTAGCCACCTCAACGACGCCGCCGCGCAGCATGGATACGCGATTGACCAGCGTGCCAACGGAAATCGGCAATCCATCAGCCAGCCGCGCAGCAAGCGTACCCATCCCTTCGCGCACAAGGCGCGCCGGCTCCGCTTCGTCGCGATTGAACCAGTCTTTGACCGACAGTTGCTCCAGGTCGACGCCCATGTCGAGCGGACCAATCTGTGCCGCGACGGTGGGAAGCCAAGCGCGGTCGCGATCCGGAAGAAAGACGAACTGCGTGGCAGGAAGCGCGCTGGCAGCCCTGTCTTCCTCTGCCTCTGCAGCCTCCGCGAGCGCAATGCTGTAGGCGTCATAGGCGCGCTCATAGGCATCGTTCTCTGCTGCCGGCAACCGCTGACCACCTGCGAAGAGGACCTCTTTCGGCTGCGGCAGGGCGGTGTTGAAACGGAACAGTCGCGCGAAGCCGTACAGGGGATTGAAGTCTGCCTTGCGCAGCCACATCGCGCCCTGGTCGAACGGAAGTCCGAAGCTGGCCGTATCCGTGTAGCAGCGACCACCGACCCGCGGCGCCGCCTCGACAACCTGAACACGGCGCCCGCCATCCTGCAGCACCCGCGCAGCTGCCATGCCCGCCACGCCGGCACCGATCACGATAACGTCCGGGTTGGAAGCAGGAGGCAGGCTCGCCGCCAGGGGCAGCCCCGCAGAAAGTCTGCCAAAATCGCGACGGGTAAGCTTCATGATGGTCGCCGCTTGGAAGCGTGAAGGGGATAGCTTAGCATGCCAGTCATGCGCAGAAGCATCTTTCTGGTTCTTTCCTTTCTGGCAGTCAGCGGGCATGCCGCAGCTGACCAGAAGGATCCGCGTCTGAACGCGCTCTTTAACCAACTCGCTGTCGTCCGGACAGCGCCCGAGGCTGGGTTGCTGTCGGCGCAGATCTCAGCCGTCTGGCAGCAGTCGGGAAGTGCAACGTCTGACCTGCTGATGGAGCGTTCGGCCGAAGCCGTCGAAGCGCAGGATTTCGATACGGGCATGAAGTTGCTGAACGTGGTAGCCGAGATGATGCCCGAGTATGCCGAGGTTTACTTTCGCAGGGCTGACCTTCTGTTGCGTATGGACAGTCCCCAGGAAGCCGGCACCGACCTGTTCAAGGCCGTCCGGCTCGAGCCACGTGACTTCAGGGCCCACGCCCTGATCGGTCGGCTTGCCGACAATGCGGGCCAGAGCGCGCCAGCTCTGTCGGCTTACAGGCGTGCGCTCGAACTCAACCCGATGCTCGAAAGCGTCATGAAGCGCGCCACCGAACTGGCAATTCAGGAAAAGCGGAAGTCAGATCTCTGATCTCAGCCGACGTGCTGCGAAGGCTTGAGCCCGACAAAGGCGACGCGCAGGAGGTTGGTGGCGCCCGGCGTGCCAAGCGGTACGCCCGCTGTCACCACAATGCGTTGACCAGCCGTCGCGAAACCTTCCCTGAAGGCAATCTGGCAGGCCCGCTCGCTCATGTCTTCAAAGCTCTGGGCATCCTTCGTAACGACGCAATGCAGCCCCCACGCAATGGCGAGGCGGCGTCCGGTGGTAACGACAGGTGTCAAGGCGATGATGGGAACGCTGGGACGCTCGCGCGAAGCCCGCAGTCCCGTCGACCCGGATCCGGTCCAGCACACGATCGCTGCCGCGCGGATGGTATGTGCCACCTGTCGTGAGGCCGCCGTGATGGCATCCGGCGTTGTTGATTCCGGTTCCGAACGCTGGGCATCCAGCATCACGCGATACTGGCTGTCGCCTTCGATGGAACGGGCTACACGGTCCATCATGTCAACGGCCTCAATGGGATATTGGCCTGACGCGGATTCTGCAGACAGCATGATCGCATCGGCACCATCAAAGACGGCAGTCGCAACGTCCGACACTTCGGCGCGCGTCGGCATCGGGCTCGAGATCATGGACTCAAGCATTTGCGTTGCCACGACAACCGGCTTGCCGGCCGCCCGCGCGACGCGCGTGATCTGCTTCTGTCGACCCGGAACCTGTTCGATGGGCAACTCGACGCCAAGATCGCCACGCGCAACCATGAGGGCGTCAGAAAGTTCTGCAATCTCTTCCAGCCGATCAATGGCCGCAGGCTTTTCAATCTTGGACAGGATACCGGCGCGACCTGCCACGATCTTGCGGGCTTCGGCGACGTCTTCCGGTCGCTGGACAAACGACAATGCGATCCAGTCCACGCCGAGTTCAAGCGCGCGGTCGAGATCAGCGCGATCCTTCTTGGTCAGGGCGGCAATCGGCAGCACGGCGTCGGGAACGTTCACACCCTTGCGATCCGTCAGGCGCCCGCCAAACTCGACGCGTGCCGTCGCGCTGTCGCCCGTCACGCTTTCGATGCGCAGGCGCAGACGTCCGTCATCGATCAGCAATTGTCCGCCGGGCTTGAGGACAGCGAAGACTTCCTTGTGTGGCAGGAAGAGATGGTGGGCATCACCCGGGGCAGGGTCCAGGTCGATCTTCACGACCGATCCCGTGACAAGGTCAACGCCACCACCCGCCATGGCACCAACGCGCAGCTTGGGGCCCTGAAGGTCAGCGAGAATCCCGATAGGGCGCTCGAGATCTGCTTCGATCGTGCGGATCATCGACACATAGTTCGCAAGCCCGGCATGATCCGTATGGCTCATGTTGATGCGGAACACGTCAGCACCAGCCTCGAACAGCTTGCGTATGGTGGCCGCGTCCCGGGAGGAAGGTCCCAGGGTGGCAACAATTTTTACATTCCGGCGCCGGCGCATTTTTTGTCTCTTGTGTCCGTTCTGTCGCTCGAGCCCTGAACCTTAGTCGGAGAGGTTCTGAACCCAGGTTAAGTCGTTGGCGGTGTCGACCTCGAAGAAGCCGATGCGTTCATACCCGCGCTTGCGGCAGTTCTCACGCCCTTTGACTGAAAAATTCTTTGTGGTGACACAAAATGGCCGGGATCCCTCCCAATAGCCATCCACGCCCTCATGCACCGCCAGAAGGTAATAGTACCGGGCCTGGAGCGGCCCTTTCACCAGCGTGCGGCATTTCTGCGGCTTCACGCGCCACCACCCCTCGCTGACCCAGTTCGCCCTCTTTTGCAACCCAATGGCGAGCACCACTGTATGGTCCGTTCGGTTGCACACCTTGAAGTCGGCCCGCGCCTCGGCAATCGGAAAGCAGGCAAGGATGAGCGAAAGCGCGCCGACCAGCATCGCAGGCGGAAACATTCCCGGAATATGCAGTCGAGAAAGTGACAAGGTCAGCGCTGCCTGAAAGGCTCATTTCTGAGGCAAAATCAGGATGGCACGGAAATCGTTGACATTTGTTCTCGTGGGTCCGGTCTCTATTTCCTGACCCAGCGCTCTGAAAAGCGCGGCGCTGTCATTGCGGCGCAAGAGGTCTTCCGGATCAAGGCTTGCCTCGCCAGCGCGGATGAGGGTCTGCGGCCCAATCCATCCGCCGGCAATATCGTCGCTGCCGTCAATCCCGTCAGAGTCTGCCGAAAGGGCCCAGATGTGGTCTGCCCCCCGCAGCGCCTGCGCCATTGCCAGAAGATACTCGCGGTTGGGTCCGCCGCTGCCGGTCCCCGTCACGGAAACCGTAAGTTCACCGCCGGAAAGAAGAAGCAGGGGGACTTCAGCCTGTTGCTGGCTCAGGGCAATTTCGGCATGCGCCCGCGCCACCCGGCGCGCATCACCTTCGACACCGAGGCCAAGCACCATCGTCCGGATGCCAAGCCGATGCGCTTCGTCGCAAGCGGCCGAAATGAGGTCAGAGCCGCGGGCGGCACAGATGTAGGTCGATCTGGAAAGGCGCGGGTCTCCAGGCTTCGGCGTCTCCAGCGCAGCATCGTCAAGGATGCGCCGGACCGCAGGAGGAACATCGATCCCGAACTGTTGCAGGACGGTGAGCGCATCCCCTTGTGTTGAAGGATCCGCCACGGTGGGTCCGGATGCGATCACCGATGGATCATCGTTGGCGACATCCGAAATCGAGATTGCAATGGTCCGGGCCGGAAAGGCGCGCGCCGCCAGCCGTCCGCCCTTGATGGCCGACAGATGCTTCCTCACGCAGTTGATCTGGGAAATCGAAGCGCCGCTCAGCACAAGCTGGCGCGTGAGGGACTGCTTGGTTTCAAGGTCAAGCGACGGCAGCGGAGCTGCCATTAGCGCCGAACCGCCGCCCGACAGCAGCACCAGGACCGTGTCTTCTTCCGACAGGCCGCTGGCAAGCGACAGGATTTCTCCGCCCGCCTGCTGGCTTGCGGCATCAGGCACGGGATGTTGTGCCTCGATGACCTTGATGAACCTCGTGGCCGCGCCATGGCCGTAGCGCGTGACAACTGTACCGCTCAAAGGCGCATCCCAGCAGGCCTCGACAGCGGCCGCCATGGCAGCAGACGCCTTCCCGGCCCCCAGCACCAGGACGCGTCCGTTTGGCCGCGGCGGCAAACAACGGGGCACCACGATGTCCGGGTGGCAGGCCGCAACCGCAGCGAGGAAAATCTGCTTCAGGAGGTCTTGGGGAGGCTGCACGTCTCGATTGACCCTGGTTGCGACAACGGAACCATCACACGATCCCAAGCCCTATCTTATTCTGGCGTCTCAGTCAGCGGTGGTTCAGAACGTGGCAACAGCGTCCGTCCAGCCTTTCGAATTGTTCAATCCGCAGGGAAAGTCGCGGATGGTGTTCGTCTGCGATCACGCGTCGAATTTCATTCCGCCGGAGCTCTCAGGTTTGGGACTGCAGCCCCGGTTGCTTGACACGCACATCGCCTACGATATTGGCGCGGCCGCGGTCACCCGGACGATGGCACAGGCCTTTGACGCGCCAGCGGTCCTTGGAACCCATTCACGGCTGCTCATTGACCTGAACCGCGGAGAAGATGACCCGACCATTCTGATGAAGCTGTCCGACGGCGCGATCATTCCGGGAAACGCAACGGCCGGAAGGGCGGAGCTGGAAACGCGCATCGAACACTACTACAGGCCCTATCATGAGGCTGTCGAAAGGCTGGTCCTCGGCGCAACGGGCAGGGGCGTCGCCCCTCATATCATCTCGATCCATTCCTTCACGCCCGAGTGGAAAGGCAAGGCGCGGCCCTGGCAGATTGGTGTCCTGTGGTCGCACCGGGACAGAAGGCTGTCGGACGCCCTGCTGGCCGCTCTGAACGAGGAGCAAGACCTGGTCGTGGGCGACAACCAGCCATATTCCGGCGAGCTCGAAGGGGATTGCATGGACCAGCACGCCCTCGCACATGGCCTGCCGCATGTCCTGATCGAAGTCCGGCAGGACCTGATTGCCAGTCAGTCTTCTGCAGAAAAATGGGCGGCTCGCCTCGTGGGATTGCTTGAGCGGGCGATCACGGGCATGAACGGCGCAGTGGACCCGAAGGAGCGCTAGCGCCATGGACGACAAGACACGCACCGAAATCGAAGCCGCCGTGTTCCGCCGCCTGGTGGATCATCTGCGGAGCCGGACCGACACGCAGAACATCGATCTCATGAACCTGGCAGGATTTTG
>JBILMZ010000046.1:0-18462 GCA_044375275.1 Micropepsaceae bacterium | reverse complement strand
CGAGAATTGTATCCAGGATTGAGGAGAACGCCATGCCAGCCGATAATGCCGATCCGCTCGTTCTTTGCTCATCCGATGGACCTGTCTGCACCCTCACCCTGAACCGGCCGCAGGCGCGGAATGCGCTGTCGGAGGGGGTGCTGGCTGAGTTGCAGGCGGGGCTTGACCGGGCGGCGCAGGATGCGGCGACGCGGGTCGTGGTCATTGCGGCCAACGGGCCCGCCTTCTCGGCCGGGCACGACCTCAAGGAGATGACCCCGCACTGGAACGACAGCGACGCGGGTCGCGCCTATTTCGAGGCGCTGCTCAAGCAATGCGCGAAGGTCATGCAGACGATCGTGCGGCTGCCCAAGCCCGTCATCGCGCAGGTGCATGGCATTGCCACGGCGGCGGGTTGCCAGCTGGTCGCAAGCTGTGACCTGGCGGTAGCCGCCGAAGGGACGCGTTTTGCGACGCCTGGCGTGAATATCGGCCTCTTCTGCTCGACGCCGATGGTCGCCCTCTCGCGCAACGTGGCGCGCAAGCATGCGATGGAGATGCTGTTGACGGGGGACATGATAAGCGCCGCGCGCGCGGCCGAGATGGGCCTCATCAACCGCGTGGTGCCGCCCGAGGCTCTCGGTGAAACCGTGCGCAGCCTCGCCCATCATATCGCCTCCAAGTCGGCGGTCTCGATCGGCATCGGCAAGGAGGCCTTCTACCGCCAGCTCGAGATGGGGCTTGGCGATGCCTATGGCTTTGCGAGCGAAGTCATGACGCGCAACATGCTTGAGGCCGAGGCGCATGAAGGCATCTGCGCCTTCATCGACAAGCGTGCGCCAAACTGGAGCTAGATCAGCTCAGGCCTTGGCGTTCTTTGCGATCATCGCGCGGACGACCGGATAGATCTCGTTCTCCCAGCGCCTGCCGCCGAAGAGGCCGTAATGGCCGGCGCCGGGCTGAATATGATGATGGCGCTTCGCATCGGCGAGGTTCGCGCAGAGATCGTGGGCTGCCGCCGTCTGGCCGAGACCGCAGATGTCATCGCGCTCGCCTTCCACCGTCAGCAGGGCCGTGCGGCGGATCTTCGAGGGATCGACCTTCTCGCCCTGGTGCATGAGATCACCCTTCGCCAGCAGCGCTTCCTGAAACACCATGCGGACGGTCTCGATGTAGAACTCGGCCGGCAGGTCGAGCACCGAGAAGTACTCGTCGTAGAACTCGATGATGGGTTCAGCCGCCTTCCAGTCATGCTCCGCGAGATGCTTGTAGAGCATGCGGTGGGACTTGAGGTGGCGCTGCATGTTCATGCGCATGAACGCCGTGAGCTGGACGAAGCCTGGATACACCTTGCGTCCGGCGCCCTTGTAACGGCCTGGAACCTCAGCGATCAGGCTCTTCTCGAACCATGAAATGGGTTTCTCGAAAGCCAGCTCGTTCACCTTCGTCGGTGAACGGCGCACGTCGATCGGGCCGCCCATCAGCGTCATCGACAATGGCTGGCAGGGATGATCCTGCGCTGCCATCAGCGCGACGGCGGCAAGGACCTGGACGCAAGGCTGGCAGACAGCCATCACGTGCGACCCGGGCCCGAGATACTCGAGGAACGCGATCACGGTGTCGATGTAGTCGCCGAAGCCGAAAACGCCGGCTGACAGTTCGACATCACGGGCATTGTGCCAGTCGGTAATGTAGACGTCATGGTCCTGCAGCATCGTGCGCACCGTGTAGCGCAGCAGTGTCGAGAAATGACCCGACATGGGTGCCACGAGCAGCACGGCCGGGCCCCGCTTTTCCATGTCCTTGCGGAAGCGCAGCAGCGTTCCGAAGGGCGTCGCGGTCACGATCTCCTCGTGCACGTCGACCGCGCGACCGTCCACGATCACATGGTCGATCTCGTATTCGGGGCGCTCATGGGTGAGCGTGAAGCGCTCGAGCATGCGCAGCGTTGCCGACACGCGGCGCATCGGATGCGTCTTGGGCGGGCGCACGTGCCAGCCCAACGTCGTGTGCATCAACTGGGCCATTGTGCGCATCGGATACAACGCATCTGCCTGCGCCTGGTACATGTGGTAGAGCACGCTTCAACTCCTCCCGGGGAATCGCGGACACCCGGATTTGCTGCACATGCTAGCAAAGAATGTTGCGCGCGCTTGCAGCATCCGCGCAACAGTGTTTCGTTAGTGAAAATGGGTTTACAGACAAAAATCCCGGTTTTCCGGCAATTTTCTCGCCCTGCCCCGCTCGCAGGTCACGAACTGCTCGACGCCTGTGGCCAAGTATCGGCTTCATGCGCCGAAATCACGGTCGACACGATCCCCACCATGCCGATGCACAATGTCAGCATCCATACGGCCAGCTTGTTACCCATCGGCACGTCCCCCTTCACCCGGTTTCGGCAGTATTGTGGGCTTCAATCGCTGCGGTAACGTAAAGCGGCGTGTCGGGCGCTGGCGGTTCTGCGCGACGATTTTGTTCTCCCGGATGCTGAACGCGGCTTTACCTTTAGGGACTGCTAACGCGGTCCGTCGCCTTTTAGGGGCCGCAGGCACCCGTCGACACCATCTGGTATCCATAGGCACGAATCCACCAAGGCAGAAGGTGACACGTGGGAAACCCGGCAGATCAACTCATCATCCAGACCCTGAAGCAGGCGCGGGTCATCGCCCTGGTTGGCGCTTCGGCCAATCCGGCGCGGGACTCGCACGAGGTGATGGAGTTCCTGCAGCGCAAGGGCCATCGTGTCATTCCCGTGAACCCGGGGCTCGCGGGCCAGCAACTGTTGGGCGAGACGGTCTACGCTCGCCTTGCCGACATTCCGTTCCCGATCGACATGGTGGATGTTTTCCGCAATTCGGAGGCCGCAGGCCCGGTCGTCGACGAAGCCATCGCCATTCGCGCAAAGTCGGTGTGGATGCAGCTCGGCGTGATCAATGAAGCAGCGGCTGAACGCGGCCGTGCAAACGGGCTGACCGTCATCATGGATCGCTGTCCGAAAATTGAGTACTCGCGCTTTCGGGCGGAATTCGGTTGAGTCGCACTCGAAAGCGAATCAGACGTGCCCCGTTGGCCGTTCCGCCGTGGCCGCTTGCAGAGGATCCGACATGAACATGCAGTCGAAACTGACAGACTATGGCTTCAATACGCTGTCCATCCATGCCGGCGCCGCGCCAGATGCCGTGACGGGTGCCCGCGTGACGCCCATCTACCAGACGACGTCCTTCGTGTTCGAGGATGCCGACCACGCGGCCGGCCTGTTCGGGCTGCAGGCTGCGGGCAACATCTATACGCGGCTTGGCAATCCCACGCAGGCCGTGCTCGAGGAGCGCATCGCGACGCTTGAGGGCGGGACGGCGGCACTTGCGACATCCTCCGGCCATGCAGCGCAGTTCCTGGCCTTCCATGCCCTGCTTCAGCCGGGTGACGAGTTCATCGCCTCGCGCCAGCTCTATGGCGGCTCGATCAACCAGTTCTCGCAGGCCTTCAAGAGCTTCGGCTGGACCGTGCGCTGGGCCGATGCGCGCGATCCGGATAGCTTCCGCCGCCAGCTGAGCGCCAAGACCAAGGCCTTCTTCTGCGAGAGCATCTGCAATCCGGGCGGCATCGTCACGGACATCGAGGCCGTCAGCGCGGTGGCCAAGGAAGCGGGCGTCCCGCTCATCGTCGACAACACGCTGGCCACGCCTTATCTCATCCGGCCGATCGAATGGGGCGCCGACGTCGTCGTGCACTCGATGACGAAGTTCCTGGGTGGCCATGGCAACTCCATGGGCGGCATCATCGTGGATGGCGGCAGCTTTGACTGGTCGCGCTCGCGCAAATACCCGGTGCTGTCCGAACCCTGCCCCTCCTACAACGGCATCAAGCTGCACGAGACCTTTGGCGACGTGGCCTTCGCCACGGCGTGCCGCGTGCTGGGCATGCGCGACTTCGGCCCCTCGATCTCGCCCTTCAATGCCTTCCTCATCCTCACCGGAATCGAGACGCTGCCGCTGCGCATGCAGCGCCACTGCGAGAACGCGCGCGCCGTTGCGCAGTTCCTGAGCCGCCATCCGCAGGTCGCGTGGGTGAGCTACGCGAACCTGCCGAATGACGAGTGCTATGGCCTGGCACAGACCTATTGCCCCAAGGGCGCGGGCGCCGTTTTCACCTTCGGGCTGAAGGGCGGCTATGAAGCGGGCGTGTCGCTGGTGAACAGCGTGAAGCTCGCCTCGCACCTCGCCAATGTGGGCGACACGCGCACGCTCGTCATTCATCCGGCGTCGACCACACACAGGCAGCTTTCAGACGAGCAGAAAGTGGCTGCGGGTGCCGGGCCGGACGTCGTGCGCATCTCGGTCGGCATCGAGGATGTCAGCGACATCATCTCGGACCTCGAGCAGGCGCTGCTGGACTAGGGACGCGTGATGCAGGCGGCGTCAATCTTCAAGATCCTGCGGCCTGCCGAATGGCAGGCGTTTGGTTCGGCGCGCCATTTCGAAGGCTCGACGGACGACCTGCGGGACGGATTCATCCACTTCTCGACGGTTGCGCAAGTTTCAGGGACACTTTCAAGGCACTTCACCAGCGAGCCGGAAATCGTGATCCTGCGCGTGGCGAGCGCGCCGCTGGGCAACGCCTTGCGCTGGGAACCCTCACGGCAGGGCGCCCTCTTCCCGCACCTCTATCGCCCACTGCGCATTGAAGAGGTGCAGGAAAGCTGGACGCTGCAGCGTGGGGCGGACGGGTTTGATCTCGCGGTGCTGGACGCGGCGACTTAACTCCCTCGGGTGCAGCACGCTTCGTCTACGCCATCTATCCCTTGCTCGCCTTCGTCACGACGAACAACCCGACCAGCGAGAGGGCCGCGAAGAGCGCGCCGGTGAAGAAGGTGTACTGAGGGCCGTAGGCGCTCCAGAGCAGTCCGGCGAGCGTGCTTGCCGCGAGCATCGCGATCCCCGAGGCCAAGTTGAAGAAGCCAAAGGCGGTGCCGCGGAGATTTTCGGGCGCAGTGTCCGCGACGAGTGCCGCCAGAAGCCCCTGTGACAGTCCCATGTGGAGGCCCCACAGGGCAACGCCGACAAATGTCCCGGCCACCGTATCCGACATTGCCAGGATGATGTCGGCAGCGATGAGGGCCACGAGGCCTGCTCCCAACACGAGGCGGCGGTCCATTCTGTCCGACAGTCGTCCGGCGGGCGTGGACACTGCGGCGTACACGACATTCATCACCACCATCACCAGCGGTACGAGCGCGACGGCCAGTCCGGTGTCATGGGCCCTGAGGACCAGGAAGGCCTCGCTGAAGCGCGCCATCGTGAACATCATGCCCACGGCGACGACACCCCAGAAGGCCGCGTTGAACCTGCCCACGTCATTCCAGGCGATGGGCGCCTTCTTCGGCTGCCTTGCTCCGGCGTTCCTTGGTTCCTCAAGGCCGACGACGACAAGAAGGACGGCAATGGCGCCGGGTATCACCGCCCACCAGAAGACGGCGCGCATGTCTCCGGCGAGGATGTACATGAGCGCGATGGCTGCGAGCGGACCGAGAAATGCACCCACCGTGTCCAGGGCCTGCCGCAGTCCATAGGCAGCGCCGCGGATCTCCCTTGGCGTGACGTCAGCGACCAAAGCATCACGCGGCGCGCCGCGAATACCCTTGCCAATCCGGTCCGCGAAGCGCGCGCCGAGCACCTCGAATGGCGTGACGGACAGGGGAAACACAGGCTTCGAAAGTGCGCCGAGACCGTATCCCATGAGCAGCAGGATTTTCCGCTTGCCCAGCCGGTCACTCAGCCATCCCGAGAATACTTTCGAGATGGAGGCAGTCGCCTCTCCCACCCCTTCGATCAAACCGACGAGCGCCGCGCTCGCGCCGAGCCTTCCCCATGATAAATACCGGCAGAAGGCTGTGGATCATCTCCGATGAAATGTCCATGAACATGGAGACGAAGCCCAGCGTCCATACCGTGCGCGGAATTCGTGGCCTGCTCTCGCCGGGTTTGGCTCTCATCGCGGGACCATAGGCCCAGTCATCGCGCATGCCAATCACCGAGGTTTTCGCATTGATGACCGTGGGCGACTTTCAAGAGGTGACTTTGCCCGCGAACTCAAGCTAAATCACGCGCCGTTACAGGGGACATCTTGCATGCTGCCTTCCATGAAGCCTGCGGACACTGCCGAGTGGCGCAGAGGGTGGCGCATCGCCCTGGGTGCGGCCGTGGGCATCGGCACGGGTGCGTCGCTCTTCGCGATGAATGCCAGCCTGTTCATTACCAGCTTCACGAAAGACTTCGGCTGGACACGCGGTGACATGAGCGTTGCAGGCGCGGCGGCATTTATCGCCGGCGCCCTTGCCATCGGCATCATTGGCCGCTCCCTGGACCGGTATGGGTTTCGTGTCGTTGCACTTATCTGCGTCCCGGCCGTTGCCGCTGTCTATCTCTGCCTGTCGCAGATGACGGGGTCGTTCACGGTCTATGTGACCCTGCTCGTCGTCGCGGGCATTTTTGGGGGTGGAACCGGCTCCATGGTGTACACGAGACCGGTGATCGCGGCGTTTGACCGGCAGCGTGGACTCGCCCTTGGTGTTGGTGCCTCGGGCACCTCCATAGCGTCGATCCTGGTCTCTCCCCTGCTCGCCTGGATGATCGAGAACCTGGGCTGGCGCGCCGGGGCCTATGGGCTGATCGTGGTGACGCTCTTCATCGGGTTGCCGCTGGCGCTCTGGCTGATCGGGCGCGCGCGCGAGGCTCACGTCGACGAGACTGCCGAGCTGCCGCTTACGTCGGAACCCATCGCTCCTGTCGAGGAGAAGACGTTGCGTCAGGCGCTGCGGGACATGCGGTTCTGGCTGCTCGCGATCGGCCTCATGGCCGTGAACATTCCCGGCGCGGGCGTGGTGGGGCAGCTGGCGCCGATGATCACCGACAAGGGCATGACCGAGTTCGCGGCCGGCATGATCATGTCGTTCTACTCTGTCGGGCTGCTGGCGGGGCGTCTCCTGACGGGACTTGCGCTTGACCGCTATTCTCCGCCCCTTGTCGCCGCTCTTACGACAGGCGTGCCGGCGCTCGGCGTGCTCCTGCTGCTGATCCCCGAGCCCTCGTTTGCGCTCGCCGCCTTTGCCGTCACGCTGATCGGACTGCAGCAGGGCGCCGAAGTCGACCTGCTCGCCTTCTTCGTGAGCCGCACCTTCGGCATCACAAACTATGGTTCGATCTATGGTGCCATCGCAACCGCTGGCGCCCTGTCCACTGCCACCGGGCTGACGCTGTTCGGCCAGGTGCATGACGCAACCGGCAGCTACAACATGGCGCTGATTGCCGGCGCCATTGCCTTCATCATCGGTGCGTCGGCGTTCTACGGGTTGAAGTTTGTGCGGGTGAAGGCCTGATCCTGATATCGGCAAAGCCCGCTGCAGTTGTGTGCGACCGCGGCCTTATCGCCTGACGGATGAATAACGCATGCCGAGGCGACATACAGCGCCGCGCTTCGTTGCCAGCGCGCGGGCTTCACGTATATAGGCCACTCGGGTTCTGAAGAGATGGGGAAGCAACATGCAGGGAAGACTTCTGGCTGGCGCGTGGACCGCAATGGGGGCGCTGGCGATCAGCCTCGGCGTGAGCACATCGGCGTATGCCGAGGACACGAAGCGGCCCGAGATTCCTCGCTGTGCCAGGTCACTTGGCGCCATCACCATCGTTGATGGCGATCGCCAGGGCTGGACGGTGTATGACCTGCAGTCACCGCAGAAGCTCCTCAAGCTCTATGTGCAGCGCTCCGGCTGCTTCACGCTTGTCGATCGTGGTGCAGGCTTTGATGCGGCACAGCGCGAGCGCGATCTTGATCGTGATGGCAAGACACAGCGTCGCTCGAATGTCGGCGACGGCCAGGTGCGCGCGGCGGACTATATCCTTGTGGCCGAAGTCGTTGCAGCAGACCGCGACAGCGGCGGCTCGACGGTCGGCGGCATCATTGGTGGCATCATCGGTGGCTCAACGGGGGCCGCCATTGGTGGCGGACTGACGACACGGGATCTCGAAGCACAAGCGATCCTGTCAGTAACCGACGTGCGTACGTCCGAGGTCAAGGCTGTCGAAGAGGGTAATGCCAAGAAGACGGACGTCTCG
The DNA here is from genome assembly GCA_044375275.1 of Micropepsaceae bacterium. Classification (GTDB taxonomy): domain Bacteria; phylum Pseudomonadota; class Alphaproteobacteria; order Micropepsales; family Micropepsaceae; genus SZUA-430. The sequence continues at coordinate 10,372 of JBILMZ010000046.1, read as the reverse complement.
TTCGCCATCGGCGCGGGTGCCGGTGGCTGGGGCGGATTCGGTGGCGTTGTCGGCGGTGGCTATGAAGACACCAATATCGGCCAGGTCATTTCGCTCGCCTTCCTCGACTCCTACACGAAACTTGTCAGGCAGCTCGGCGCGCTGCCGGCTGATGCATCCGCCTCGGCGCCGGAGCGCGCCTATCGCACCACGCGCACCACGACGATGCGCCGCTTCCCCGATCCGGGTTCAGCCGTGGTTCGCAAGCTCGACTCCGGCAAGATGGTCTATCCGCTCGGCGAGAAGGACGGCGTCTGGTGGAAGGTCGAGGACGAGAACGGCAACCAGGGCTGGGTTGTCAACACGGACCTCGAGCCGTCGCGCTGAGGGCCTTCCGGGCAAATCCTGGAGCCAACGTTAACATGTACGCAGCGCATCAGCTGGTGGTGCGCTGCAGGTCGGCGTCATGGGCGGAAAGACCGCGCTGGCTCCACAAAAGGACGCAGGCACCAATGCATTGGAGATCCTGCAAGATGATCCCATATGCATGCCATGCTCCCTCATTATGCCATTGGTGACGTCCACGGGCGCGACGACCTGCTCGCGCTGCTGCTGGAGCGCATCGTCAGCGATCATCATATTCATCATCCGGCCCAGCCCGGTGTCATCGTCTATGTTGGCGATTACATAGACAGGGGCGCACACAGCCGGGAGGTGGTGGACCGCGTCATGCGTGGCCTGCCCGGCTTCGAAACCGTGTGCCTGAAGGGCAATCACGAGGAGTTGCTGCTGAACTGCTTCGGCAATGAAGAAGTTCATCACTGGGAGACGTGGCTGCAGAATGGTGGTGAAGCCACTGCCGCCTCCTTCGGTCTGCGTTTCAAGTATGCCGAATATGATGCAGCGCGTCTCAAGAGCGCCCTCGGACCGCAGCGTGCACAGTGGCTCCGAAGCCTGAAGACACACTACCGGGCTGGGTCCTATTTCTTCGTACATGCCGGGATCGTGCCGGGACGCCCGCTGGAAGAGCAGCGCGAGAAGGACTTCCTCTGGATCCGCCGGGACTTTCTCGAGTCAGAGGTTGATCACGGTGTTCGCGTCGTCCACGGCCACACGCCCGGACCCGACCCCGTCGTAAAGCCAAACCGCATCGGCATCGACACCGGCCCGACCTATTGGGGGACACTGACGGCTGTTGCCTTGGCTGAAGGACGGGAACCGCGGTTCATGACCGTGGCTGGCGCTGCGGGGGACGGCGGGTGAGCCCCCCATCGTCTGCAGCATCGCGCCCAGGCGCGATGCGCAGCCACTTCCCCCGCTGAAGCGGGGGGAAGAAACAGACCGTGTGCATGCCGTATCAGACGGCAAAGCTCAGGCCGGGTTCACGCGACCGGCAAACCGCCAGGGAAGCGTTTCGCCTGCGTGGAAGGGTACAATCTGGGTAGCGGCCGCGGGCACGCGGGCGGGGACAGGTTGCGGCGCGCGCTCGAGCAGGATCCGCTCCTCGTTCATGGGCAATCCGTAAAAGCGGGGCCCGTTTTCGGATGCAAACGCCTCGAGCCGGTCGAGTGCGCCTTCCTCTTCGAATGTCCTGGCGTAGCTTTCGAGCGCGTGCGGTGCGTTGAAAACGCCTGCGCAGCCGCAAGCCGATTCCTTGTCGGTGATCGCATGCGGCGCCGAGTCCGTTCCAAGGAAGTACCTTGGTGATCCGGAAGTCGCCGCGCGCCTGAGCGCGAGGCGATGATGTTCGCGCTTGGCGACGGGCAGGCAGTAAAAGTGCGGACGCATTCCACCGTCAAACATTGCATTTCGATTGTATTCGAGGTGATGCGGCGTGATGGTTGCTGCCACATTCGTGGACGCTCCCTCCACGAACGCGACAGCGTCCGCCGTCGTGATGTGCTCAAAGACCACCTTGAGGGCCGGAAAGTCGACGACCAGCCGGGAGAGAGTCCGCTCGATGAACACGGCCTCGCGGTCAAAGACGTCGACATGCTTGTCCGTCACTTCACCATGCAACAGCAGCGGCATGCCAATCCGCTGCATGGTCTCCAGTACCGGATAGATGTTGCGAATGTCCGTCACGCCATGCTGGGAATTTGTCGTGGCATGCGCCGGATACAGCTTGCACGCCGTGAACGCGTGCTCCTTGAAGCCACGCTCGACCTCTGCCGGGTCAATCCCGTCGGTCAGGTAGCAGGTCATCAGGGGCGTAAACAAAACTTCGGGGGAGAGCGCAGCAAGGATACGCTCCCGGTAGGCTTGAGCGGCAGCAACTGTGGTGACTGGGGGATTCAGGTTCGGCATGACGATGGCGCGACCGAACTGTCTTGCCGTGAAATTCACCACCGCCGCAAGCATGGGCCCATCACGCAGGTGTACATGCCAATCATCGGGCTTGCGGATGACGAGCCTGTCAACCGAACCACTGCCGGCAGGTGTTGCTCCTGTCTTTGGTGCTTGTGTCGACAAGGGGCTTTATCCTCGCATTGGAGAGACGTGCAGGTGCTGGCGCCTGTTTTATGGACTGGCCCGCTGTCATTCAAGCTTGCTCTTGACCGGCGGAATTGACATCGGCGCAGCGTGAAGCCCGGAGGACGTGATCGCTTCCTGCAGACAGGGGGGGGAACTTCCTGGCGACTCAGTAGCCGTTCCGGCGCATGACTTTCCGGCACACGGGATGATCGCCCGCCGTCGCTGCGATGGCTGCCAGTTTCGGGCAGTTCGCGGCCAGCCATTCCTTGCCGGGACGCCAGGTGGCGAGGATCCAGAGATAGAGGTCGAGCGCGGTCATCGTCTTGCCGAGGAAGTACGGGCCCTTTGCCTGCGTCTCGAGGAAACGCAGCTGCACCTTGCGATGCTCGTCGGTTGAAGTGCGCAGCGCCTTGCCTGCCCCCTTCTCCTTCGGGGCGCCGACCCAGCGCTCCGGCACGTCGCCATAGGTGAAGGTCGGATAGACGGCGGCGGCGAGGAACATGAGCCAGCGCAGGAAAGGCGCGCGCAGCGGGCTGGAGGCGGCGGGTACGAGCGGGAAGGCTTTCACGCGGTCTGCCAGATGCAGGATCATCGCGGCGCTTTCGGTCATGACCGTGCCATCCGGCATGACCATTGTCGGGACCTGCCCCAGCGGGTTGATCTCCTTCAGCGTGCGGCTCTCCCAGCCAAGGTCAGACCATTCGACGTTCTGGATCCGCAGCCGGAGCTTCGTGAAACCGAATGCGGCCTCGACGATCATCGAACCACCGCCCTTGGCGGCGAAGAGGCGGTAGGGCTTGATCACCGGTTCAGCTCCTTGTTCGAAGCGCGTCAACATGCAGTAGCGCTGCTGTCAGCAGGACGACGGCGCCAAACTGGTGCAGCGCAGCGAGCCAGATCGGCATGACCGCGATGAGCGTCCAGATGCCGATGACCACCTGAAGCACGACAGCGCCAAGCAGGAGCCAGCCGGCGGTGCGCTTCCATCCGGTCACGCCCTGCCTCAGGGCCGCAATAACCAGCGCCACCACCGCGAGGAAGACAACGTAGCCCATCATGCGATGGTTGAACTGGATTGTGGTCACATCCTCGAAGGGCGCGAGCCAGACGGGATCCGACGCCCAGGCCCCGGCCGGAATGATTGCCTCGTCCATCAGCGGCCAGGTGTTGTAGGTCAGGCCGGCATCTGTGCCGGCCACGAAGCCGCCGAGCAGAATCTGGAAAAAGATCAGTGCCGCCACAACGTGCGACCAGCGATAAAGCGGATGCGGCTCCCGCCGCGCCGGCCATTCGCTGCGCCAGAGCGGAAGGGCCGTCATGAAGATGGCTGCATAGATCACGAAGGCAAGACCCAGATGGGCGACGAGACGATACTGGCTCACGTCCACGCGCTCGGTCAGGCCGCTCGCCACCATGTACCACCCCATGAATCCCTGCAGGCCGCCGAGGATGAACAGGACGATGAGGCGCGGGACCAGGGGCCGCTCCACCTGTCCCCGGATCCAGAAGACGAGGAAGGGAATCAGGAAGGCCAGGCCGATGAGGCGGCCGAGGTTGCGGTGTCCCCACTCCCACCAGAAGATCACCTTGAACTCGTCAAGCGACATGCCCTTGTTGATCAGCTGGTATTGAGGGATCTGGCGGTAGGCGTCGAATTCCTCTTGCCATTCCTCGAGCGAAAGCGGCGGCAGCGCACCGTGGATGGGCTTCCATTCGGTGATCGAGAGGCCTGAGCCTGTCAGGCGCGTGAGGCCGCCCACGACCACCATCAGCGCGATGAGGCCGCAGACGGCAAAGAGCCAGATCGCCAGGGTCCTGCGGGATTGTTCAGCTTTCATGGGTCACTCGACAGCCAGGTTGAGCATGCGCCAGCGCAGCATCCCGCCCGTGACATTGGCCACGCGGTCGAAGCCGTTCTGCTTCAGGAACAGCGTGGCGCGGGCAGAGCGGGCACCGGAGCGGCAGATAATGGCGAGCGGCCGGTCGCGGCCAAGCTCGTCAAGCCTTTGGGGCAGCGTGCCAAGCGGGATCAGGACGGCCCCGGGGGCATGACCAAGGGCGTCGTTGAATTCCTGCGGCTCGCGCACGTCGATGAGATGGACACGGTCGAGGTTGTCCTCGATCCATTGCGGTGAAATCTCGGGGACACCGGCGAAGGTGGTCAGCACGGGGCCCCACTCGGGCTCGGCGTCGGGCACCTGGTCGGCGCGGCCGCAGCGCAGGTTGGCGGGCACTGCCACGTCTATGAGACGCGGATGCGGCAGACCGAGATTCTCCATGTAGACCCGGAAATCCCCCACGCCGATCGATGTGCCCAGGCGGGGATTGAAGCGCTTCTCCTCGCCCACCGAGCTGCAGGTGTTGCCGGCATAGTCGTGGCCCGGATAGATGACGCAGGCGTCGGGTAGCGAAAAGATCTCGTCATGGACCGAGCGAAACAGCCGTTCGGCGCTGCCCTGCTGGAAGTCGGTGCGGCCGCAGCCGCGCACGAGGAGCGTGTCGCCCGTGAAGGCCATGCTGCGATCGTCGAGCACAAAGGTCATGCAGCCGTCGGTGTGGCCGGGCGTGGCGCGGGCCTCGACATAGCGCTTGCCGAAGGCAACGCGACTTCCTGTCTTCAGCGGGATGTCGACGCCCTGCGCGCCGCCGTTTTCGGACAGCGCGATCCGGCTGCCAAGGCGCTTCGCCAGAAGCCACGCGCCTGTCACGTGGTCGGCGTGCACATGGGTGTCGAGGGATGCCACCAGCTTGAGCCCCAGTTCGGAGAGCAAGGCAATCTCGCGCCGGACCTGTTCAAAGACCGGATCGATGATGATCGCCTCACGCGATTCACTGTCACCCAGGATGTACGTGTAGGTCGACGACACCGGATCAAAGAGCTGCCTGAAAATCATGCGGGGAATCCTTTCGGTCGCTCATCTAGCACGGCGGCACCGGGCAGCTTAACCCTGCGTGTGGCCCGCCTCAATCTCTGGCTGTGGCAATCTGCTGCAATAAGCCCCTGCCCGGCCTGCGGGAACCCCGGACGCTGCGGAAAGAGGTTTGCCGGGACGCCCGCGACTTGATAAGCACTGCCTCATGCGCATGCGGGTCAAAAAATTCCTTGGCGTCTTCATCCTGATCGGCTTCATCGGCATCTATTCGCTGCTGGTCATGAAGACGGCCGTAGCGGTACTGCCAGAGGCGAATGCCGTCCTCGAACTCATCTTCTATGCCTTCGCCGGCATGGCGTGGGTGGTACCCGTGCGCTACCTGATCCTCTGGATGAACACGCCGGGACGAAAAGACCGTGACCAAGCCAACTCTCTCTGACTCCCTGAAATCCATGGTGAAGGGAGCCGTGGCCGATCCGATGGTGCGCATCCAGACGGCCATCGAGCGGATCATCCTCTACAGCCGCTACATCCTCGTTGTGTTTTACATCGGGTTGGCGTTTTCCCTGGCCGTATACGCCATGTCCTTCATCTTCGAGGTACTGCACGTGGCCGAACTGGCCGTGGACCGTGCGCAGGGCAAGGAGGGTTCGCAGAACCTGATCATGCCGATCCTCGAACTGATTGACGGCGCGCTGGTATCGGGCCTCATCGTGATGGTGATGCTGAGTTCCTACGAGAATTTCGTCGGCCGGTTTGGCGATGAGGCCCTTGACGATTCGCCGGAGTGGCTGCGCCGCCTCGATCCTGGCTCACTCAAGGTCAAGGTCGCGACCGCGCTGCTGACGATTTCGGCGGTGAAGCTGCTGCAGGTGTTCATGGACCGAGAGAAGTTTTCGGACAGCGACATTTACTGGAAAGTCGTCATCCACGGCATGTTCATTGCCTCGGCGCTCGCGCTCGCTTTCCTTGACCGCATCACGGCCTATCCGCACAAGTCATCGGGTCCTGCTCCAAAGGATTCGGAGCATACCAAGAAATCCAACGAGTAGGAGTTTCCTCCATGCCTGACGCTGGTGCCATCTTTCTCGGCAAGGGTGGCGATATCAGCCAGCTCCTGCTGTCCGCAGCAAACCGCCATGGCATGATCGCCGGAGCTACAGGTACGGGCAAGACTGCAACTTTGCGCGTTCTGGCAGAGGGCTTCAGCAAGGCTGGTGTTCCCGTCTTCGCGCCCGACATCAAGGGCGACCTCGCTGGACTGTGCATGCCGGCCGAGCAGAAACCCTTCATCGCCGAGCGGCTGCAGAAGATCGGCAATCCGCCATGGGCGCCAGAAGGCCACCCGTTGGTGTTCTGGGACCTGTTCGGAGAACTCGGACATCCGCTGCGCGCGACCATTTCCGAGATGGGACCGACCCTGCTGGCCCGCATGCTGCAGCTCAATGACACGCAGGAAGGCGTGCTCAACATCGTCTTCCGGATCGCCGACGAACAAGGCCTTCTGCTGGTCGACCTGAAGGACCTGCGGGCCGTCGTGCTGAATGTCGGCGAGAACGCGTCGAAGTACACGCTCGAGTACGGCAATATCGCCTCGGCCAGCATTGGCGCCATCCAGCGCGCCTTGCTGACGTTGGAGAACCAGGGCGGCGAAGCATTCTTTGGCGAGCCCGCGCTGGACCTGAACGACCTCCTCTTCACAGACGAGCGCGGCCGCGGCGCGATCCATGTGCTGGCCGCAGAGAAGCTCTTCGGCAGCCCAAAGCTCTACGCCACGTTCCTGCTCTGGATGCTGTCGGAGCTCTACGAGCAGATGCCTGAAGTGGGTGACCTCGACAAGCCGAAGCTCGTGTTCTTCTTCGACGAGGCGCATCTGCTCTTTGATGACGCGCCGAAGGCCCTGATCGACAAGGTCGAACAGGTCGTGCGCCTCATTCGCTCGAAGGGTGTGGGCGTCTATTTCATCAGCCAGTCGCCGCTCGACGTGCCGGACGAGATCCTCGGACAGCTTGGCAACAAGGTGCAGCATGCGCTGCGTGCGTTCACGCCCAAGGACCGCAAGTCCGTCAAGGCCGTGGCCGACAACTTCCGTGAAAACCCGACCTTCAAGGCGTCGGATGCCGTGCAGGAGCTTGCCGTGGGTGAAGCGCTGGTCTCGACGCTCGATGCCAAGGGGATTCCGGGCGTCGTCGAGCGCGTGCTGATCGTGCCGCCGACAGGACGCATGGGCGCCATCTCGCCGGAGGAACGCGCTGCCATGGTGGCGAAGAGCCCGATGAAGGGCGCCTATGACGAAGCCATTGATCGCGAGTCTGCGTATGAAGTGCTCCGCGGTCGCGCCGAGGCTGCGCGGGAGCGTGCACCGGAGAAGACTTCCTCCCGTGGCGGTCCAGCCAAGCGCACCTGGGGCGCACCGGCCTCGCGCCCACCTGCACAGCCTCGCGCCTCCAGCCGGCAGACCATGGCCGAGGCTGCAGCCAAGAGCGCGGTCCGCTCGGTGGGCTCCTCGCTGGGCCGCGCCCTCGTTCGCGGTATCCTTGGTTCCCTGCTCAAGAGGTGATGTTGATGCGCCGTGCCCTCCCCAGACTTTGCGCCATTGCCCTGCTCTCATTCGCCAGCGCCTGCAGCGCCGGGATGGGTCCTGGTCAGGATCACCTCGCCTCGCATGACTGGCAGGCCGTCGAACTCCAGGACAAACCCGTCAGCACGCCCGTTCCGGTGACACTGTCATTCACCGAAGGCCGCGCGTCGGGCCGCAGTGGCTGCAACCAGTATTCGGGCGCCGTCGAATATGGCGCCGGAACCATCCGCTTCGAGGCCATGATCTCGACCAAGATGGCCTGCGCCGAAGACGGGGTCATGCTGACCGAGGCGACGTACCTGCAGGCGTTGCAGGCGGCTCAAACCTGGGACATCGATGCGGCCGGCAAGCTCACGATCCAAGGCTCCCAGGGTCGCATTAAATTTACGCCACTGGCGCGCCAGACCCGCCCCTGAATCCGCCAAATTCCCCTGACAGACGAACGCTTCAGGATGGCGCTCGCGCGTCTGGCGTAGGCCGTTGCCTTGGCGTCGCCCCCTTTTCATGCGACCTTTCCAGACGGGTAGAATGAGACGCATCCTCCGAGGACGTGTTGGTTCAGCGCTGGGGACTGACGATCAATGTTTAGCAAGCTGAAGGAAACCCTTCTCGGCAAGGGCGCGACCCGCGCACCTGTGCACGAGGAACCGTTCAGCGGCCCCGCGTTCGACCACCACGATCCGAAGAACTTCGCGTCGAATGGCGCCTACGCCTCCGACGACATCGTCCGCCAGTTCCAGCACGACCGGAACTCCCATGCGATCGGGCTGATCCATCGCCACCAGACCGACAGCGAGTCCTGGGAGCAGTGGTTCTTCGACGCCATGATCGGCGAGCACCACCTGCAGGACTTCATGGCCGCGATCTCGCGTGTTCCGCCGGATGCCAGGCTCGACATCATCCTGCACTCGGTCGGCGGCTTCCCGCTGTTCGTGAAGCAGATCGCGCGCGCCATCAAGGCGCACAAGGGCGAGACGACAATCTTCATCCCTCACTATGCGCATCACTTCGCGACGCTGATTGCGCTGGCCGGGGACCGCGTGGTCATGGGACCCGCCGCCACGCTCTCCTTCATTGAGCCTGCAGACGGCACGCTGTCGCAGGTCATCCGCCAGAAGGGCGTGAAGCGCGCGCAGGACCTGACCATCATGCGCCTCACCATGGCCCGCAATTTCGGCCGCGAACTGCTTGCCTTCGTGGGCGAGATGATTGAAGGCACGGCACCGTCGAAGCTTGTGAAGGAACTCATCGGTGGCAAGCGCGCGCCGTGGGATCCGCTGACCGCGACCGATGCGCGGAACATGGGCCTCAACGTGTCAACCGACATGCCGGCGGAACTCTATCGCCTGCTGCAGGCCTGCCGCGCCGCACCGTCGCGTGACCAGGGCGTACGCACCGTGGAGCGCACGATCAGCGCCAAGAGCGCGAGCCTCATGAATGCGACCGACCTTGAAACCTGCATCATGCATGGCGTGACGTTGCCTCCGCTGGACCCGTCCGAGCGGACCATGCGTCCCGGAACGCGTGCGCCACAGGTGAACCATGATGAAGATGACGATGTCGAGGATGCGCACGGCGTCTCGCTGGAAAGCTGCGACATCACCCTGCGGCCCCTGATTGCGAGAATGGAGCAGGCGCGCGGCAGCCGCGTGGTCTGCATCATCCATCAGGCCGGCATGGAGAGCAATTCCGTAGACACGGTGACGGCCGAGGACGTTCTCACGGCACTCCAGTCCACGCCTGCCGACAAGCCGCTCGACATCATCCTGCACACGCCAGGTGGTTATTCCTACCAGGCCCACCAGATTGCACTGGCGGTGAAGGCCCATCGTGGACGCAAGACGGTGTTCGTGCCCTATTTCGCCATGTCCGGCGGTACGATCATCTCTCTCGCGGCGGATGAGATCGTGATGGCGCCGCACGCTGTCATCGGACCGATCGACTCGCAGTTCCCTGTCTTCCACCTGCGCCGCATGATGCCCTCTCGCGCCGTGCTTGATCTTGTCAACACCAAGCCCTCCAGCCGCATCAATGACGAACTTTTGGAGCTGGGCATCGAATGCAAACGATCGGTGCCGCAGGATCACAAGGGCGCCGTGGGGCTCATGAAGGGCACGTACTCGCAGGCCGTTGCCGATCGCGTCGTCCATACGCTGAATGACGGCACGCTCACGCACGGCTTTCCGGTGACAATGTCCCATGCCCGCAAGCTCGGGCTGAATGTCAGCGGAAGCCTGCCACCGGAGGCGACCGATATTGTCCGCGCCTATCGACGCGGACGCTGGGGCAAGCGAAGCGTCGTGTTCTGCGGCTGAAGTGGCAGGGCCGCCGAATCTTTCCTTGCTCCCCTGGGGGGCACTCTTGAATAGCGGCTGTCCATCTGTGCCGACCCGACAATTTTGAGGGGGCGAGCGCCCTGTCTTTGGACCAAACTCCATCCGGTTTGCGACAAGGGCAGTGCAAT
>JBILMZ010000045.1:0-18620 GCA_044375275.1 Micropepsaceae bacterium | reverse complement strand
CTGGACGCTGGCCTGCGCGGCCTTTGATGCCCTGCGACAACGGCCCGACCGCGACGATCCCGATTTGCTGGTGATGAACCACATTTCACGCCTGCGGCCGTGGCCGCTGCATTATGCGCTAGAATATCTTCTCAGCCTTGATGCACGCTTGCCCGGGGGCGCAGCCGTCGTTGGCGCTGAAGCCTGGTGGGCCGACAACCCGATCATTCCTTCCCTCTTCAGGAATTATTTCACGAAGCTGCAGGCCCTGGGAGATGCGCCGACCTTCGGTACCTGGCTCTCGATGTCCTCGTCTTCGGATCCGCAGCAGATCGAACAGTTTCTGAAATCCCTCTCCCACCCGTTTGCCGATGCCCTCATTGCAGAGATGAAGGCACAGCAAGGTGCCCGGGTTGACCGCACTTACCTTGAAACGATCGGACGCTTCTGGGCGCCCGGCCTCGACGAGGATCCCGTCATCGAACCGGAAGAGTGGAAGACGCTGCTGGATTCAGCGGAGCGCTCCATTCGTCATTCACCGCCACGCTCGCTCATCATCAGGGGCGAAGCGAAGACCGGCAAGACCAGCTTCCTGAAGATCCTGGCCCAGCGCCTCTCCTTGAAGCACTGGAGCGTATTCGAGGCCGGCGGCCCCGAACTGCAGGCGGGACAGAATTATATCGGCATGCTTGAAGAACGCGTGAGGCGCGTGAGCCAGGAAGCCGTCGCGTCCAAGCGGATCATCTGGTACGTGCCGGACATCCTGCAGCTGGCCATCGGCGGTACGCACCAGTCACAGCCAGCCAGCATCCTTGACCAGCTTTACGGGGTGCTAAGCTCGGGAAGCATCATCATCATCAGCGAGGCCACGCCTCAGCAGATCACGCAGCTGGTCCAGCTCAAGCCGCACCTGAAGAACCTGTTTGAAGCCGTCCCGCTCAACGCGCTCTCCGAGACACGTACGCTGGAACTCGTGCAGGGCTATGTCACCGAAATGGAAACGCGGCAATCCACCCGTTTCGACCCGGAGGCGGCGCCGCTGGCGCTTCAGCTGGCCCGTCAGTACCTGGACGCGTCGCAGCTGCCCGGATCCGTGTTCGATCTGGTGAAGCTTGCCTTCAATCACTGCCGCTCGATGGGCGCCAAGATCGTGACGCCCGCCGAAATCATGGCCTCGCTTTCGCAGGTGACCGGCCTCCCTCGTGCCATCCTTGATGCCCAGGAAAAGGTGGAGCTGGCCCACGTCCGGAAGTTCTTCGATGAGCGCGTCATGGGCCAGCCGGAGGCCGTTCAGCGCATCGTCGACCGGATCGCGATGCTCAAGGCGGGACTGACAGATCCTTCCAAACCCATCGGCGTGTTCCTGTTCGCAGGCCCGACCGGTACCGGCAAGACCGAGCTCGCCAAGACGCTGGCGCAATTCCTCTTCAGTTCAGCGGACCGGATGATCCGGCTCGACATGAGCGAGTACAAGGGCCACGACTCGATCTCCAAGATCATCGGTGAGGTCGGCCAGAACGCGCCGCGATCCGACTTTCTCATCAACCAGGTGCGCAAGCAGCCGTTCTCGGTTGTGCTGCTCGACGAGTTCGAGAAGGCGCACCCGAACATCTGGGACCTCTTCCTTCAGGTGTTCGATGACGGGCGCCTGACGGATGCCAATGGCAACGCTGCCGATTTCAGGCACTGCATCATCATCCTGACCTCCAACCTGGGGGCTACGACGCACGAGAACTCGGGGTTGGGGTTTGGCGCGCGAACTGACGCGTTCTCTCCCGAGCAGATCGAACGCGCCATCGGACAGGCCTTCCGTCCGGAGTTCATCAATCGCCTGGACAAGGTGATCGTCTTCCAGCCGCTCAGTCGCGCCCTGATGCGCCAGATCCTGCAGAAGGAACTCAGGAACGTGCTGGACCGGCGCGGGCTGCGCAATCGCGAGTGGGCGGTGGAATGGGAAGAGAGTGCCATCGAGTTCCTGCTCGACAAGGGCTTCTCGGCGCAGCTGGGTGCCAGGCCCTTGAAGCGTGCGGTCGACGAGTATCTGCTCGCGCCCCTTGCGGCGACCATCGTTGAGCACCGGGTGCCCGAAGGTGACCAGTTCCTGTTCGTGCGCAGCGACGGTCGCGCCATCCAGGTCGAGTTTGTCGACCCTGACGCCGACCGCAGCACGTCCCCGGCCTTTCCCGGAACGGGTGAGGTCGAACTGGCGTCCGTCGTGCTGCAGGCCCATGGCACGGATGCCGAGCGCGGTGTGCTGGCGCAGGAGCAGCGTCTCATCGACTTGCGGCTCGGCTCTGATGAGTGGCAGGCGCAGGCTGTGGCTCTTGGGAATGAAATGGCGCGTGAGGATTTCTGGCGTGAACCCCAACGCTTCGAAACACTTTCGCGCCTCGCGCTGATGGACCGGATCAAGGCCGCCGCCCGGACGGCGGACGCCATGCGCGAGCGGCTGGACAAGAGCCGCAACAAGAGCGGCAGCTACTCAAGCGAGCTGATGGGGCGCCTTGCGCGCCAGGTCCATGCGCTCAAGGCCGGCATGGCCGATTCCGTGACAGGCGCCCCTGTCGAGACTGTTGTGCGCGTGGAGCCCGCCCTTGACGCCATGGGAGATGCGGCAGGCGCTCCGGCGTGGTGCGCGCAATTGCTTGGCATGTATCGGCTATGGGCCAAGCGGCGCGGCATGCAGGTGGTTGAACACGTGCTTGATGGGTCGACCTATCTGCTGGTCAGCGGCTTTGGCGCTTACCGCACGCTGTCGGGTGAAAGCGGGCTTCATATGCTGGAGACCGGAGACGAGGACCTGGCAACTTCGCGCGTCGTGGCCCGCGTTCGTGTGGTCGCGTCGCCGCCGGGGGAACTCAAGGCGTCGAAAGCGGCCCGGGAACTCAAGCGGGTCATCGAGGCAGGTCCCCTGCCTTCCCAGGTCGTCCGGCGCTATCGCGGGGGTGATGCCGCCCTCGTGCGCGACGCGCGCCTGGGCTGGCGGAGCGGCAAGTTCGTCCAGATCCTCGACGGTGATTTTGACCTGATCGGCGCGACTGCGACCCGTGGCTAACGCGGCATTTTGCACCGGACTGCGGCAAGTCGGCGCCATGACGATTTGGTGAATGCGGCCCGGCGCCTGTTTTCGCACGATTGCCCTTGCGGTGTGTGCACCCTCCTGATGCATGATAGGCCCTGAGTGGAGTTTGCGCTGGGGGGCGCCTGTGTTGAGAATTTTCGCTGTTGGCAGCGCATGCCTGATGCTTGGCGCCTGTTCGTTCCTTCAGTCCAAGTCGGGGCTGGGACCGACGGATGTGCCGTTTTCCTGGGTGCAGGCGACACCGACGTCCGAGAAAGTCTGGCCGGACGCGGGCTGGTGGTCCGAGTTCGGGAGTGCTGAACTGACCGGCCTTGTGGCCGAGGCGCAGGCCAGCAACCTTGACCTTGCCATTGCGCGCGCCCGTGTCGAACAGGCTGACGCGCAGGCGCGCATCGCGGGCTCCTCGCTGCTGCCGTCGATCTCAGTCCGCGGCGGCGCCAACGAGAACGGCTCGCTCGAGACAGCGGCCGGCAAGGTCCGCACGCTCTCCGCAAACGTCAATGTGTCCTATGAACTTGATTTCTGGGGACGCAATGCTGCGAGCGCGCGCGCTGCGGACCAGTCGCTGCGCTCCAGCGTCTACGACCAGGAAACGGTTGCCCTGACGACGGTTGCCAGCGTTGCCTCGACCTACTTCGAACTTCTTTCACTGCGCGAACGCCTGCGCCTGGCGCGGCTCAACGCGGAGAACGCGGAGAAGATCCTCGTCCTGACCGAAAAGCAGTTTGCGGCCGGCACCATCAGCAAGTTGCCGATGATGCAGCAGCAGACCCTCGTCTCATCGCAGCGTGCGCAACTCGCGGGCCTGGAACAGCAGGAACGCCAGACTTTTTCAGCTCTCGCGATCCTGCTCGGCAAGCCGCCGCAGTCCTTCACCATTGCAGGACAAAGCCTTGAAGGCGTCAGAACGCCGAGCGTCACGGTCGGGTTGCCCTCGGAGTTGCTGTCGCGCCGTCCCGACGTCAAGGCGTCCGAGGCGGACCTTGAAGCAGCGCAGGCCAACCTTGCCGCTGCGCGGGCAGCCTACCTGCCTTCGATCTCGCTCACGGGTGATGCCGGTGTCGCCAGCACGGCGCTGGCGGGGCTGCTTGCCGGCAGCAACGCGGCCTATGCGGTTGGCGCGACCCTGATCCAGAACATCTTCCAGGGCGGCCGACTGATTGCGGACAATGACCTGAAATATGCCCGCCGCGAGGAGCTGCTCGCCTCCTACCGCAAGACCGCACTCTCCGCCTTTGCAGACTCGGACACGGCACTTTCGGCCGTGCGGACCGTGTCGATGCAGGAGAAGGCGCAGGCCGAGGCGACACAGGCGGCGCTTGAGTCCATGCGGATCTCGGAACTTCAGTACAAGGCCGGAACGGTCGACTTCCTGACCGTGCTGTCCTCGCAGCAATCAGCCTATTCGGCACAGGACCGCATGGCCCAGCTCAGGTCCGAGCGGCTGCAGGCGGCGGTTGGGCTTTTCAAGTCCCTCGGCGGTGGCTGGAAGGATGCTCCCTGAGACCGGCTCCGGGGGTCGAACATCACTGCAACAACTGCGTGTAAAAGTTCCGTGATCGGTTCGTGCCCGGAGCCGTCATTCAGATTGAAAAATCTCGGTTCTCCGGGATTTTTCATCCGGACCGTCCATCATTATGACGCACCACAGGTTGCAACGCGGAACTTCTGTCCGGGACGTAGTTCGGATTAACTGCCGGTTGGGGATGGGGTGTTGGGCGTCGTGGGCAGACTTGGTTACTTCGTATTGATTGTTGTCCTGCTGGGCGGCGGGTATTTTGCTTGGAAAGCCTTTGCTCCGGCCGCGGACGTAGAGCCCAGCTACAAGCTTGCCAAGGTCGAGCGTGGCGACATCGTCCAACTCGCGCAGGCGAATGGCACCATCAATCCCGTCAGCGTCATCAATGTCGGCACCCAGATTTCGGGCGTCGTGAAGACGATCAACGCCGATTTCAACCAGATCGTCGAGCAGGGCCAGGTGCTGGCCGAACTCGACAAGCGCGTGCTGGAAGCCTCGCTCGCGCAGAGTGCGGCGCAACTGCGCAAGGCGCGCGCAGCGTCGGTGCTGGCGAAGGCCACCTATGAGCGGCGCAAGGCGCTGGTCGATGAAGGTGCTGCCTCGAAGGCCGATGTCGACGCAGCCGCGCAGCAGGTCGAAGCCACTGCCGGCGACGAAGCCATCGCCGAAGCGGCGGTCAAGCGCGATGAAACCAATCTGGGCTTTGCAGTGATCCTGGCACCGGTCTCGGGCGTGATCCTGTCGAGGGACGTTGACGTCGGCCAGACCGTCGCTTCGAGTTTCCAGACCCCGACGCTGTTCAAGATCGCGCCCAGCCTGAAGAACATGCAGATCGACACCAACCTGTCCGAGTCCGATGCCGGCAGCATTGTCGAAGGACAGCAGGCCGCGTTCACCGTGGATGCCTTTGCCGGGCGCACGTTCGAAGGCAAGGTTCGCCAGATCCGGTTGAGCCCCACCACGGTGCAGAATGTTGTCACCTACAATGTCGTGGTCGACGTCGACAATGCGGACCTGAAACTGCTGCCGGGCATGACGGCGTTCGTGCGCATCAATGTCGGCGAAGTGAAGAATGTCCTGAAAGTTCCCAATGCGGCCCTGCGCTGGCGTCCCAAGGATCCGGCCAAGGACAAGGATGCTGCAGCAGGTGGCAAGCGTCCGGATGCCAGCAAGGAAAAGGCTGCGAGCCCTTCCATGAAATCAGGCCAGGAACAGCAGCGCGTGCACGTCATGCGTGGCAAAAAGCCCACGCGGGTGCCGGTGGCCACTGGACTGACCGATGGACGTTTCACGGAAGTGAGCGGCGAAGGCCTCAAGGAGGGCGACGAGGTCGTCACCGGCGACGGTCCGGAAGGCGGCCAGCGGAACGGCGGGCAACAGCGCTCCGGCGGCGGACCTCCGCGCTAGCAATGAGCCAGCCCATCATCCAGGTTGATCGCGTGGACAAGTCGTATGGGGCCATGGCTCCCGTCCTGCGGCAGGTGTCGATGACGGTGATGCCGGGCGAGTTCCTGGCCATCATGGGGCCTTCGGGTTCCGGCAAGTCGACCTTCATGAATATACTGGGCTGCCTCGACCGGGCAGATCGCGGGCGATACTTTCTGGGTGGCGAGGACACGACAGGCCTCACGCCGGACCGGGCCGCCGACCTGCGCAACCGCATGCTCGGTTTCGTCTTCCAGGGCTTCAACCTGCTGCAGCGGCGCTCGGCGCTGGACAATGTCGCGCTGCCGATGATCTGCGCCGGCCTGCCCCGCAGCCACTGGGATCCCCGGTCGCGCGAACTGCTCGACAAGGTCGGGCTTTCGACGAAATATCACTCGCGCCCGAACCAGCTGTCGGGTGGCCAGCAACAGCGTGTGGCGATCGCGCGGTCGCTCGCCATGGAGCCGCCGGTCATTCTGGCCGACGAACCGACGGGCAACCTCGACAGCGTGTCGTCGACCGAGATCATGCGCATCATCCGCTCGCTGAACGAGGACCACGGCATCACGACGATCATCGTCACGCACGAGCCCGACATCGCCGTGCAAGCCAAGCGCCTCGTCAAGTTCAAGGATGGCCGGATTGTCTATGACGGCCCCGTCACGGATGCGGGGATGTCGGCATGAGCATGAAGAACAGCGCCATCCTGGGCGAAGCCCTGATTTCGATGCGGTCCACGGGACTGCGCACCTTCCTGACCATGCTCGGCATCATCATTGGCGTGGGGTCGGTGGTGCTGATGCTGGCAATCGGGCGCGGCGTCGAGATCAGTGTGCGCGAGTCCATTGCTTCCCAGGGATCGAACCTCTTCATCATCCTGCCAGGTGCCACGACGTCGTCCGGCAGCCGCGGTGGAGCGGGAACTGCAGCCACGCTGACGGTCGGAGACGCCGAGGAACTCGGCAAGCTGCCTGGCGTCGCCGCTGTCGCACCCAATGTAGGCGGTAATGCCCAGGTCGTCTATGAGGGTCAGAACTGGAGCACGTCGATCACCGGCTCGACACCGGGCTTCTTCCAGATCCGCGGCTGGGGTGCCACGTCCGGCGAGATCTTCGACGACAGCGCCGTCAGGGCTGCAGCACCCGTCGCCGTCATCGGCACGACCGTTGCCGAAAGCCTCTTTGGTCCGGACGAGGATCCGATCGGGCGAACGATCCGGATCCGCAACATTCCCTTCCAGGTCATCGGCGTCCTGGAGAAGAAGGGACAGAGCCTCCAGGGCCAGGACCAGGACGACACCATCATCGTGCCGCTGACAACGGCGCAGCGGCGGCTGTTCGGTTCGCCCTTCCCCGGCGCGGTCAGGATCATCTTCGTCCAGGCCGAGACCGAGGAGGTCATGAAGAGCCTCGAGGAAGAGATGCGACTGACGCTGCGTCTCCGGCACCGGCTGACCGAGACACAGGATGACGACTTCACGATCCGCGACCTGACGGCGATTGGCCAGACCATCGAGCAGTCAACACAGGCGATTTCGCTGCTGCTGGGCTCGATCGCCGCCATCAGCCTCGTCGTGGGCGGCATCGGCATCATGAACATCATGCTCGTCTCGGTGACCGAGCGCACCCGCGAGATCGGCGTGCGCAAGGCGATTGGCGCCCGCGAGCGGGACATCCTGCTGCAGTTCCTGATCGAGTCCGTGATCCTCTCGCTTGGCGGCGGGCTGATCGGACTGCTGCTGGGGACGGGCCTGTCGATGCTGATCGGATCGATTTTCAGCCTGCCTACGGAGGTCAGCCTGTTCTCGGTGACGCTGTCCTTCGTGGTGGCTGCCGGGATCGGTGTCTTCTTCGGCTATTACCCGGCCCGGCAAGCGGCGCGCCTGCAGCCGATCGAGGCCCTGCGCTATCAGTAGGAGCGGCTATTCGCCTTCGAGCGGTGCCTGGCCGAGATAGACGGCGTCCCTGTCGAATGATGCCAGCGCGAGGTAAAGCGCCGCCATGAGGCGGGCGTTTGAGCGGGTGAGCGAGCGGCCCTTCTCGCCCTTGCGTCCGAGTTCCGAAATCGTCGTGAGGCCGGAAGACAGATCGTGGCGCCAGAGTTCCTTGCGGAAGAACGATGATCCCTGGTGCAGGCCGCGCATCAACTCGTCCGCCGTCTGCTTTGAAAATGCACCCAGTTCGTAGAGCTGGGCGATGTCCGCGGCCAGCTTGGTGTCTGCCATCGACGCGGGATCATAGGTCGTGCCGTTGGATGCGCTCTCGACCGCAAGGCATTCATACCCGCCGCCGCCACGTACCTCGCGCAGGAACAGGCCGCCGATGCCGCGATCGCGATGATAGCGCGAAGGCATCTGCTTCCAGCCCTGCGATGAAAGAACGGTCGAGGTCATCAGGTCGGCGAAGTCGTTCTGGATTCGCGTATCGCCCTTGAAGTGCGACAGCTTGAGGTCAGGCGGATCGCTGAACTTGACCTGCAGCGGCGACGGCTTCGGAGGGGCCTTGGGTTCGGTGGGCGGCGTCGGCTTTGGTGCAGGCGCAGCAGGTGTGGCGGGCTTGGCGTCCGGCTTTCCGGCGGGCTTTGACGGCGGCGCCGTATTTCCTGGCGGCTTGGATCCGTGCTCTCTTTGCGAGAGGTAGAAGCGATAGGCCAGTAGCGCCAGCACGACGAGCAGAAGCAGCCCGACAATCAACGGGATGCTGCTCACGACGCAACTCGATGCGCCTCCGTCGCCGCAGGTATACACGTGCTTCTGGTCCCACCCACCGATGCGGTTTGAAATGAGCCCCAGACTTTCGCCCGTGGCAAGGTATTGATTGTCACCGGCACGTCAGATCTCAGGAAAATGACACACGCAGCAGGAGAAATTCGCTCCCGATTTCGCAAAAACAGCGAAACGTAAGGAACGGCTCACACCGAGATGATGCGTTCCCGCATCGCCTTGGTTACTGCCTGGACCCTGGAACTCACGCCTAGCTTGGTCTTGGCGCTGTCCACGTGAAAGCGAACCGTCCGGGGACTAATTCCCAGCAACTGACTGATCTGCTCGTCCTCGTGGCCAGATGCGATGAAGCTCAGGCACTGCATTTCCCGGGCCGAAAGCGCCGGGGCCACTTTCGCAACCGCCTGCTTCTTCAGGGCATCAACCCGTTCAACCGCGGCATGTGAAGCGACCTGCAGCGAAGACCTTGCCAACGGCGAGGCGTCAGGCGCCTGACCGCCGAATACCATGCCTCCCATGAGCTCATTTGCCCGGTGGACGGGCACAATCAGACCATCCCCGTCACGCATGACGTCTGGAAGGTCATCGATCCAGTTCGTTTCCTGGAAGTCCGGATGGTTCCGCAATTCGGTAACAGTAAATGGCGCGATCGAATTGGATACATACCTGACGAAGGGGGGGGCCACGTGTGACAGCGCTCTGGCGTAGTCGACGACAATCGGCTTGCGCCAGTCAGAGTAAACGACCGAGTCCGGCAGTGAATGGCCGGGTACCGGCATCTCTGCCGCCATGAGATAGGCATAGCCAAACTGGCCTCCCAAATCCTTAAGGGAAGACCAGACAGACGCCGCCGTCGGAGCGATGATGATCCGGGAAACCGTCTCGCAAAGAATGGTGTAGTGCTCGGTCATACTAGCTTTTCGCACGCAAGGGTTGAACGGGGACTATCTGAACCAGTTGCCGGGGCTGCTCCCGGCGTGAAAATAAGACAATAATTTGAACCATTTAACTGACCCTACTCGACCAAGTTCCCAGAATATCGACAACTGCCCACGCCGTGCCCCGAGCGAACGGTGCCACCCAAGGGTTGCAACGCTGTGGGATACCCGACTGATCGACCAATTTCACTTGACTTGTCATATGAGGCAATCGGGGATCGACACCGGTTTGCGGCCAACACCCGTTTGACGCAAGCAATTGTGTGATTTTTGCATAAGAAATGCTTGCCGCTCGCTCCTCCCGACAGCTCGAGAATGGTTATCACCCGCCGCCCCTTCGGAGCATGCCTGACCCCAAGGACATAGTGTGTGGTGCGCGTGCAAACCAGCTCTCGGCGATCACTTGCCCCGCATTGCAGTGCAGCATCCTTCGCATGCAGCCGCACTGCGTGCGTCGCGACACGAATAATCGTCCTTACCCGGATCAATTCGCTTTGAAACAACACGTAACAGAAGCGAGAGATCGAGCGCGCACTTTGTGCGGTTCGCTTAATGCGCGCGTTCAGCATGCGGAAAAAATTTCGGAGGTCCTATATACAAAACTCAAATCAGGATTACGCTGTACACAGATCAAGTGCTGCGTGATGATTCGTAGGAATGATTTCAAGCGCAGCGCAAACATCGCCTGTAGGGAGGGCGGCATGCGTAAGGGGCTTTGGCGCGTAACCGGTGCCAGCGGATCGCAATCCGGTTCATTCATCCTGACTCTTTGCATCAACAGGACATGTTGACGACGCAGCCAAGTTAGCTGCGGCGCCTCTTCCAGCGCCAGCGACGGTCGATCCGGCTTTGGCGCATTCCTTGCGGAGCACGGATCACCATGAACCAGAAACCAGCAATTTCATCGTCAACACTGCGGCTCGGGACACTTCTTCTGGCGGGCGCATCGGCGCTTCCGTTCGCGGAAACCACCAAAGCCGAGCCCTTGCAGCCGTTTTGGGTCATCCCAGCCGTGCTGTCCGATGCCGGCCTCAGGCCCCAGGCCGCGGCGGACCAGAAGCTGTCAATCTATCGCCCGGCCTCGCCCGCACTCGTGGACCTTAACCTGCACTCGCCCGCGCGTACGGAGACGTTCTGGCCGCAACTGCAATCGCTCGCCACGGCAGGCGCCGGCACTGAACCTGCGCCCTTCACCGTCGGATTGACCAACCGGGACGTCGAGCTTCAACCCGCCGTTTCGAGCCGCATCAACAGGCTGGCGCGCGGACTTAACTTCTCCGGCGGTGCGATGCCAGCGCAGGTCCTGAGCGTTGACGCGAACATCATGGACGGGCGCTTGCGCTTCGGTTCCGATGTCATCGACGACGGAGCATTTCTCGACCAGCGTGACTTTCGCGATCCGCAACTGCGCGAGACCCCGCGCGAGTTTCGGCCACAGGACACGACGCGGCGGCATCGCCTGGGGGCCCGGCTCATCGACTCCGGCAATCTGAAGCTGATGGTGGACGGTGAGTTCGGCCAGATTTCCGAGAGCTTTGCCGACAATTTCAGGGCCTTCCGCGACGGAGACATGGTGCTTCCGGGAAGCTGGTCGACCGTCAGCTCACGCCTTGAGTTCGGATCGGCGAACGTAACTGTCGGTTTCAAGGACTATGAAACACGAAGCGAGGCCCGCAAGCGCGAGCAGGTCACCCTCGGCTTCAACAAGTCAGAACTGCAGATCTACCGGCGCCAGGGCTCGGAGTTCAACCTGATCAATGGCGGGCAATGGCTGAAGAAAACATCCTTCTCGGGTATCAGCGCGGACCTCATCGTGGCCGATGTCCTGCCGAACACGGTTGCCGACGCCCTTGATCCGGTTCGGCACCTCCTGCCAACTTCAGTCAATGGCGGGTTCGAGCGCGGTGATGTCGTGCGCTCCGAATTCACGGTTGGACCCCGCGACAAGGTTTCCACGGCCAATGTCGCATTGACCTGGCAGAGCCGGTACGGCGAGACGACGGCGAGTTTCTGGGAACGTCGTGTATCGACAGACCTCATAACGCCTGGCGTTGAAGATGGTCGCAAGCTCTCGGCATCCAAGGACCGCTACGTGGATGTGTCCCACAGCATGCGGCACGGCAACTGGAAGTTTGGGGCGGGCCTGTCCCTTATCCAGACCAACGACGACGTGCTCGGGTTCAGCAACTCAGGCAGCGAATACGCACCGCACGTATCGGTCGGCTATGCGCCAGAACGCGGCCCGAAGGTCGAACTCCGCTTCGGGGCGGCTGACGCGCAGTCCCAGCTTGTTGACGACAACCTCGCCGCGCGCGCGAAGACCCGCCAGCTGCAGTTGAGCGTGGATGTGTCGGACTATGTTCGCGAGAGCCTGAACCGGCCTGAAGCCAGCCTCAAGCTGGAGTATCGCTACGACTTCAGCAATTCCGGCAGTGCTGGCAGCGCGGATCCCAACGGTTTGAAGGAAAGTGACGGCGGCCATGCCATCCTCGTTACCTTTGCAACGCCGTTAAACTGAACGGTGCAACCGGGCCGCGCAGGCAGCGAATGGGCATGAACCCTTGACGCGGCACGCGCCGGGGGCCACATGATGCCATCATGCAAGGCCTGAACAACGAAAGCGCGAACGCTCCCATGCCGGTTACGGTCCATCGCGTGGGGGCCTCAGGTGCCGGCGACCATGCTGGTTTTCCCTTGCGCCACGTGCCCTATGGGCAGGAACCCCGCCAGAAACTCGATGTCTATCTTCCCCGCAAGACGCGCGTGAAGTCGACGATCGTGTTCCTGTATGGTGGGGGCTGGGTCAGCGGTGCGCGCTGGTACTATCGCCTGTTCGGACGTGCGATGGCGGCACGGGGACATGTTGTCGTCATCCCGGACTACCGCCTCTTTCCGCAGGTTCGCTTTCCGACCTTCAACGAGGATGCTGCGCTTGCCGTCAAGTGGACCAGCGAAAACCTGCTCAGGCTGGGCGGGCATCCGTCGCGCCTGTTCCTGATGGGACATTCCGCCGGCGCGCATATTTCGGTGACGCTGGCCCTGGATGGTTCCTATCTGGCGAAACATGATCTCTCACCGGCCGACATCGCCGGCGTTGTCGGCCTTGCAGGCCCCTACACGCTTGACCCGCTGAAGTGGAAGGGCGTCAAGGACATCTTCGCCTCCTCGTCAGGCCGACCCGACGCGGCGCGGCCGATCAAGCTGGTCCGCGCGGGTTCACCTTCAATGCTGCTGTTGCATGGCGGACGAGACCGTGTGGCCGGCGCCCATGCCAGCACCCGACTGGCCGAGGCCCTCAGGCTCGCTGGATCAAACGCGCGGGCCATCCTCTATCCGAAGCTCGGACATTTCGAGATCCTGGCCAGCCTGTTTCCGGGCTGGCGCTGGAGATCACCGACGCTGAAGGACGTTGAAGATTTCATTTCGGATCCTGCTGCCGGAACCCGCTAGCGCAACTCGACCCGGGCAACCTTGCCAAAGGCGGCGGCCAGGGAGTCCAGGCGCTTCGTCATGGCTTCTGCGATGAGCGCCTGATGGGATCGCGGGATTGTCAGCGCGAGCGTCGTCGGCGTGAGCTTGATTGACGTTTCCTGAAGGACTGAAGGTGCGGGTCCTGCCAGCACGAGCGCCGCGCGCAGTGCGAAGCCAAGGCGCTTGGCCTGCTGAACGGCATCCTCGCCAATGAAGCGGGCCGCCCGCTTCTCGAGCTTGTCATCCTCGCCGCCATACCTGTGGAACAGCGACAAGGCCAGGAGGTTTCGACGATGGTGATCAATGCCGATGAACGGCGCATTGAGGACTTCGGCATAGATGAGTTCGGCCCGGTGATCCGGATGGCCGCGCCATCCCGTGTCGGCCAGATGGCAGGCCGCGCGGCGCAACTTCTCAAAAGCCTTGTCGGCCGGTGAAAACAGCGGCGATGTCCAGCGCTCCAGCACGCCTCCCAGGGCGGTGTCCCGACCGAGGCGGCGGGACATGTCTTCGCACGCGGCGATCAACGGGTCCTTTGCCCGCTCCTCGGGCGCCAGCCTCGAAAACAGAAGTCCCTCGCGAACGCCAAAGGCTGAGATCACGACGCGATCCAGCCTTCCTACCCTGAGCAGCCGTTCCATGACGACGGCGCCGAAGGGAATGGTCTCTGCGCGCTTTCGCGTGACACCGGCTGACGTTTCAAGGGACTTGCGAGACAGGCCGGCGATGAAGTTCGAGAAGTCGATCGCCCGGTCACGCGCGATCTCATAGTGATGCAGCACCCGAACAGGATGCTGCACGTTGTCGAGATGCATGCGGGCAATGTTTCGCCATACACCACCGACGGCGTAAAGCGCCTTTCCCCTGAGGCGTTCGATACCCGGCAGTCGCTCGAGATCGGCATCAACGATTGCGCGGGCCCGTTCGGGTCGGCCTTCGGACATGTCCATCAGCCGGAGCGGGCCGAAAGGAAGTGTCAATCCGCCCGAGTGCTGGCCCTGTGACACGAACGCCAGTTCAAGGCTTCCGCCGCCGAGATCGCCCACGACACCGTCGGCGTCGGGGATGGCGGCCAAAACACCTTCTGCCGCAAAGCGTGCTTCATCTTCACCACTGAGGATCCGGATAGGCGTGCCAATGGCCTCGCGCGCCCGGGCTACAAACTCCGCGCCGTTGCGGGCGTCCCGAACGGCGGCCGTGGCGAAGGCTTCAAGACGCTGTACCCGCACGGACCGGGCGATTTCCCGGAAACGGCCCAAAGCAGCAATCGCGGCGACGCTTCCATCTTCATCGAGCACGCCGGTCCGCACCATGTTGCGACCGATGGCACAAAGTGACTTTTCATTGAAGAGCGCCAGCGGACTGCGCACCAGCCGGTCATAGATGACCAGGCGAACGGAGTTGGACCCGATGTCCACTATACCGATCGGGCCTTCTCCGGCTGCAGCGTAACGCCGCGCGTGGTCGTGGCTTGCGCTGCTGGCCAAAGTCTACTGCCCCTTCGAGCGCGAGCGCTGGCCCGACTTGGAGCGCCGCTCACCCGCAGGTGCCTTGCTGCCCTGTCCTGACAGGCTGGGGTTCGTCATGAAGTAATCGTGCGCGCTGAAGGCGTCCTTCGCGTCGAAGCCCGGTGCCCGGAAATAGCTGCCGTCCGACTGCAGGATCCAGCTTTGCGCGACATCCCGCAGGTTGGCATTCATGATCTGTCCCATCACCTGCTCGTGTACGGTGGCATTCTCCACCGGAACCAGGACTTCCACGCGACGGTCGAGATTGCGGGGCATCCAGTCGGCGGAGGAGATGTACACTTTCGCATTTGCGTGAGGCAACCCGTTCCCGTTGCCAAAACACACGACACGCGCGTGCTCGAGGAAACGACCCACAATGCTCTTCACCCGGATGTTCTCGGACAGGCCCGGAACGCCGGGGCGCAGGCAGCAAATGCCCCGAACGACGAGGTCGATCTTCACGCCGGCCTGGCTGGCGCGGTAGAGTTCGTCGATTACGGCAGGGTCAACGAGTGCGTTGAGCTTGGCCCAGATCTGGGCCGGTCGCCCTGCCCGTGCGTGTGCGACTTCCTGCTCGATGTGATCGAGCAGCGTCTGGCGCAGGTTGACCGGGGAGACGGCCAGCTTCTCGAGATGCTCGGGCTTGGCGTAGCCGGTGATGAAGTTGAAGACCTTGCCTGCGTCCCGTCCCATGGCCGGGTCTGCCGTGAACAGGGACAGGTCGGTGTAAATCCTTGCGGTTGCCGCGTGGTAATTGCCTGTTCCGAAATGCGTGTAGGTGCGCATCGTGTTGCCTTCCCGGCGGACCACGAGTGACACCTTGGCATGGGTCTTCAGCTCGATGAAGCCATAGACCACCTGAACGCCCGCGCGCTGGAGGTCGATCGCCCACTTGATGTTGGCCGCCTCGTCGAAGCGCGCCTTGAGCTCGACCACGGCGGTCACCGACTTGCCGGCTTCGGCAGCTTCGATCAGGGCCTGCACGACGGGTGAATCGTTGCCCGTGCGATAGAGCGTCTGCTTGATGGCGACCACGTCCGGATCGGCTGCTGCCTGGCGCAGGAACTGCACCACGACGTCGAAGGTCTCGAAGGGATGGTGGACAATGAAGTCCTTGGCGCGAATGGCGGCAAAGCAGTCGCCGTTGAACTCGCGGATACGTTCCGGGTATCGGGCGTTGTAGGGCTTGAAGGTGAGCTCGGGATGTTCCTGCACGATCAGCTGGCGGGTATCAGCGAGCCCGAGCAGGCCATCGACGACGACAGGCGCGCGGCCATTGAGTTCGATCTTTTCAGCCAGCACCTTGCGAAGCTCCTCCGGCATGGAAGCCTCGATCTTCATGCGGATCACGCTGCCGCGGCGGCGGCGCTTGAGGGCGCCCTCGAACCAGCGCGCCAGGTCTTCGGCTTCTTCCGCGACCTCGATGTCGCTGTCCCGAACGACACGGAAGCAGCCACTGCCAAGGATTTCGTATCCGGGGAACAGCTTGTCCAGGAACTCGCCAATGATCCTCTCGAGGGCGATGTAGCGGATCGTCCCATTTGATCCTCCCGGCAGGCGCATGAAGCGGGCGATCTGTCCGGGAATGGGCACGAGCGCATCCATTTCGCGCCCGTCCTGGCGTCGCCGCAGTTGCAGGACAAGGGCGAGGCCCAGGTTCGGGATGAACGGAAACGGATGTGCCGGGTCGATGGCGAGCGGTGTCAGTACCGGTGACACGTTACTCATGAACCGGCCCTGCAGCCATTCACGCTCTGCGTCCGTGAGGTCCTTGGCATCGATGACCGAAATGCCGACGGCCTTCATCAGCTGCTGCAGCGCCAGCCACACTTCATGCTGTTCGGCCATGAGCTTCATCGCCATGGCATCGATCGAATCCAGCTGCTGCTGAGGCCGCATGCCATCATCGGAGATCGAGCTCACACCGGCGCGCACCATGCCCTTCAGGCCGGCGACGCGCACCATGTAGAACTCGTCCAGGTTGGCGGCCGAAATCGACAGGAAGCGCAGGCGCTCAAGCAAAGGGTGGCGTTCGTTCTTGGCTTCCTCGAGCACGCGCGTGTTGAAGGCCAGCCAGGAAAGCTCGCGGTTGATGAGCCGGTCCGTCGAGGCGGGATCCATTGTTTTCGTGGGCTGGCGGTTCTCACGCTTGCCACTTGACGGTTGCGCCGACGGCGCCGCCGCATCACGCTTTGGTGTTGAATTGTCCATGACCCAGTCGCTGCCCAGCCGCCTAATACATTGCCCCAATTCCGGCGGGGCGGACCCTAGCCCAAAGCGTCCGGATTGTCAGCCGACTGCACATCCCCGCTGTCATACAACTGTCGCAACGCGCGCGATGCCGTTTCGATTGAAGGGCTGCGCTTTTTCTCAAGCGCAAGATAGTCCATCAGTGCAACCAGGCGTTCAGCATCCCCGAAAGACCGCTCGAGCCGGGGAACAAGATAGGCGATTAGTGCTTCGGGAAACTTAAGCTGGCGGTCGTGCGACAGCTTTATCAGGACGCGGGCGAGCAGTGCCTCGTCCGGCAGATCAAGGCGTTCCCCGCCAATCGCGGTTAACCGGGAGTGAAGATCGGGTACGTCCGTCGGCCATCGCTGCGGCGCCTCCTCTCCGGTCAGGAGCAGCCAGCCTGCCGACTGGTTCGTGAAATTGATCAGGTGGAAGAGGCCCTTGCCGTTCGTGAACTGGCCTGCACCGTCTATCAGGATGGCCGTCCCGGGGCGCAACTCGGCGAGGCGTTCCACGGAAACATCCGAGGGCTCCAGTTCCACCGCATTGGCGGCTTGCTTCCACATCTGCGAAAGATGCGTCTTGCCGCTGCCGCTCGGCCCCCAGATCGCGCAGACACGGGCCGGCCAATCCGGCCACGACTCTATGAAGCCCAGCGCGGCCGCATTCGACGCGCCCACGATGAAGTCCTCCCGGGAGGTACTGCGCCGCAGGTCGAATGCAAAGGGCAGCTGTGACGCCTTGCGGACCATGCTCATGACCGGCGATCTGCGTGATGCGGATGGCGCGTATCGCTCACGATCCTGTTCCCCCTGCGTCGCGGACGGCACGTGAACCGGCGAAGTAGTAGGCAACCCATGATGACACCGTGAGGCCGCCTGCGGCGATGGCCAGCAGCAGGCGCAGGGTTTCGAGTTCCAGAAGGAAAGCGAGGTCGGCCAGCGTTACAAGCAGCAAGGTCACCTGGAAGAAGGTCGTCACCTTGCTGATGAGCAGCGGCTTCATCTGCAGGGGCTGGCTCTTCATCCTGTTGAACGCCGCCACTGTCGCGACGATGGCGACATCTCGGGCGAGGACCAGGATCATCAACCACAGGGGCATGTGTCCCAGCGCCGTCAGCAACCCGAACAGGGTGACGATGAGTATCTTGTCGGCAATCGGGTCCAGGTAGGCGCCAATCACGGACTTGTGCCCGAAGAACCGGGCAATGAAGCCGTCGACAGCGTCGGACGCTCCGGCGACAAGCGTCATCCAGAAGGCATCTTGGTAGTCGTGGTTCAGCAACGCCATGGCAATAAAAGGTACCAGCACCAACCGGATGGCTGTGACGCCGTTGGCAAGTGTCAGTCCATACTGGGACGGCTTAAGGAACCACGGGGTTGGGACCTGGGGCGGCGGCGGAGGATGCATTTCGGCTTAAAGTCCATTGTCCCTTGTCGTCTGACGCCAGATAGATGTTCGACTGGGCCAGCGCAGTCTGCAATTGGTCAAGCTTGCCTACATAGTCAAGGCGCACCCTGGCAACGCTCATGTTCATTTCCTCAACCGAGGCCCGCTGGACGAGCCTCGTCGACTCGAGAACCTTTCGCATGCTTACCCATTCCGCAAGCGTGCGAAACGGCACCAGCACGGAAAGCGTCGTCTGGGTTCCGAAATCCACCGACGTGGTGCGCTTCCAGTCCTCCTGCAACGCGTCGGCAATCGAACCGGCGGCGCGTGAGGCCAACTGCGTCTCGTCTTCGGT
>JBILMZ010000043.1:0-18831 GCA_044375275.1 Micropepsaceae bacterium | reverse complement strand
AAGCGCGTCGTCCACTTCCTGGAACAGTTCCCTAGCGACGGAAAAGGCCTCGGACAATGATTGGCCCATTCCCACGGCCTGGCTACCCTGGCCTGGAAAAGTCAGTGCGCGGCTCATTTTCACCTCTTGGAAGAGCAGTGGCGCGACTGAGAGCGCCTGCGCGAGCCAGAGTCAAGCTCAGCGCACCATATCCATGTTGGTGCGCCACGACTGTGCAGCTCCAATCCCCATCAGTACCGCGTAGCTGACAGCCACAGCAGGGACCTGAAGGCTGAAATCGGCCAAGGCGTGCAGCCCGGCGCAAACCGACGCCGCAACCGCTACGGCAGGATAGACCCGATCCCTGCGTCTGCGGGCAGCGCCTCCAAAGCACATGAACGCGATCATCACCGGAGCCGCCATGTAAGCCAGACCTGCAGGCACCCCCAGGTCAGAGAGGGTTTCGAGGACGTCGTTGTGCGCTTCGTCCACGGTCCCTGCCACGGTGCCGTCGGAGAAGAACGGATAATAGTGTTCGAATCCGCCAAAGCCGTGCCCCTGCAAGGGAGCGCTCTGCACGGCCTTGATCGCCGACATGGCGATTGACGTGCGGGTGGTGTCATTGAGGCCATAGGCTCCGACGCGGTTCAGCAATGGATCTGCACTCAGGGCAATGCTCAATCCGAGCACCGCAACCAGCAGTGCCACGATTGCCCTGCGGCCCGACGCTTCGGCCACGCTGAGGTCGCGGCCTCTCGAGAGCATGATGGAAAGTGCCAGGACGCCCACCACGAATGACGCGACTGCAGCACGCGACTGTGTCAACAGCAGCGCTGACAGCAGCAGTACTACAGCGGCCAGGAGGAGTGCGTTGGGACCTGTCAGGGACTGCACGACGGACCGTGCCGTCACGCGAGAGCCGCGATCCCAGATGACCGACTGCCGGACACGCTCCGCAAAGGCGCCCAGTGCGGCGATGGCCCCAAGGGAGATGAAGGCTGCGAAATGGTTGGGGTTCATGAAAGGCCCAGCCAACCTTCCGAAGTCCGACCTTGCTTCGGGCATGACCCAGGCCTGCAGGTCAACCTTGAGTTCCAGCATCACAATGGCGAGAAGTGCATAAGCCGATGCGATCACGATCAGGCTGCCCGCGATGAAGGCTGCGCGGTCGCGGTCCCTTCCCAGATTGAACGCGAGCATGAAGGCCGAGAGCGAAACGAGCGCGGCCACCAAGGCCTGCCGTGTTCCTTCCGGGTCCACAGACACATAGGCACCAGCGGGTTTGCCCAGTGCATGCGCGGACAGGCCCCATACGGCGTGCGCGCGGCCGGCCAGAGGCAGGCCCGACACTTGCTCCAGCCATGCGAGGTCGACGCACTGCACAAGCGCCCAAAGAAGTGGAATGCCGGCGCATATGGCCGGCCATTTCAAACGCCTGACCAGCGGTGTCTGAACGGCAAGACCACTCATCACCAGTCCCGACCACGCGAGCAGCAGGCTGCCGAGAGCAATGGCGAGCACCAATTCGGCCCATGGCCGGTTCGAGCCATAGGGGAACGGCATCCACGCCAGGGTTGCAGCAAAGAGCAGGAGCACTGCGTTCTCTGGCCTCATCCACTGCGCCACTGTGCCGGATTCGCTCATGCCGGAATCATCCAGGCCGCTTGACAGACATCAAGCCCCCTCGGCCTGTGAGAACGCTGCATTCAAATCCGACCTGCGCGAACGCATTGCCATTTCGGGTCTTCGGTATGTCGGATTGCAGGTCGCGCCTGGCTTCGCGGCAAAGTTCCCCGGCACGATCAGGTTCGACATCGACGCTGATCGCGTCCAGGCCCTTCGGCGCGGAGAAGACTGGACCAGCGAAACCTCGCCGGATGAACTCACTGCCGCGCACCTGACCCTCACTCATAATCCGCAAGACCTGAAAGGAGCGGAAGTCTTTGTCGACTGCGTCCTCACGCCCTTCGATGAACACAAGCGACCTGACCTTGCTCCCCTTCGATCCGCATCCGTGTTTGTCTGCGAATCGACGTTGTATTCTGGACTGACGGAGGAGTTTTGCGCGCCCCATCTCGAAAGGGAATCCGGACTTTGGTGTGGAGCAGATTTTTCATTGGATATTCGCCGGAACGGATCAACCCTGGCGGCAAGGCACACGGTCTTGCACGGATAACGAAGGTCGTTTCCGGGTGCACGCCAGAAGCCACTGCAACCCTCGCGCGACTCAAACCGGAAGGCGTATTCATCAATGGCAGATCGGTCTTTCCGGCTGACGAGAAGACGTCGTGTGCCTCAAATGGCCCCCAGGCGAGCGCTGCGCGCTAACCAAACGTCGTGATGCCCGTCGCTTGACGACGCCCTGTCGTGCAGGTTATCAGCGAAACCATGATAAGCATCCTCAAGCGCATGACCAAGAAAACGACGCCCGGAACCCGGGGCGGTCTTGTCTTGCGCGCATCAGACTAGCGCTTCGCACACAAGGCCCCGCGGTTAACGGCGGGACCCTTGCATCAGGTTCTCGCCCGCAAACAGGAAACGAGAACTCCATGAACGCTTCATCACAGCCATCCCTTCCATCAGTCGCCGTCGTCGGCGCGACGGGCGCCGTCGGGCGCGAGATCATTGGCTGTCTGGAGAAGCGGAGTTTTCCGCTGTCGCGGTTCAAGCTGCTGGCTTCCGCCCGGTCAGCGGGAGAGCAGATCCCCTTCCGTGCCGCCAGCATTCCGGTCGAAGTCCTGGATGAGCGCAGCCTGTCGGATGTCGACATTGCCCTTTTTTCCGCGGGCAGCAGCATCACGCGCAAGTTCGCGCCGACCGCCGGCAAGCGCACCGTCATCATCGACAACTCGTCCGCTTTCCGCATGGAGGCGGGTACGCCGCTGGTTGTCCCCGAAATCAATGGGTCTTCAGCGTTTCGTCATTCAGGACTGATTGCCAATCCCAATTGCACGGCCATCATCACGGCCATGGCACTTTGGCCGTTGCATCAGCATGTACCGGTTCGACGGATCTTTGCTGCAACCTATCAAGCGGCGTCCGGCGCTGGTGCGGCTGCCATGGAGGAACTGAAGCTGTCGACGAGCGCCTATCTGCAAGGCCAGCCCTTCACACCTCGCGTTCTGCCGCACCCCTATGCCTTCAATGTTTTCAGCCACAACGACACCGTCGATGTTCTGTCCGGAAGCAATGGCGAGGAAACAAAGTGTGCCAACGAACTTCGCAAGATCATGTCCCTGCCCGACCTGCGGATTGGTTTGACATGCGTGCGTGTTCCAGTGCTCCGGGCGCACACGGTTGTCCTTTCAGTCGAGTTTGAACGCCCGGTGCGCCCTGATGAAGCCAAGGAAATTCTTGCCCGCGCGCCGGGCCTGCGCATTGTTGATGATCGAGCACGAAACCACTTCCCCATGCCCATTGAAGCATCGGGTACGGATGAAATTCTCGCAGGCCGTTTCCGTCCGGATTACGGAGATCCGTCGGGTCACACCGTCGCGATGATGCTTGCTGGCGACCAGCTCCTGAAGGGCGCGGCCCTCAATGCTGTCCAGATCGCGGAGCTGATGACCAAAGCGCGTCTTGCATGAGGCGCATCTGGCGCCAGTCGCGAACAGGGCGCATGTGCAGCGCCGGAATGTTGCATTTGTCGCCGAAATCTAACTGGTTTCGTTCGCGACCTAGCGGGAATTGTCGTGGGGTTGCTCGTGGCTGCATTTGCCACGTCCCTTCTGAACGTGCCCTTCATCGTGGACACCGCCACAGTGGCCATCGCGTTCCTGTTTTCGGCCATGGTGGGCATCGTGTTCGGCTATTTTCCGGCACTCCGTGCTTCCCGGCTGAACCCGATCGAAGCACTGCGACACGAATAGACGGCAATTTTCGCAGAAACGACGGTTTACCTGCTGGCGGGGCTGAGGTACAGGCTGGCAGTTCTCTGGCTGCAATGTGTGGAGTATTGCTTCAATGCGCGTATTTCTGACCGGCGTCGCGGGCTTTATCGGATTTCATGTCGCCAGCGCCCTTCTCGCGCGTGGCGACCAGGTTGTCGGGGTCGACAACATGAACGCTTACTATGACGTGAAACTGAAGCAGGCGCGGCTGCAGCAACTCCAGGGCAAGCACGGGTTCGTGTTTGCCGAGGGCGACATTTCGGACCGTCAGGCCATGACGACCCTGGGACAAAGGCATCCCGACATAACCCATGTCGTCCACCTGGCTGCCCAGGCCGGCGTGAGGCATTCACTGACTGATCCCTACACATACATCACGTCGAACGTGATGGGACAGGTCGTGATGCTCGAGATGGCAAGGAGCTTCAGGCAGCTGGAGCATTTCGTCTATGCCAGTTCGTCGTCCGTCTATGGTGGCAACACCAAACTGCCGTTTTCGATAGAAGACGAGACTGAAAGACCCAACTCACTTTACGCCGCGACCAAAAAGGCAGACGAACTGATCGGCCACACCTACGCCCACCTTTACGACCTGCCCTCCACGGGTTTGCGCTTTTTCACCGTGTACGGACCTTGGGGCCGACCGGACATGGCCGCCTATCTTTTCACAGACGCCATCGTCAAGGGCGAACCCATCAAGGTGTTCAATGACGGAAACATGTGGCGGGACTTCACGTACATAGATGACATCGTGCGAGGCATACTCGCGGCCCTGAGCCACGCGCCGTCCGCGAAGCCTCGTCACGGCATCTACAATCTGGGCAACCACCGCTCGGAGAAGTTGACCGATTTCATCTCGGTGATCGAGGCATCGCTGGGAAAGAAAGCCAGCTATCGTTTCGAGCCGATGCAGCCGGGCGATGTCGAGCGGACTTATGCCGACATCGAAGCGTCACGACGTGATCTTGGATTTGAACCCCGGGTCCCCATTTCCGAGGGCATCCCAAAGTTCGTTGAGTGGTACAAAACCTATCATCGCATCTGGCCCAGCAACTGACGGTCACGCGCGCACGGCGCCTGCCTTCCCGCTTTCGATTACAAAGGTGGCCAGGGTCTTTCCACCTGATACCGGCTCGCGCACCGTGTCGACTGTCTTCAGTTCGACCTCCATGCGGTTGGCGCCTGCCGTACAGAGTGCATATCCCCTATGCCTGCTCTCAAAGAAGCGAACATGCGGGTTCTGGGGAAGCAGTGCAGAGAATGTGTCATAGGACACACCGGCCGAGCTTATGGATGTGCCCACAATTTCAGTCGCAATTGTCGCGCTCTGCTCTCGGGCAAAGTCTTCCTTCACGTCATTGATCCAGAAGGAGTGAATGTCACCTGTCACAAAGACTGGATTGGAAACCTTGCTTCGGGAAATGGTGCTGATCAGGCGCTGGCGCGCAGACGGGTATCCATTCCAGTCATCGGTCCAGTGACCTTCCTCTCCCTTGCTTGTTTTCTGGCGCAAGCGTGAAAACATTTCACCGTTGCCAATGATGTTCCACTTCGCCGACGACCTGGACAGTGCGCTGGAAAGCCAGCGCTCCTGGTCCTTGCCAAGCATGGATCGCTCTTCTTCGAAAAGCTCCTTGCAAGCGGTGACTGACACAACCTGCCCGCCACCGCGCTCCGGCGTCCGGCAAGCTGCAGGTGAACGATACTGTCGATTGTCGATCATTGTGAACTGCATCAGGTCGCCAAACTGGGATCGCTGAAACAGTTGCATCGTGTCGCCACGAGGTCTTGCGACCCGCCTGAGAGGCATGTGCTCGTAGTAGGCCTGATAGGCGGCGGCGCGGCGCTTCACGAACTCGGCCTGCACCTGATAGTCCTCACTTTCCAGGCCCTGATAGTCGTTGTCAACCTCATGGTCATCCCAGGTTACAAGCCAAGGGGTTCGTGCGTGCGCACGCTGCAGTGCCTTGTCCGACTTGTAGAGGGCGTGGCGGTTCCGGTACTCGGGAAGTGACTTGGGCTCGGGGCCATCATGCCTGCGCACCGTGTCACCCCACGATGACTCATAGATGTAGTCCCCTAGGTGCATGACGAGATCCACATCGTCATTTGCCATCAGATCATAGGCCGTGAAGTAGCCCTGCTCGTAGTGTTGGCAGGACGCAAATGCGAAACGGAAGCGCTCGAGTGCCGATCCGAGCACGGGCGCAGTCCATGCCCTCCCCGTTGTGCTCGCGTCACCCATCGGAAGCCGAAAGCGATACCAATAGGGGCGGCCGGCGGGGAGGCCCCTGACCTCTACGTGGACCGCATGTCCGAGCGCGGGTAAGGCCTGTACCGTGCCCGACTGGACAACGTTGCCCATTTTTTCATCAGTCGCCACTTCCCACACCACGTCCAGGGTCTCGGCCACGTCATCCGTAATGGCACCCTGGGGTGTAAGCCGCGTCCAGATCACAAAGCCATCCGAGACCGGATCCCCGCTCGCTACCCCAATGCCAAACGGGTGAAACATGATCCGTCGTGCAGATAATGGGGTTGACGTGCATGCATTCAGGTAAGCGCTGGCGATTGAGACGCCCGCCAGCGACAGGGCGCGCTTCATCAATTGGCGTCGCGTCTGTTGATTTTTCTGCATGGTCTTCGTCCCACCTTACAAACCCGAAGGCACATGAACGCAGCGGGTTGAGATTTTCAACGCGGATCGGACCGATGATTCAAATTTAAAATTTCTGTCACAAACTGTGGCGTGGTTGCTACCCCGCTTTGTCGTTCTGCTCGCCGCCGCAGGTTTTTCACAACCCGTCATGCGACAAGCTTTCCGTCGTCACAAACACGTCACTCAGTCTTCACACTTGGATGTTGGATTGCCACCGGGGGCAAACGGAGCGTCTCGCTTCATTTGCCAGAGGGGCCTTCATTTCACGTGCTGGATTCGTCTCACGACGAAGCGGACGCCTCTCGTCTGTTTTGGGGTCAACGGCTCGCTCATCGGGCCTTTGGAATACAACTGAGGGGTGTGTGAAATGAAATTGTCTCACTTGTTGGGCGGAGCCGCTGTGGCCGCCCTTATGGCTGGCTACACGACGACTGCCCTGGCGCAGTCCACTGGTACTCAGGAAGTTGAAAAAGTCACCGTCACCGGCGAACGCGGCGGAAAGGGCGGCGTGATCGTAAAGGAAAGCCGTCCCAAGACGCGCTCCACGGTGACCAGCGAATATCTTGACAGCCAGGGCGCAGGACAGACCGTCTTCAACAGCATCAACCTGTTGCCAGGCGTGAGCTTCACCAACAGCGATCCCTACGGTTCGAGCGGTGGAAACGTCCGCATCCGCGGCTTCGATGGCAACCGCGTTTCTCTGACCGTTGACGGCATTCCGCTCAACGATACCGGAAACTACGCCATCTTCACCAACCAGATGATCGATCCCGAGTACCTCACACGCGTGACGGTCAACACTGGCACGACGGACGTCGACAGCCCGACCGCTTCGGCGACAGGCGGCACGGTCAATGTGGTCACACGCCGGCCGTACAAGGACCTGACATTGTCTGTAAACGCCGCAGCAGGCTCCTTCGACTATGAACGCTATGCCCTCGTGGTTGACAGCGGCGAGTATCGCGGCGTCAGCGCGTTCGGTGGCGTTTCCTTCCAGGAATACGACAAGTTCAAGGGTCCGGGGCAGCTGCAAAAGACCCAGGGCAACGCTCGCATCTACCAGGTGCTTGGCGAGTCCAGCTTCATCTCGCTCATCGGCCACTACAACGAAAACAGAAACAACTTCTACAGAACACTGTCGCTGGGAGAAATTTCGTCGTTCGGCCGGGACTACGACAACTTCACGACCTGTACGCGCGATGCACCCAACAACGGTGTTGTCGACAATGACGGCGCGTCACCCAATGCCGGCGGCACCGAGAACATTCTCAATCCGTCAAGCTGCACAAACTTCTTCAACCTGCGCATCAATCCTTCGAATACCGGAAACATTCGCGCACAGGCCAACCTCCAGCTTAGCGACGACGTGCGCCTGACCATCGATCCGTCCTGGCAATATGTGAAGGCGAATGGCGGCGGCACGAACACCTTCAGCGAATCCGATCGCCGGCTGCGCCCGGGCGTCGTTGGAGCAGGCGTCGACCTGAACGGTGACGGCGACACACTGGATAGCGTGCGTCTCTATAATCCGAACAACACCAACACCAGCCGTTATGGCGTCTCAACCTCGCTGATCTGGGATTTCAGTGACAGCGACACGTTGCGCGTGTCCTACACGGGCGATCATGGTCGCCACCGCCAGACCGCTGCTTGGGGAAAGCTGGATCCCAATGGTAATCCCGTCGACATCTTCGGCGGCCTGGACAAGCGGGCGGCCGGGATCATGACCCTCGGTCTTGACGGACTGCCGAACACGGCCGACGACAGGCTGCTTCAAAACCGTGATCGCCTTTCTAAGGCAATCCTCAATCAGGTCTCTGCCAGCTATACTGGCCGCTTCCTCGATGATGCACTCCTTATCGATGTCGGTGTTCGTGCACCGTATTTCTCTCGCGACCTGAACCAGTATTGCTATTCACAGGTTGGCAGCTCGAACGTTCGCTGCACGGAAGAAGCCTTCACTGACGCAGATGGCGATGGGATTGGAACACTGGCCGGCGGCGGGGCGACCAACTTCATCCGCCCGCTGACCGCCACCTTTGAGTATGACGCGCTTCTGCCCAACGTTGGTGTCAGCTATGACCTGGACGAAAACAACATCGTCTTTGCAAGCTACGCGGAAGGCTTCTCGGCCCCCCGCACGGACAACCTCTACACGTTCGGCATCAGCACCGGCACGACGACCGAGTCAGCTGGTATCGATACTGTCGTTTCGCTGGCAGTTGCTCCTGAGAAGACCCAGTCCTTCGACGTCGGTTACCGCTTCCAGGGCGACGATGTGACGGCTTCGGTCTCGCTTTGGCACAACACCTTCGAAAACCGCATCGTCAGCTCGTTCGACCCTGATCTGGGCGTGACGGTCGACCGCAATATCGGTTCCGTTACCCTGCAGGGGATTGATGCCGAAATCGGCTGGAAGGCGACGGATACGTTCTTTGTCTACGCATCGACGTCCTACAACAGCTCGGAAGTGAACGACGACATTCCGCTCTCCGCGACTACATTCCTGCCGACGAAGGGCAAGGAAGTCGTTGAAACGCCAGAATGGACTGCATCTCTACGTGGCGTTTATGAGGTTGACGAATTTGTGCGCGTCGGCCTTCAGGGAAAATATGTGGGTGATCGCTGGTCGACGGATGTCAACGACGAGATTGCCGACGCCTACGTCACGGTTGATGGCGACCTTCAGATCGACCTCAACATGATCGGCCTTGGGAACATGTTGCTTCAGATGAACGCAACAAACCTGCTCGACGAAGACTACCTCGGGAACATTGGAACCCAACAAAACGCGACAGTCATCGACGTGGATCCAGGCGTCGGTGTCGTCAACAAGGCTGCCCAGACTGTGCGATACCAGATCGGTTCACCGCAGACCTTCCAGATCCAGCTGAAGACCAAATTCTAAACTGGACTGATGCAATGGAGTACAGAGCGGGCGGCTTCGGTCGCCCGCTTTTTGTTTGTTGATCTCAAAGATATTGAAGAGATCATTTCATAAACAATTCATTTGAAGCAGAGGATGGGCAGGGTTAATTTCCTCTCGTTCACACCACGTGTGAGCATCCTCCCTACTACTTGCCTCTACTGTTGAAAAAGCGGGCGCCCTCCCGCTTTTTCTTTTTGTGTTTGTCGCCGCGACCTGGCGAAACACGAAACGAGAAAGGGCCGGCATCTTTCGACACCGACCCTCGTTCGAACTGCAGGTTTCAGCCTCTACCAGCAGAAGCGCCAGTGATAGCCTGCCCAGTGCCGCGGCCAGTGGCGGTCATCCCACCGATAGCCGTGACGGTTGTGCCAGCGTGGATGACCTGAGCGCCAGCAGAAACCTCTCTGGTCCCAGAACCACCACGCATCGTCGTAGTACCACCAATAGGCGTCGTCGTAGAAGCGCAAGGTCACGTACCAGCGCCAGCTATCGTCCCAGCCGTTGTTGTACCAGTGCGGATACCAGTAACGGCCGTCATAGTGGTGGCTTGAACGCCAGCGCGGATGACGCGGTGCGTCTCTCCAGCGGTCGCGGTCACGCCAACGGTGGTCGCGGTCTCGCCAACGATGATCCCGGTCACGCCAGCGATCATCGCTGTCATGCCAGCGGCGATCAGGAGATGCCCCCGGTCCGCCGCGCGGGCCCGGTGGGTTTTCCCAATTTGTGCCTGGTCCGCCACGGGGTCCGGGAGGATTGTCATCCCGGTCGCGCCAGCGACGATCCGGAGAAGCTCCGGGTCCTCCGCGTGGCCCGGGCGGGTTCTCCCAGTTCGTGCCGGGGCCGCCGCGAGGTCCGGGAGGATTGTCGTCACGGTCGCGCCAGCGTCGATCCGGAGAAGCTCCGGGTCCGCCGCGTGGCCCAGGCGGGTTCTCCCAGTTCGTGCCGGGGCCGCCGCGAGGTCCGGGAGGATTGTCGTCACGGTCGCGCCAGCGTCGATCCGGAGAAGCTCCGGGTCCGCCGCGTGGCCCGGGCGGGTTCTCCCAGTTCGTGCCGGGGCCGCCGCGAGGTCCGGGAGGATTGTCGTCACGGTCGCGCCAGCGTCGATCCGGAGAAGCTCCGGGTCCGCCGCGTGGCCCAGGCGGGTTCTCCCAGTTCGTCCCGGGACCACCGCGTGGCCCTGGCGGATTGCCGTCACGGTCGCGCCAGCGACGATCCGGTGATGCGCCCGGGCCTCCGCGGGGGCCGGGCGGGTTTTCCCAGTTCGTCCCGGGACCACCGCGTGGCCCAGGTGGATTGCCGTCCCGGTCACGCCCGCGGCGGTCCGGGGACGCCCCCGGGCCTCCGCGAGGTCCTGGCGGGTTTTCCCAATTGGTGCCGGGACCGCCTCGCGGGCCTGGAGGATTGGCGTCATGGTCCGGCATTCCAGGGCGAGCCATCGCGGGCTGGGTAGCAAGCAAAAGGCTGGTCAATGCCAGTGCTGCCGGAGCTATCAACTTCAGTTTCATGGTGAACCTTCCATATAAGTGTTCCCAAAATGGCTTTTGCGCCCCACGCCCTGAATGGTGCATGAACAGCCTATTCACGTTTCTCTGGTCAAACGACCAACCGCTGCTCGGGGACAGAACATGGGGGAAATCTGCCAATGAAGATCCTGCTGATTGGTGGCGCTGGCTATATTGGCTCTTCGATTGCGTTTCATTTGCTGGATCGCGGGCATGAACCCGGTGTGTT
Organism: Micropepsaceae bacterium; assembly: GCA_044375275.1. GTDB lineage: Bacteria > Pseudomonadota > Alphaproteobacteria > Micropepsales > Micropepsaceae > SZUA-430. The sequence goes on along the minus strand of JBILMZ010000043.1, from coordinate 7,643 downwards.
CGACAACCTGTCCACAGGGTCACGGGCGGCCATTCCTGCCTCGCTGTTTTTTCGCGAAGGTGACTGCGGTGATGCCGGAGCCCTTGAGTCGGCGCTGAGTGCTTTTCGACCAGACGCCGTCATACAGCTTGCCGCATCGGTCCGGGTGGAAGAGTCCGTGTCGGATCCGTGGAAGTACTATTTCAACAACACCACGAAGTCGCTGAACGTGTTTCAGGCCTGCGCCAAAGCAGGCGTACGCGACATCGTGTTTTCGTCGACCGCAGCCGTCTACGGCGAGCCGGACCGGATGATCATCGATGAGAGCGTGCCGACCTCGCCCGTCAACCCCTATGGACACTCGAAGCTCGCATCGGAATTCATGCTCAAGGACATCGCGCGCGTGTCGGGCATGCGGGCGACGATCCTGCGCTATTTCAACGTGGCAGGTGCGGACATCAAATTGCGGACGGGTCAGCGGACGCCGGAAGCCACTCACCTGATCAAGGTCGCGGCGGAGGTCGCCGCGGGCCAGCGCAGCCACCTCAGCATCTTCGGGACAGACTATCCGACCCGCGACGGGACCTGCATCCGCGACTACATCCACGTGATGGATCTCGCCCTGGCGCATGAACTCGCCCTGCTCAAGCCCGGAGAGGCTGGCGTTACACGCACCTTCAATTGCGGCTATGGCACCGGGCATTCCGTTCGTGAAGTCGTGAACGCCTTCGGTGAGGTTCTCAAGCGGCCACTTCCAACCCGCGACATGCCGCGACGCGCCGGTGACCCGCCCGCACTGGCCTGTGATTCATCGAAGCTGAAGCGCGAGTTGGGATGGTCACCCGCGCATGCCTCGATCGCAGCCATTGTCGAGACTGCGCTCGGGTGGGAAACGAAACTGAGCGCTTCGAAAATGGCCTAAATGGCCAACGCGATCCGAAAAAAAAGCCCGGCGTTGAAAAGCACTTGCCTTTCAACACCGGGCGGTCATTCACCCTGGCCATTCGCGTGAACTGATGAACTATCTTTAACTCCATCTGCGCACTCAAACGCAATGGGCTGCGGAATAAAATTCACAGCTTCCTTTTGATGCACGATCAGTGCGTGCGAAGTGCGTCGCGGACAATTTGCGAAATGCGATCGACGTCATCGTCACTCATGGCTGTGCCAGATGGCAGGCACAATCCCTGCTCGTAGAGACGACTTGCAACCTGACCACCTATCGAACGTGCACTGCTGAATACAGGTTGCATGTGCATGGGCTTCCAGACGGGACGAGCTTCAATATTGCGCGCCTCGAGCGCCAGCCGGACAATTTCAGGTGTGCTCAGGTTCTTTTCCGGGTCAATCATCATCACCGTCAACCAGCGCGTGCCTTGCCCATAGGTTGCTTCCGGCATGAAGCTGATACCTTCAAGGCCTCCGAGGCGGGCAACATATCTTGAGAATATGTCACGCCGGCGCTGCACGCGCAGGTCGAGCGCCCGCAACTGACCGAGGCCGATCGCGGCGCAGATGTTTGACAGGCGATAGTTGAAGCCGACTGTCCGGTGCTCATAGTGAGGCACGGGCTCCCTTGCCTGCGTGGCGAGATGTCTCGCCGTCTCCGCGAGAGCCGCATCATCGGTAGCGAGCATGCCTCCGTTCGATGCGGTGATGATCTTGTTGCCGTTGAAGGAGTAGACGGCTGCGCGGGCACCCTTGCCGGCATGGCGATCGCGGTAACGCGCGCCAACCGCTTCGGCCGAGTCCGCAATGACCGGTACATCGTAGGACTTGCAGATGCCGACGATGCGGTCGAGGTCGCAGGACTGACCGTATATGTCCGTGGGTATGACGGCGCGCGGGCGCCTGCCCTGCTTCGCGGCCCGCGCCAATCCTTCTTCCAGCAGAACCGGATCCATCGTCCAGGTGGCCTCGTCGCTATCGATGAAGACGGGGATTGCGCGCTCATGTACGGCCGGCGCGATGCTCGCGATGAACGTCAGCGTCGAGGCCCACACCTCCTCACCCGGCTGCAGGTCAAGACCCTTGAGTGCCAAATGCATGGCTGCCGTACCTGATGAAAGTGCGACGCAATGGGTAAAGCCGGTCAGCTCAGAGAACTCCCGCTCGAAAGCGCCGAGGGCTGGGCCGGCGGGAGCGATGAAGTTGGTGGCAAAAGCTTCGCTGACGAGCCTTGCTTCCTCACCGCTCATGTGGGGTGGCGAGAGATAGATGCGGTCAGTCATGAGCTTCACCAAAAGGCGGCAACTGCCGCAGCGCGCGTGCAGGATTCCCGACGACGCAGGTATTTGCCGGGACGTCTGACAGGACTACGGCCCCCATACCCACCATGGCCCCACGTCCGACGCGGACGCCTTGCCGGATCAGCGCCCCCGTTCCGACCTCGACTCCATCTTCAAGCGTGACATTCCCCGAGATCGCGGCCTGTGGGGCGATGGTGACGAAGTTTCCGATGCTCGCTTCATGCGCGATCGTGGCGCCAGCATTCACGATCGAATGGGAACCGATGGACACGCCGGCTGACACAGACGCGAAGGGGCCGATCATGCAGCCAGGCCCCAGGTTTGCATTTCTCGACAGGCTAGAGCGGGCGTGCGCCAGGGTTGCGAAACGTGGAGGGCTGGTACCCGCCATGCTTCTGACAACACGCGCACGCGCACGGGGATTGCCGATTGCGATGACAAACCAATGGTTCGCGTAGTCGACCCACCTTGCTGTCGGGCCGAGCACCAATGCGCTGGCGAGCACCGTTCCCTCCAGCGCGGGATCATCATCGAGTATGCCGGCAAGCGACCACTTTTCGCCCTGGTCTTCCAGAATGAACGAAACATCCTTCAGATGCCCGCTCGCGCCAACTGCAATGAGCGGCTTGGTCATGAACCTGTTCCCTCAAATCTGCCTGTTCCCTTAAATCTGGATGTCGTCGCCTTGCCCTCTGCCGTGATGCCCTCGCGGGAGATGACCTTCCAGACGGTAAGGCATAGGATCCTCAGGTCCAGCCAGAGGGTCTGATTGTCGACGTACCATACGTCGAGCCTGAACTTGTCTTCCCAGGACAGCCCATTGCGCCCATTGACCTGTGCCCAGCCCGTGATCCCGGGAGGAACCTCATGTCGGCGCGCCTGTTCCGGCGTGTAGAGTTCAATGTACTCCATCAATAACGGGCGCGGTCCTACCAGGCTCATCTCGCCCATCAGGACATTCCAGAGTTCCGGCAGTTCATCCAGGCTGGTGGCCCGCAAGAACCGGCCGAAACGGGTCAGACGCTGCTCGTCCGGCAGCAAGTTGCCGTCCGCATCGCGCAGGTCGACCATGCTCCTGAACTTCACCATCAGGAAGGGATGGGCACCCTGCCCCGGCCTCTTCTGCCTGAACAGGACCGGCGCCCCCAGGAACACCCGGACCAGCAACGCGACGAGTGCGCATCCCGGAACCAGAAGCGGCAGGGACAAAAAGATGCAGAGAAGATCGAAGTACCGCTTTGCGCGCCTGGTCCGTCTGTGGTCGCTCATGGTTCAGGCTGCCAGGCTTCGGACGTTACGCATTGAGACCACGTCGTCGTAAAACCTTGTCAGTCGGCGCGTCTGAGACGTGATGTCGAGCAGGTCGGCGACAAAGGTCCGGGCACTCGACGCGGTCTGTTGCGCCAGATCCTTGTCTGCAAGAACTGTCGCGATCTCGCGTGCCAGGGAAGCGGGGCTGCGGGCATCAGAAAGCCATCCCGTCCGTCCTGGAATCACGATGTCGGGGAAGCCGCCGACATGCGTGGCGATTGTGGGAACACCCATCATCATCGACTCCACAGCGCCTCCCAGGTTCTCGGAATGTGAGGGATGAACGGCAACGGAGATATCCGGATAGAGGTCAAGCACATCACTGCGCGTGCCAAGGAAGTGGACGCGATTGCCCAGTCGGGACCTGCCATAGCTGATGACACGATCCGCATAGGCGCGTGCTCCGTCTCCCCAGGGGCCACCCACCATGACCAATACTGCGTTGCTGAACCGCTCGGGCAACATCGCCACCGCATCGATGAGGTCTTCATGCCCCTTCAGGCCGCGCGTCTGACCGAGATAGGCCTTTGGCGCGTACATGTAGGCAACCATTCCGATGATCGGAATGTGGGGATCGACGCCCAAAATGGCGCGCAGCCTGCCCGTTGGCCGCGCGGCAAACCGGTCCCTGCGCAGGCCGTGATAGATCAGGCGCATGCGGTCGGTTGCGACGCCTGCCTTCAGGAGAAGTGTTCGCGACAGCTCGCACGCTGGAACCCAGTAGTCGGCCTGGCCGGCGGAACGCACGTCCACCTGGCGCGTCACGACGTTTTCCAGATGCAACGGACCGGCGATCTGGAAGAAACGCGGAATGTGGTGATGCCTTCCCAGAACAAGCCGTGCCGTCAGGGTTGTCTGGACGAAGTGCGAGTGGATGACATCGGGAGCGAGACTTTCAACCAGACCGACGACGGATTGACGGTGAGCCGGTCCCTTCCGGATCAGGGAAACGGGATCGAGGTCTGCAAAGCGGACGTCCATGCCGGAGTCCCGATAGCGCTCCACCATCGGACCTTCACCCGGCAGGATGACGCTGATCCTGGCACCTGCCTTCTGCAGCTCGCACATCTGCTCCCACGCCCAGGTGGCCCCTACACTGGTCTTGACCAACTGCAGCACCTTCATGCGCACATCCGTCCTTCGTCAGTGCCGCCAGCACAGACACTGGCGAACGCGGACCAAAAGGCACTTCGTCTCTCCTGCAATACGTCTGATGCATACTCCCGGGCCTTCAGGCGGTTCCCCTGTCCGGCTTCCTGGCGCCATGTCGGATCCTGCGCTGCCCTGACAAGCATCCTTGCGAGTGCCTTCCAGTCACCGGGGGTGTGCAGACAGTCGTCCGGTAACAGCTCGGGAATGCCGCCCACGCGTGAAGCAAACGCGGCCCTGCCTGCGGCCATCGCTTCGATCAGCGCCCGCGGCAATCCTTCCGTCAGGCTGGGCTGAATGTAGATGTCCAGATCCTGCAGCCACTTCATGACAGGCTCTCCCGCCGGCAAAACGCCTTCAAAGGAGACGTGACCCTCCACGCCCAGCTTCCCGGCTTCAGCCCTCCATCTTTCGGTGCCTCCCACGCCAATGAGGCGCAAGCGCGCGGGAACACCCACGTCGATCACCTGGCGCAACGCGCGTAGCGCCGTGCCATGTCCCTTGTATTCATTCTGGAATGCACCGATGAGACCGATCTGCATTGCCGGGTCCGTCCGGTTCTCTGACTGCGTCTCTTTCGTTGAAAACGCTGGCACGTCAACGTCAGAGACTGCGGCGGTTATACCCGCAATCTCGACATTTGACGCCCTGCCAATGACATGGCGGGCGGGATATCTGCGCTGCAGGAACTCCCGGGTCACGTAGAGCACGAACGGCGCCACAGCAACTGCCGCCTTGACCCGTCGCGCCATGATAGGCGCGTAGATCTTTCCCCTGATGTCGCCGTGGAACCAGAGTGCATCCTGCGCGCAGCCAACGAGTTCCACCGCAAAGGGCTTTCCGAGCTTCCGCGCCACCGCAACCGCCATCAATCCGTGCTCGGAAGGAAGGCGCGCAATGACCCCATCTGCCTGCGAGATGACCTCTTCCAGCTGGCGGAGCACCCTGCCCGTGTTTGCGAGCATTTCGCGCGGCGAGTTGATGCCGTCCACCAGCGTGAATGTCATGCCGGGTCCGCCGCACGGCTTGATGTACTTCGCCTGATGCGAGAGTTCTGCCTCCGGACCCCGACCCACCACATGCAGGCTGTCGCAATGGGCGAGATATCGCTGCCATGTCCGATAGGCGACCTGCGCTTCGCTGAACACCTCTGTGCCCCGCCGCTGAAAGCGCATGGAGTGCACCCAGACCCATTTCATCTAGCGGTTCCCCACGCATCTGCACCCTGCCCGGACATGCTGACCTGCTTGCTCCAGCGGGAAGACAGCATCAGCACCGCAAAGGGGATCGAGCCGTACTTCATGACGAACACCAGAACATTGTCCACGTCACTCACCAGTGTCCATCCCAACAGAATGACGATGAAAGGATAGAATAACCAGCGTGCGTCATCCCTGTGCAAGTTGGCATAATAGCGTTCGACACGGCCCACAACTGCACCAAACAGCAGATAGAGCAACGGAACACCTATCACGCCAAAGTTGAGCAGGGCCTCGCCAGCCAAGCCGTAGATGTTCGAGGCGACGAACCCAGAGTCTGCGGCACCCTTTCCAAACAGCAACCACGTTCCGAAGTACGCCTTGGCCAATGGTCGCTCCCCAATAAGAAACTTTGGAACGACTTGTCCAAAGGCGGCGACATAAGTCATGCCCAGTGCCGGTTCGTAGTCATTTCCGGGCAGGCTCAGTTTGTGAAGTTCGTAAGCCTGGACGTCCGACCTGGAGAAATCACCGAGGATCACGCCCTCAAACACACGTCCGCCATATCGCCATGAATCTGCCGCGATGGACGGGTTCTGGATGACTTCACCGATGTTGGCTCCATACTCCTTGAAGTAGCTGTAGCCCATCATGAAGAGCATCAGGAAGATCCCTCCGCCGGCGATGAGGGTTCTCGAAGGTGGGCGGATCCAGATGGCAAACACTCCTGCAACCCACACCAGTTCCCAGACGTAGTGATTTCGACTTCCCTTCAAGCCGCCGAAATAGGCAATCAGCAAAACCATCAGAATGACGAAGGCCACAAAATAGGGCTCTGACACCCGTGCCTTTCGCTGCTTCCACCGAACCACAATGGCCCAGCCGAGCATCACCGGTCCAATTTCGCTGACTGCGAATACCCACCCCCATCCCGAAAAGAGGGTTGGCTCTTCGGTAAACGCAGTTACGTAACCTGAAATCCCTCCAAACTGTGCGTAAACATAGGTCTGCAGTGCAAGTGCAATGGCGAACATGACTATTCCCAGAGGCACAAGCCTGTTGGCGTCAAGCACGAGCGGGGTTGCACGCCTCATCGACCAGGCTCTTGCAGCCCTTCTGGACAGCATGAAACCCAGAAACGCGATTGCATTCAGAGACGCCATGTAGCCCAGCCAGGGCTTCCAATCATCGGGGGGCACCACGAAGGGCATGTAGAATTCCCACCACATGTGCAGCAGCGGTGCCGCAAACATGAGGTGAAACGCGAGCAAATCCACAAGCAAACCTGCGCGCGCTGCATTGTTCCTCTGTGCATGGCCAAGCAGTTCGAACGTCGTCAGGTAGCCACAGATGCATATCGGAAACACATGCCAGCCGAGTTGGTCCGGAGCGAAGATCGAGAAAACGACGATCACAACGGTCACAAGTGCCAGCGCGACGGGAGCCCTTTTCATTTCAGGTAGCCCGCACTTCTTGTGGCGACAGCCTTCGACGGAGGAAAGCAGCCGAAACTGCAACCTGTCCCAAAGCAGCCGCGCCGACCGCCGCGAAGGCTCCTGCGACTCCCCACACATCAATCAGGGCGAGGCACGTCACCAGGCAGACGGCGGACGAAAACAGCGCGGACTTCAACTGAATTTCGTGCGCGTGAACTGCTGCTGCTGAATAGTTGAAGCCGCTTGCAACAGCGACCGCGAGATTGGCGCCGCTCGCCAAAAGCAGGAGCCAACCGCCCACCTCGAACCCACTGCCAAAG
>JBILMZ010000042.1:0-18848 GCA_044375275.1 Micropepsaceae bacterium | reverse complement strand
TGGTCTCCTGATTGCAGGCCCGCAGGTCTACGGCGAGTTCCGCAAGACGCAGGTCGTGGCTTCGTCGGGGGCCGGCAGCACCGTGCTGCTCGCTCAGAGCTCGGCGCCGGCCGCGGCGCTGAAGCCTGTGAAGCTGACGCCTGACCAGGTCAACTCGATGATGAAGCTGGTTCCGGCGAAGGAAAAGCTGCCGCAGTAAGCGGGAGCCTGAAGCCAAGCAGCCTGCAGGCCGCCGATCCCCATGCCGGGTCGGCGGCTTTTTCATTTTTCCTTGGCTGACCAGGAGCCGTCCCAGTTCGCGGGGGGAGGCTCGTAAGCGTAGTGATGAATGCGCTCTTCGTAGGTGTCGAAGATTTCCTCGGGAGCTCCCGGAATGGTCCTGCCATGCGCAATGGCAGCCTTGGCGCCTTCCCAGTCCTTTGAACGGAACGTCTTGAACAGCGCCTGCAGCGCGCCGTCGAGGTCCTGATAGGCCTGGGTTTCGCGCACGTGGGCGTGTCCCATGAGGGCGAAGAGGTATGTGGGCGTTGCGCGACCCTTCACGGCGATGAAGTCCAGTTCGAGGAAAGCGAATTTCTCGGGGATCTTTTCCACGGTGTCTTCGCCGATGACCACCGGGAAGCCATAGTTTCCGGCAAAGGACTGGATGCGCGCCGATATGTTGACGGCATCGCCGAGAGCCGAATAGTCGAAGCGCAGATCCGAACCCATGTTGCCGACAACGCAGACGCCCGTATTGATGCCAACGGTGACTGCAATTTTGTTGACCTTGTGGGACTTGTAGAAGCCCTCGGATGTCAATTCCTCGTTCAGCACGATGAGCGCGTCCAGCATGCCGAGTGCGCAGTCACAGGCGTGCGTTGGATGGTCCTCGACGTCGATCGGGGCGTTCCAGAAGGCCATGACGCAGTCGCCGATATACTTGTCGATCGTGCCGCGGTTGTTGAGGACTTCGCGCGACAGCGGGGTCAGCACGCGGTTGATGAGCTTCGTCAGACCCTGTGGATCGGTGCGGAAGCTTTCGGCAATCGGCGTGAATCCACGAATGTCGCAGAACATGATCGACAGTTCGCGCGTGTCACCACCGAGCTTGAGCTTCGAGGGATCGTTGGCAATGCTGTCGACGACGTCCGGCGGCAGGTACTGCGCGAAGGCGCTGCGGACCGTGCGTCGTTCGGCTTCGGTGCGCATGAACTTCACGAGACTGGCGGATGCAAAGACGAGAGCGATGTTGATCGAAGGCGCTACGGGATCGAGAAGCCAGAGCTGCTGCGTGAAGGCCCACCAGGACACGCTGATGGCGAAGGTGATGGCGACGGCAGCGACGCCTGCGATCCAGAAGACCGGTACGCGGTTGATGGTGAGCAGCACCAGAAGGCCCATGACGAGCGCGAAGCCGAGCTCGGCGCCGTCCGACCAGTCGGGGCGGCCGAGGAAGTGCTTGAGCAACATCTGCTCCAGCGCCTGGATGTGGAGTTCGACGCCGGGGGCGTCGACGCGGCGCGGGGTGGCGCGCAGATCGAGGAGGCCCGCTGCGCTGGTGCCGACAAACACGGCTGCACCTTCGAGGCCGACCAGCGATGCGGGCTCTTGTATCACCTTCCACGCGGGGATCTTGCGCGAGGGCTGGTCTTCCGTGAAGTGGATCCACATCTGGCCGTCGATTGTCGATGGGATCTGGATCGGGCCCACTTTCACGGACACGATGCGGTCCGGCTGACCAAAGGACAGTTCACCGGCGCCGCCGGCCATCGTCACCAGGATGGTTGGATTGCTGCCTGTCATTGCCGCAAGGGCAACGCGTAGCGTTTCCAACGCCAGCCCCGGATAAGCCTCGGCATGTCCCTTGTTGACCAAGCCGATGAACAGCGGAACGCGACGCACGATTCCGTCGTCATCGGTGACTGTATTGAATGCCCCGGTGCCCGGCGCCGCGTTCTGCAGCACATCCAGCGGCACGGTCGCTCCAGACAGGGAATTCACTGCATTGATCAGCTTGCTTTCGGAATCACCTACCCGGGCGATGCCTGCCTTCATCACAGGCGTCCGTCCGGTATCCGCGTCTCCCAGAATGAAGCCGAGCACCGTTGGTGTCCGGCGCAGGGTTTCAGCGAAGATGTCGTCGTTGTTCGGCAGCGTCATGAGCTGCTGGCGCGCACTGTCCCACTCTGCGCCGGCAGGAAGCTCCTTGGCGATCAGGGCCGGAGACGTGCGGTCGGGTTCTGGAAACACCATGTCGTATGAGATTACACCCACGCCGGCCTTGCTCAGATTGTCGGTCATCTTTGCCAGCGTGGTGCGCGGCCAGGGCCATTGGCCAATGCGCCTGATGCTCTCCTCGTCGATGTCGACGAACTTTACCGACGTGTCGACGTAGGGGCGGGGGGATGCGTTCTGATAGAAGTCAAAGACCTTGTTGCGCTGGCCCTCGAGGATTTTCCCGAAGTCATTCCACTGGATGAACAGGGCCAGGAAGAGAACAGCCCAAGGCATGACGCCCAGCCAGCGCAGGATGCCGGCAATGCCGGCCATCTGCAGTGCGTCCTGGCGCGATGTTGCGTCCCGTTGTGACATGGCTAGGCTTCAGGCTCCCCCCGGCAGCTTCCGGCTTGTGAAGTCGTAGAGACGATCCCACAGCCTGTCGAGACGTGACAGTGCCTCTTCCAGCGGGATGACCGTCATTTTCTGGTCCCGTTGGGTTAAGAAGCCCAGTCCTTCAAGCTTTTCCAGTGCATCGGACACTTCAAAGTCGATCTCGGTGCCAAAGCTGTTCTTCAGCCAACTCTCGATGCGGCGGTCGAGTTCGCCTTCATGCGCGACCGGGCCGTAGGCCAGCATGGCATGATAGGCGAGGATGACTTCCTTGACTTCCTGCTCCTCGGCCGTGCCGATCAGCGTGTCAAACACGCCGGAGTCGTTGTTGACATTCTTGAAATAGACGTTGTCGGCCACGCGTTTCTGGTACTTGAGCTTGCGGTACGAGTAGTTCGAATACTGCCGGAACATGAAGGCGCCGGCTCCGACCAGCGCCGACAGGGCGCCGACGGCCTTCATCAGGTCATCCTGTTTTGCTGTCCCCGAAATGCCAAGGAAAGCGCCGATCACGACCAGCACCACCGACAGGGCGGGCACGATGTTCAGGAGGATGGGGATCCCGCCAATGAGCGCGGGACCACCCAGGAAGAGTGCGTCCTTCCGGCTCATCACGACATGCACGTCCGGCAGCAGCATGGGCAGCTCGTTGCGGGCGATGTGGCGGAACGACTTGATCAGGACGCTGCCGGGGACAGCGCCGCCCGGCAGGTTGCGCTTGCGGTTCAGCAGCCGCTGTCGTGCCGTGAGAGGCGTGTCCTTGCGGAAGCGCACGAGCACGACGACATCATCGAATGTGTCCTGTGCGAGCTCCCGGCTGGCCAGCAGGGTCTTGTGCGTGACGACTTCCTTGCGCAGGCCGCGGTAGAACAGGCGAACGGTTTCATAGATGTCGAGCGGCGTGCGCGTCTTGACGTCGAGCAACGGGTTGTCGCCGCCGAGACTGGCGACGTCCTCCTTGCCGAGTTCGATGAAGTTTGCCCGCTGGAGAACACCGACAAAGGTTTTTTCGAGTTTCGCGTAGGCCTCGTCGCCATCACCCGTGCGCTCTTCGTGCAGGCGCGCGAACAGGTCTTTCAGGTCTGTCAGTTCGTCATAGAAGTCGTGGTGGAAATAGGCGCCCAGGAACGTGCACAGCGTATGGAAATCGCGTGACTGTTCAGGTGTGAGGTTGTCCTGCGCCAGCGCCCTGATCAGGTTGGCCTTGCGTACCGGAATGAACTGCATCGTCTGGCAGTGTTGCAGTTCTGCTGTGCTGGCGACTTGTACTGAGGCGTCCTGTGCCGTCCCGCTTTCTGCCATTGACGTCCCAGCCCACCAGTTTCCGTTCTGCGCGTGTGTCGATTTTCCTGATTTTCACCCGGATTTCCCACAATACAAGGACGGATCGTGTGGCCTTCGTCACCACTCTCTCCTTCGTGCTTTTCATGTGACGCTTTCGCTGGCTATCAGCTTGCCGGGAAAATTCATGGCGGGCACACTCGCGAATCACGTTTCCAGGGGCATGTAATCAGGGTGCGGCGTTAACGCATGTCAGACCACACGGCTGAATCCGGGACATGGCTCGACGTGTCCGAGGACGCATCCTCGCTGCTGCTTCGGCCGCTGGGCGACTGGGTCGTCACGCATTCTGCCGACATTGATGCCACTCTTCAGACCGTCGACGCCTATGGTCGTCGCTCGGCGACATTCGACCTGTCACATCTGGGGCGTCTGGATACGGCCGGCGCGTGGCTGATCCACCGCACGCGGCGCACGCTCGAGCGGGCGGGTGCTTCCGTCACGATTGCGGGTGCCACGGTTCCGCAGGCGACGCTGCTGAATGCTGTTGCGCGGGGTGACAAGCCCGTCTTGGCGGAGCCGCATGTCGGCAACATCTTCACGAACCTTGTCGTGCGGATGGGGCATGCGCTTGAAGATGCGGGCAAGACGACGCGCGAGATCGTTGGCTTCATGGGCCTGGTCTTCGAGACGCTTTTCAGGACGATGCTCAATCCCAAACGCCTGCGCATCACGTCCACCGCCTATCACATGGAGCAGACCGGCCTGAACGCCGTGCCGATCGTGTGCATGATCACGTTCCTGATCGGCGCGGTGATGGCATACCAGGGTGCCGAGCAGTTGCGCCGTTTTGGTGCCGAAGTGTTTGCGGTCAACCTGGTTGCTGCCGGTTTCCTGCGCGAGATCGGAATCCTGCTGACGGCGATCATGGTGGCGGGTCGCTCCGGCAGTGCCTTCACGGCGCAGATCGGTTCCATGAAACTGCGTGAGGAAATCGACGCCATGCGCACGATGGGGCTTGATCCTGTCGAGGTGCTGGTGCTTCCGCGTGTGATTGCCCTCGTCATCATGGTGCCCGTGCTGGGTTTCATTGCAGCCATGATGGGCTTGCTTGGCGCCGGACTCGTGCTCTGGCTCGAGCTTGGCATGTCCCCGGGCATGTATATCGAGCGCCTGTATGTGGCTGCCGATTTCTGGGATGGCGCGGTCGCCTTCGTGAAAGCGCCGTTCTTCGGGCTCATGATTGCGCTGATAGGCTGCTTCGAGGGCCTCAAGGTCGAAGGCAGCGCGGAGTCTGTCGGGCAGCGTACGACTGCCTCGGTGGTGGAGGGCATCTTCACGGTCATCGTGGTGGACGCCATCTTCTCGATCCTGTTCCTGAAGCTGGGGATCTGAGAGATGCAGCGTGATGCGGTGATATCGGTCAGGGACGTGCGCAACCAGTTCGGGCGCCAGGTCATCCATGACGGTCTCGACCTCGACATCTTTCGCGGCGAAGTGCTGGGCATCGTTGGCGGTTCGGGTACGGGCAAGTCGGTGCTGCTGCGCACGATCCTGGGGCTCAACAAGCCGGCACAGGGGCAAATCCAGCTTTTCGGGCAGATGCGCGGCGAGATGACGTCTGCGCAGGAGCGGGCGGTGGAGCGGCGCTGGGGCGTGCTGTTCCAGGATGGTGCGCTGTTCTCGTCGCTGACGGTGGCCCAGAACATCCAGGTGGCGCTGCGTGAGCACCTGCATTTGCCTCAGTATCTCATGGACGAGATTGCGGCGGTGAAGATCGCGCTGGTGGGCCTGCCGCCAGAGGCGGGGCCGAAGTATCCGTCGGAACTGTCGGGGGGCATGCGCAAGAGGGCCGGGCTTGCCCGCGCGCTGGCGCTTGATCCGGAGGTCGTGTTCCTGGACGAACCCACGGCGGGGCTGGATCCGATCGGGGCGGCAGCCTTTGACGACCTTATCAAGAACCTCCAGGCCACGCTCGGGTTAACTGTCTTCATGGTGACACATGACCTCGACAGTCTCTATGCGATCTGTAACCGGATTGCCGTGCTGGCAGAAAGGCGTGTTCTTGTGACAGGAACCATTGACGAGCTGATGCAGCACACGCATCCGTGGATAAAGGAATATTTTCATGGCCCGCGCGGGCGTGCAGCGGTAGCTGCGAAAGAACGCAATGCGCAGGCCTAGGGTTTAAGGGAGCGATTTCATGGAAACGCGCGCACACCATCTCATGATCGGCAGCTTTGCCATTGGCATCTCCGTGCTGACCGTGCTGTTCCTGATGTGGATCGGGAAGTTCGAGTTCAACCGGCAATACGCGGTCTACATGCTGCGCTTTGAAGGGTCCGTGTCCGGCCTGAGCAAGGCGGCCGACGTGCTCTACAACGGCATCAAGGTGGGTGAAGTCACGATGCTCGAGATTGATACCGAGCAGCCCAGTCATGTCATCGTCTACATCCAGGTCGAGCGCAAGGCGCCCGTGAAGACGGACTCCTATGCCAGCCTGGAGACGCAGGGTCTGACGGGTGTGGCGGCGATCCAGCTTGCCGGTGGCACCAAGGAAGCCAAGCCGCTGGTGGCCAAGGAAGGACAGGACTATCCGGAGATCAAGACGCGCCAATCCGTGTTCCAGCAGTTGTTCGCCGGGGCGCCCGAACTCATCAACCGGGGCAATGCGGTGCTAGACCGGCTGACGACCTTCCTCAATCCCAACAACCAGGAAAAGTTCGGCATGACGATCCAGCATGTCGAGCGGCTCACCAAGAACCTGGCGACGGCGTCGGACAAGTTCGACTCGATTGCGTCGAACCTCGACAAGATCATTGCCGGTGACGCAAAGGGCACGTTGGCAAATGTGCGTGGCGTGGCCGATGACATCCGGCAGATCATGGCGGATGCCCGGGGTCCCCTGAAGGACTTCGCGCGGCGTGGCCTGCCGGAGCTCCTGCTGGCGATCAGCGATGCGCGGCAGATGATCTCGTCCGTCGACCGGGCGGCGCAGCGTCTTGAGGCCAGCCCGTCGTCGCTGATCTTTGGTGACAAGGCCGTCGAATACAAATCCGGAGGGAGCCGCTGATGCGCGCGAACCGATTGCTTGTTGCGGCTGCGGCCGCGCTGACCCTTGCATCGTGCAGCCTGCCTGACCTGGGCTCGGGCCCGCCGCCAGACCTCTACGTCCTGTCGCCGAAGAGCACGTTTCCCGATGACATTCCTGCCGTCGACTGGCAGCTGGTGGTGGATGAGCCTTCAACAGCGAAGGGCATCGATACCGACCGTATCGCCATTTCGCCGATGCCGCTCGAAGTGAAGTATTTTGGTGGGGCGCGCTGGGCTGACCGTGCGCCGCGCATGATCCAGCAGCTGCTGATCCAGTCCTTCGAGAACACGCAGAAGATCGTGTCGGTGGGGCGCCAGTCGATTGGCCTGCGGTCCGACTTCTCGCTGAAGACGGAACTGCGCGAGTTCCAGGCGGAAAAGACGTCGGATGGCGGAACAGTCGTGCGCGTGCGCGTGAACCTGAAGCTGGTACGTCCGGCGATCGGCATGATCGTCGCGTCGCAGAGCTTTGAATCCGTCAAGCCTGCGAAGAGCGAAGGTGTTGCCGATATCGTGGAGGCCTTTGACGCAGCCGTGGGTGCCGTCCTGAAGCGCGCGGTGACGTGGACCCTGAAGGCTGGCACCGAGAACAAGACGAAGCAGCCGAAGGACTGGGACTGAGTCTTCTCAGTCCGCTTTCTTCAATTCGAACAGCATGATCAGGTTCTGCTGGAGCGGCTTGTTGAAGTTGTTGTCCGAGATCATGTAGACGAGCGTCCGGCCGTCACTGGTCTTGCGAATGGACAGGCCTTCCATGTTGTCGATGAGATAGTTCATACCCGCATCGGCGATGACCTCGGATTCGATGGGGGCGTCTGCTTTCAGCGCGTCTGCCCTGATGCGGCGAACGGCGAAGCCAACGCCGCCGACACGGTTGAAGCGGCGCTCCAGCGTGAGCACGTCGCCGTTCTCCAGTTGCCGTGCATCCGTCACATCGTAGGGCGCGCGGCGCTTCAGGGCCAGTGATGCGGGCGCCTTGCCGGCGGGATCGATCAGCCAGCCGCGAATGTCGCCGTCCGCGTTCTCGTAGGACTCGGTGATGGCGAGGAGCTTGCCGTCGGAGAGAAGCGTGATGGCCTCAAGGCCGCCATTGCCCGGCGCTTTTGCGAGATCGGCCGGCACCTTCACCGCGACAGGTGTCGCGTCGAGGCCGTCCTTGCCGAAGGCATATTTCCAGATGCGGTGGTCGCCTTCAAAGCTCACATAGACGTCGCCGTCCAGCGATCCGGCGAGGCCTTCGGCGTCACCGGCCTTGCCCTGCAGCGGCTTGCCGGAGAGGTCGCGGAGCGGGGCAATCTCCTTGCCTGTCAGGCCCGTGAGGCGACCATCGGTGTAGGTCAGTTTGCCGGTCAGCCAGTGACTGGAGTCGGTGATGGCGAGAAACGTCTTGCCATCAGGTGACACGATGAGGCCGGAGATGCCACCGAAGTCGCTGTCGGGCGAGGTCAGGCGGAGAGAGCCCAGGTGGGCGAGTTGGCCCACTGCCTTTGCGCCTTCGCTGTCGAGCGCGAATGAGACGGGGCGCGCGGCGATCTCGAGCGGGCGGCGGGCTTCTTCCGCGCAGGCAGTCAGCGATGTGCACCCCAGGAGGAGGGTGGCGATCAGGCGTGCGAAGCGCATGTCTTTCTATCCTGCCTTGGCGGAAGGGGTGGTTCGCCGGCGCAGCGGCGTGGCGGCGCGGGGCGCAGCCTGCTTCTGCGTGTCTTCGTCAAAGAGTTCCGCCAGCTTGTCGGTCATGGCGCCGCCGAGTTGTTCAGCGTCGACGATCGTGACGGCGCGCTTGTAATAGCGTGTCACGTCGTGGCCGATGCCGATGGCGATGACCTCGATGGGCGAGCGCGTCTCGATCGTCTCGATCACCTCGCGCAGGTGCTTTTCGAGATAATTGCCGGAGTTCACGGAGAGCGTCGAGTCGTCGACCGGCGCGCCATCCGAAATCACCATCAGGATGCGGCGCTGCTCGGGACGTGCGATCAGGCGGTTGTGCGCCCACATGAGCGCCTCGCCGTCGATGTTTTCCTTGAGCAGCCCTTCGCGCATCATCAGGCCGAGATTGCGGCGTGCGCGACGCCACGGGGCGTCGGCCGACTTGTAGATGATGTGGCGCAGGTCGTTCAGGCGTCCGGGCGCGGGCGGCTTGTTCTCCTGAAGCCACTTGTCGCGCGACTGGCCGCCTTTCCAGGCCTTGGTCGTGAAGCCGAGGATCTCGACCTTCACGTTGCAGCGTTCCAGCGTGCGCGCGAGAATGTCGGCGCACATGGCTGCGACCATGATTGGCCGGCCACGCATCGATCCCGAATTGTCGAGCAGCAGCGTCACGACGGTGTCGCGGAAATTCATGTCCTTTTCGATCTTGTAGGACAGCGGCGACATGGGATCGGTGACCACGCGCGACAGGCGCGCGGCATCGAGGATGCCCTCCTCGAGATCGAACTCCCACGTGCGGTTCTGCTTGGCCATGAGCTTGCGCTGCAGGCGATTCGCCAAACGCGAGACGACGCCCTGCATGGCCTGTAGCTGCTGGTCGAGATAGGCGCGCAGGCGGCCGAGCTCTTCCATGTCGCAGAGCTCTTCGGCGGCCACGGTCTCGTCGAACTGGGTGGTGAAGACCTTGTAATTGGGTTCGCTGCGGGCGTTGAGCTGGCTGTCCGGGCGGAAGGGCATCTTGCCGTCCGTCACCTCGTCGGTCTCGGAACGCGAGGCGCGCTCCTCGCTCTCGACTTCAACAGCCTGCTGCTCGCCGTCCTCGCCGTCGCCTTCCGACATCTCGGTTTCTTCGGCCGATGCGCCCTGCGGGTCTGCGGCTTCGCTGGATTCGTTCTGCGAGTCGTCGGCCTGCTGATCGGATTGCTCGCTGGACTGTTCGTCGTCGGAACCGTCCGGGTCCTCGCCGAGCTCGTCGCCCATGCCGAGGTCGGACAGGATGCGGCGCGTGACCCGGGCGAACGCGGCCTGGTCGCGAATGTTGTCGAACAGCTTCTCTAGATCGCTGCCGGCCTTGGTTTCGATGTGGTCGCGCCAGGCTTCCAGCACGGCCTTGCCGGAATCGGGGACGGGACGGCCGGTCAGGCGCTCGCGCATGAGGAGGCCGACCGCCTCGGCCAGCGGTGCCTCGCTGCGGTCGCGGACCTTGGCATAGCCCTTCTGCTTCATGCGCTGGGACAGGGCGGCGTCGAGGTTCTTTGCCACGCCCTTCATCGCATTCGCGCCGATGGATTCCACGCGGGCCTGCTCGGCGGCCTCGAAGATCGCGCGTGCGGATGAGCCGGGCGGGGCGAATTGCGCGTGCATCTTGTCGTCGTGGAGCGCCAGGCGCAGCGCGAAGGCGTCTGCTGCGCCACGTGTCTGAGCCACTTCGACCTTCGACAGGTCGCGGCCGGGCAAGGGCAGGCGGGCCTTCAGCCCCTTGAGCTGTGGCGCCTCGGTGCCGTAGGTGACCTCAAGCTCGGGCTCGCCGCCCAGCGCACGCAGCGTGTTGCGCACGGCCTGCTTGAAGGGTTCGATGGGGCTGTCGGGTTTGGGGGCCACGTCCTTGCCTTATGCCACCATCACCTTTGCGGCGGATTCGGGGAGGTCTTCGCCGAAGCAGCGCTGGTAGAACTCGGCCACGGTGGCGCGTTCGAGTTCGTCGCACTTGTTCAGGAAGGTCACGCGGAAGGCGAAGCCGACGTCGCCGAAGATCTCGGCGTTTTCGGCCCAGGTCAGCACCGTGCGTGGGCTCATGACGGTGGAGATGTCGCCGTTGATGAAGGCGTTGCGCGAGAGATCGGCGACGCGGACCATCGCGGCGACCTTCTTCTTGCCTTCGGCCGAGCTGTAGGCCGGAAGCTTGGAGAGCATGATCTCCACTTCCTTGTCGTGCGGCAGGTAGTTCAGCGTGGTGACCACGTTCCAGCGGTCCATCTGGCCCTGGTTGATCTGCTGCGTGCCGTGATAGAGGCCTGTCGTGTCGCCGAGACCGATCGTGTTCGTCGTCGAGAACAGGCGGAAGGCGGGATGCGCGCGGATCACGCGGTTCTGGTCGAGCAGCGTCAGCTTGCCCGACTGTTCGAGCACGCGCTGGATCACGAACATCACGTCCGGGCGGCCGGCATCGTACTCGTCGAACACGAGGGCCACGGGGTGCTGGAGCGCCCAGGGCAGGATGCCTTCACGGAACTCGGTCACCTGCACGCCGTCCTTCAGCACGATCGCGTCCTTGCCGACGAGGTCGATACGGCTGATGTGGCTGTCGAGGTTGATGCGGATACACGGCCAGTTCAGGCGGGCGGCGACCTGCTCGATGTGGGTCGACTTGCCGGTGCCGTGATAGCCCTGGACCATCACGCGACGGTTATGCGCGAAGCCTGCGAGGATCGCGATCGTCGTATCGCGGTCGAAGCGGTAGGACGGATCCGTCTCGGGAACATACTCGTTCGGCTTCGCGAAGCCCTTGACCTTCATGTTGATGTCGAGGCCGAAGGTCTTGCGGACATCCACTGTGGTGTCGGGCTGGCTGTCAGCGGCCAGACCGTTTTGGTTCGTCGTCATCCGTTTCAGGCTTTCGTTGGCAAGTGGCTACGCGATTCTTTTACAGCCCCCACAGGTGCGGCTGGAAGCGCGTTTGGTCACACTTGATCACGTATAGCCGGACGACCTGAGTTGCCCATAGGCCTTGATGACATGACGCAGACGCTCTTCCGCGCCGCGGTCGCCGCCGTTGGCGTCGGGATGGAAGCGCTTCACCAATTCCTTAAAGCGGGTTTTGACGTCCTGCAAGGTTGCGTCTGGATCAAGATGAAGTGTTTCCAGAGCTGCCAACTGCATTTTGGAGCGCTTGAGTTCCGTTTTCTCGGGCTTACCGTTACGTTTGTCGGCCGCATCGGCGGCAGAGCCTGCGTTGGGCCCATCGTTAAACACGAGGGAGGGGTCCACATAGGCCCCCCGGAAGTAGAAGTTCAGCTTCGGATTGGGCCCGGACGAACGCTCGCCCAGTTTCCAGGTCGGACGCAGGCCCGTGAGGGCCTCGCGCTGGTAGGCGTCGACTTCCCCGGGTGACATGCCCCTGAAGTAGTCCCACGACAGATTGTATTCGCGGACGTGCTCGAGGCAGAACCAGTAATACTCGTTGAGTGCCGTCCGGCTTTTCGGGGCGCGATGGTCGCCGGCATTCTCGCAGCCGGGCTTCTCACACAGGCGCGTGGGTCTGGTGACCGGCTGGCGCTTCACGCGCAAGTCGTTCGCCCATCTGGACGTGCTCTTTGTTCCTTCACCCATAGCCCGCCGAGTATCCCGAACGAAGGTAAAGAAGACAAGAAAACCTCTTGCTTGACTTTGGGCGTTTTGTTCCCCATCTCAGCCTCATCATGCGCGTGGCGGAAACCATAAAGTCCAAGCTTGAGGCGGCGTTTTCGCCGGTCTCCCTTGTCATCGAGGATGAGTCCCATCGCCATGCCGGCCATGCCGGTTCGCGCGCCGAGGGCGAAACCCATTTCCGTGTTGCGATCGTGTCGCCCGTGTTCGCCGGCCTTGGTCGCGTGGAGCGCCAGCGGCGCGTGCATGCCGTGCTCGCGGAAGAACTCAAGGCCCGCGTGCATGCGCTCAGCCTCAGCCTGTCAGCGCCGGACGAAGCCGACCGCGGCTGAGCCTGCGTCTCAGGACGGATACGGGCTAGGACGGATCCGGGATCGGCGTGATGCGGATGCCGGTGATCTGGTTGCGCTGCTTGCGCAGGATCTCGAACTTGAAATTGTGGAACCGGAAGACCTGCCCGACTTCCGGGATGGCCTGCGCCTCGTGAATGACGAGGCCTGCGACTGTCGTTGCTTCCTCGTCGGGCAAGTTCCAGCTCATCACGCGGTTCAGTTCGCGGATCGTGACCCAGCCATCGGCATTCGTCGAGCCGTCGGGTTGCGGGCGCACGCCCGAAACGGGCACGTCATGCTCGTCGCGGATTTCGCCGACGATTTCCTCGAGGATGTCCTCCAGCGTGATCAGGCCCTTCAGCGCGCCATATTCGTCAATGACGAGGGCGAAATGCGTGCGGCGCTGCAGGAAGGCGCGCAGCTGGTCGGTGAGGGTCGATGTCTCCGGGATGAACCAGGGCTTGGCGATCAGCGAGGGGATGTTCATCGCCTTGATGTTGCCATGCGCGCGCGACAGGGCTCGCAGCAGGTCCTTGGCGTGGAGCATGCCGATGATGTTGTCGCTGTCGCCCTTGTAGACAGGCAGGCGCGTATGGGGCTGTGTCAGGACGCGTTCGATGATCTCCTCGGAGGGCAGGTCCGCGTCGATCATCGTGATGTTCTTGCGATGGATCATCACGTCGGAGACCTGGAGTTCCTTCAGGTCGAGAATGCCGCCGAGCATGTTGCGGTCGTTCGTCTGTACCGCGCCTTCCTTGTGGTGCAGGTTGATGGCGCCGCGCAATTCTTCGTGCGCGGCTTCCTCGCGGTCCTCCACAAGGCCCTGCGACCGCACGCCGATGGTCTTGAGCATGACAGAAACCAGCAGGCCGACGGTCGCCACGATCGGCGAGAAGACCTGCGCAAAGATGCGAACGGCCCGGGCGACGCGCAGGGCGAGGCTGTCGGCGTTGGCGATGGCATAGGTCTTTGGCAGGACCTCACAGAAGATCAGCACCATGGCGGTGGTGATCACGGTCGCAATCGCCACGCCCGCATCGCCGAACAGGTTCAGCAGCACGGCGGTGACGAGCGAGGAAGAGGCGATGTTCACGAACGTGTTGCCGAGCAGGACGGCGCCGACCATCCGCTCGCGGTTCAGGAACAGCCAGTTCACATGGCGTGCACGCTTCTCGCCTTCCTTTTCCAGCTGGAACATGCGCGCGCGGGAGGCGGCGGTGAGGGCGGTCTCCGACCCCGAAAAAAAGGCCGAGAACAGCATCAGTATCACGATCACGACCAACGAGATCATCAGACTCGTGTCAGAAAATGTCTGCGCGGGAACTATTGCGTCTTCCATGGTCTTCCGTCTTGTCCAGCTGGGGCAGGGGGAACGTTATTGCTTGAGCGTGTCGGCCAGGAACCTGCGCACGACCGCTTCGTCGACATTATGCTCGATGAAGGCTTCGCCGATGCCGCGCGCGAGGATCAGCGTGAGCTTGCCGTCCTTCGCCTTCTTGTCCTGCAGCATCATCTGCACGAAGTCGTCCGGGCCTGCACCAAGGTCAGGCAGGTCCTTCACGGAAGCCGGCAGGCCGGCCTGCGCGAAGAACTGGTGCACGCGCGCAGCCGTACCGTGCTCGCAAAGCTTCATCCGTTCGGACAGTTCGAAGGCCATAACGCAGCCTACCGCAACCGCTTCCCCGTGCAGCACGCGACCGGTGAAGTTCATGCAGGCCTCGATGGCGTGGCCAAAGGTGTGTCCGAGGTTCAGGAGCGCGCGCTGGCCGGCTTCGCGTTCATCGGCTTCCACCACGCGTGCCTTCATGCTGCAGGAGGTGACGATCGCGCGCGTGCGTTCGGTTCCCGGGGCCGCGAGGATGCGCTCCACATTGCTACCCAGCCAGGCGGCGAAGGTGGCATCGGAGATCAGCCCGTACTTCAGTACCTCGGCATAGCCCGCCCTGAGTTCACGCGGGGACAGGGTGGAAAGCACGGCCGTGTCGGCCAGGACCAGGACCGGCTGGTGAAAGAGGCCGACCAGGTTCTTGCCCTGCGGCGTGTCGATTGCGGTCTTTCCGCCGACGGACGAATCGACCTGTGAGAGCAGCGTCGTGGGCACCTGCACGTAATCGAGGCCGCGCTTGACGATGCCGGCGGCAAAGCCCGCGAGGTCGCCGATGACGCCGCCGCCCAGCGCGATGATCAGTTCGCTGCGCTCGAGATTGGCTTCGAGCATGCCGGTCACCACGCGCTCGAGCATGGCGAAGCTCTTGCTCGCTTCTCCCGGCGGCAGCACCATCTCGATGCACGCGATGCCGCTGGCTGCGAGCGATTGCTTCAAAGGCTGGAGATGATGGCGGGCAACGTTCTCGTCGGTGACGATGAAGGCGCGGCGGGTCTTGCGCAGGCGCGCGATCTCGTGGCCTGCGTCTGCAAGGACGCCGGCGCCGACCAGAATGTCATAGGCGCGCCCGGCCAGGTCGACGTGCAGGCGTTCGGTCGTCATGGTGTTGTTTTCCCGTAGAGGGCGGTCAGCTCGATCATAATCTGCTGCACGACGGTGTCGTGCGGGCCGCCGCTGGAGTCGATGGTGATGTCGGCCTGCGCATAGACCGGATAGCGCTCGTTCATCAGCCGCTGCATCGTGCCGCGCGGGTCGGCGGTCTTGAGCAGCGGACGCGTCGCGCGCTTGGATACGCGTGCCATCAGGAGGTCGAGTTCGGCGCGCAGCCATACCGATATGCCCATGCGCTTGATGATGTCGCGCGTGGTCGGATCCATGAAGGCGCCGCCACCGGTCGCGAGCACGTGCTTGGGGCCGGCGAGCAGGCGTGCAATGACGCGACGCTCACCTTCCCGGAAGGCGGGTTCACCGTAGCGCTCGAAGAAATCGGTGATCGAGCAGCCTGCAGCCTGTTCGATCTCGCGATCGGCATCATGAAAGGGGAGGTTCAGGGCAGAGGCCAGCCTGCGGCCGACGGTGCTTTTGCCGGCCCCCATCAGTCCCACAAGGACAATGGCGCGCTGTGCCACCGGCGGCGGCGCTTCGCATTGACCTGTGTGTTCCTGCGGTTGCATCTTGTCTATTCCACTTGGAATCAGCATGTACAGGAACCGGCGGGGTCCTGCCAGAGACAGAAATCCGCCGCGAAGGGGCCGAATTGCATGCGACGCAGGCGCCAATACCGCGATTTTGACCGGCCCAGCGGCATTGTTCAGCTTGGCCGAATGTTCGCTGCTGCCTTAATACTACTGGTGATCGGCGCCGGCGGGCTGGCCTATTATGGGTCCACACTGCAGCCGCAGCGCCACAAGGTGGAAAAGGTTCTGTCCGATGACAGGTTCCCGCGTTAAGGTTTTTGGCGTCACGCTGACCAGCGTCGTCTTCGCTTCTTGCCTCGCGATTGCCGAGGAAGGACCCGCTTCCGGTGCGCCGCGTGGTCTTGGTCCGGCAACGGCCCAGGAGACTGTTCCGGCGCCAGTTGATGCCGTGCCTCCCGCCGGAGACGCAACCGAGCTGCCGCCACCACCCATGACCGAAGAGGTGCTGCCTGACCAGGTCGGCAAGCCGCAGGGTCCGAAGGTGACGGTCAGCGGCCTCGAAGAGATCGATCCTTCCGGTGCCGGGATCCTGGATGCGTCGAGCGGCGGGTTCCCGATGAACATCTATGCCGGCAGTCCGCGCGCTGCGATCGTGGCGCGCCTGTCGCAACTGCCCGCGGCGCCGAACTCGCCTGCGATGCAGTCGCTGCTGCGGCGGATCCTGCTGAGCACGACGCGTCCTCCAGCTGGAGCGACGCCTGCCGATGAACCTTCATTGCTCGCTCACCGCCTGCGCAAGCTCGTGGCGGGCGGCCGCGTAGGCGAAGCCGCCATGCTTGGCGCGCAAAGCGGACGTGATGACCGCTTTGCCCGACAGACCTGGGCCGAAGCGCTTCTGCTGCAGGGTCGCGACAACGATGCGTGCGGGGACGCCACGTCGCTGCGCCAGTCGCTCAACGACGAGTTCTGGCTGAAGCTGCGCGCGTACTGCTATCTCGCCGAAGGTGACACTGCGTCCGCAACGCTGACGATTGACGTCATGCGCGAGCGCGGCATTGCCGATGACCCGTTCTTTTCGCTGGCCGCCGTGCTGACCGATGGCACGAAGGCCAAGGTGGATGCGCTGCCAGCACCGGCCGCGCTTCACATCGCGCTTCTCAACCGGACGCGCACGCCTGTTCCGGCATCGCTGGCCGGGTGGCTGCCGGCACGCAACGTGTTCCTTGGCGGAAGCGATGCCGCGTCAAAGCTTGTTGCGCTTGAGCGCGCGGCGACTGCCGGCCTGGCTTCGATCGAAGACCTGACGGCAGCCTACAATGCCGAGGGCTTCACGCCTGACCAGCATGATGATCCCGAAGAGTGGGCACCGAAGATGGGCCCGACCCAGGTGAACGCGCTTTACTTCCAGGCGATCGATCGACGCACACGACCGGCGGCTCGCGCTGCGGCTTTTGCTGCCGCGCTTGAGCGCGCGGATACGCAGAACCGGTTTGCGCTCTTCGCCCAGGTCAGCCGCACTGTCGCGCGGCAGATGCCTGCCGTTGCCGAAACGGCGTGGCTGGCGCCCGCGATCATGCGGGTCCTCCTCTACAACGGCGATGCAAAGCAGGCGGCGCAGTGGCTTGCGATGATGACGTCGCCAACCGACGCTCCGACCGTCAATGCGATGCGCATCCATTCCGCGATTGTCTATCCGTCAGCCGAGAACCTGTCCCATCTGCCGCAAGCGGTCGCGTGGCTGGGCGAGAATGCACTCAAGGCCGGAGGCTCCAAGGACTGGCTGATGACGCGCGCGCTGCGCGAGGTACCGCTGCTTGATGCGCTGGGCTACACGATCCCGCCCCAGGCGCAGTGGGCGCTGACGGCTGCGCCTCCTTCGGCGCCGCTGCAGGGACCTGCAGGTGATGCGGCGACGGCAACGACGCGCTCGGCCTACCAGCAGCGTATCGGTGAAACGGTGCTCAACGTCCTCGTGGCGATGGGCGCTCCGGGGCCGGCCAAGGCTCCCGTCTCTGTCGTCGCGCGTTGCGTTGACGCGTTGGCAACGATTGGCATGCGAGATGAAGCGAGGGCAATTGCGGCTGAAGCCGTGCTCGGTTCATCCATGCGGCCATCGAAATGAATGCAAAGCCTGACCAGGGACTTTATCACCTCGAAGCCTTTCTGGAGATGATGAGCGCGGAGCGTGGCGCCTCGGTGCACACGCTCGATGCCTATCGGCGGGACCTTGTCGACTTCCGTGCGTTCCTGACGGCGCGCTCTGTTCCGCTGCAGAAGGCATCTGCCGAAGACATTCGCGGGTTCCTCGCCTCGCTGTCGCAAGCCGGTCTCGCGGCGGCCACGCAAGCGCGCCGGCTCTCCGCCATCAAGCAGCTGTTCCGGTTCTTCCTCGACGAGGATGTTCGCGCTGATGATCCGACCTCCATCATCGAGGCACCGAAGCGCGGGCGGTCGCTGCCAAAAATTGTCACCGAAGACCAGACGGCGGCGCTTATCGCGGCTGCCAGTACGATGGAGGGACCCGAGGCGGTTCGCCTCCTGTGCATCATCGAACTGCTCTATGCGTCGGGCCTTCGCGTGTCCGAACTCGTTTCCCTGCCGCTCAATGCCGTGACCGGCGAGCGCAAGATGCTGCTGGTCAAGGGCAAAGGCGGAAAGGAGCGGCTGGTGCCGCTTGGTGCTCCGGCGCGCGAAGCCATCAAGGCTTATCTCACTGTCCGTGAACGCTTTCTGCCGCCGCTCGAGAAGGCGCAGCGATTCCTGTTCCCGTCGCGCGGTGTGGAAGGGCACTTCACGCGCCGTCGTGTCGGGCAGTTGATGAAGGACCTGGCGGTACAGGCCGGGGTCGATCCGGCACGCCTTTCACCCCATGTGCTGCGGCATGCCTTTGCGAGCCATCTGGTCGCACACGGGGCTGACCTGAGGAGCGTGCAACAGCTGTTGGGCCATGCCGACATTGCAACAACCCAGATTTATACGCACGTTCAGGATGAACGGCTCCGGCGCCTGGTCGCCGAAAAGCATCCTTTGGCGGTCCGTCGAGGCCGTTGACTGTGCAGTGCAGCAAGCCTAGCTTCCCGGCCTCGCGGAGAGGGAGTCCCTGCTTCCTGCAGGGCGTTTAAATGAGCTTCACAAACGTTGAACGCATCGAGTCGCGCCTGAACCGGTCACAGCTTTTTGCTCCGGGTGTCCGTCCAGCCCTGTTCGAGAAGGCTGCGGCATCCGATGCGGACG
>JBILMZ010000218.1:0-5822 GCA_044375275.1 Micropepsaceae bacterium | reverse complement strand
CTTGGGCTGGCCGCAGTCCTGATCCTGTTCGTCATCCTCAGCTATCGAATTACGGACAGCATCTGGGGGCCGTTTGCCGGGCCGTTCTACCTCGTGGAGCTCAAGCATACGGAGCAGGAGGTGGCGCTGGCATCCAAGATCTGGGGTGTCCTCATGACGATCGCCGGGGTGGGACTTGGAGCGATTTCGCTTGTATGGCTCGGGCGCCTCGCCACGCTATTCATCGGCGCCGTGGCCGCAGCCGTTACGAACCTGCTCTTTGCGGATCTCGCCTGGGGTGGTGTTTATGTCGACGCGTTCCTCAGGGCCACAGGCCTGATGGATCTCGCGGCCCTGTTTTACCTGGATGATCGCATGGCGCGGCTCATGACTGCGATTGCCGGAGAGAACATCGCTGCTGGCTATGCGGGCGCGGCTTTCGTTGCCTACCTTTCCTCTCTGGCGAGCAAGATGCATGGAGCCGTGCAGTTTGCCGTATTCACATCACTGACCATGCTGATCGGGACGCTCGGGCGTGGCGCCCTTGGCGAGATGATCAAGACCGATGGCTATGCCGATGTCTTCATACTCACCATGTGGCTGGGTGCGATTGGCGTTGTTGCCTGCGCCCTGGAGTGGTGGCGACAGTCCCGCCTGAAATCAAACTAGGCGCTCAATGCCTGGTCCTGCCGAGGGCCGTGCTTTTCGAAAGCGGCCTTGAGTGCATTCGGATCGAGTGGCTTGGCAAGGAAGTCATCCATGCCGGCATCGATACAGATCTGCCGATCCCCTTCCAACGTGCTTGCCGTGAGTGCGATGATGGGCGTGCGCGACTTTCTGCGCCCGGCGATTTCTGCCTGGCGTATGCGCCGCGTGGCTTCCAACCCGTCCATATCCGGCATGTGAACATCCATCAGCACCAGGTCATACGTCTTCGCCGCCAGCGCCTCGAGAGCCTCTCGACCATTTCCGGCCGTGTCCACGACGTGACCCATTTTCTTGAGCAAAGCCGTTGCCAGCATCACGTTGATGCGGTTGTCCTCTGCCACAAGCACGCGCATGCTGACCTGTGGCTCGCTCGCGGCCTGCTGAAGCGGCTCGTCCTTCTCTTCGGCTTCCGTATGGCTCACACCGTTGACGACGGCCTCAACGCGCCTGACGAGAGATGCCTGCCTCACAGGCTTGATCAGATAGCCATCGAAACCGGAGGATTGAAGAGATGGAAGCGAGCCGCGCTCCTTGGGTGAGATCAATACAATCGACTTGATGCCCTGGAGACGCGCTTTCAGGCGAACCAGCAGTTCCGCCGCGGGCGTGTTGGACGTGCGCATGTCCATGATGAGTACATTGAATGCCCCACTGGCAAGCGCCGTTTCTGCCGAAGCCAAACCCTTTGCCGCAAATGCGTCCGCTCCCGCATCGCACAACTGGCGGACGAGCGTTTCGGACAGCCCGTGAAATGCCGTGTGCACCAGCACCCGGATACCCGTCAGTGCGGGTTGCGACTCCGTGGACGCGGACGCGCGCTTCACAGGCAATGTGAACCAGAAGCGGGACCCCTTGCCGATCGTGCTTGTCACACCGATCTTGCCGCCGAGGGCGCTGACCAGACGTTGCGTGATCGCCAACCCCAAGCCTGTGCCACCGTAACGGCGTGCCAGTGATGAGTCGGCCTGCGTGAATTCGTGGAAAACCTTCGGCAGTGCCTCATCCGAAATGCCTATTCCAGTGTCCGCAATTTCGAACCTGATGAATGCCGGGTCTTCGTCCGGCTGTGCCGATATCCTGACACCACCCTGATCCGTGAATTTCACGGCATTGCCCGTCAGGTTCAGCAGAATCTGCCGGACACGGCCTTCGTCCGAGATGATGCTGCCGGCGAACCTCGGATGGGCGTAGGTTGCGATCTCGATCCCCTTCTCTGCACAGCGCTGGCTAAGCAGTTCAGCCACACTTTCAATCAGCGTGCGAGGCGAGAACACCGTGTCTTCCATTGGCATCGCGCCGGACTCAATGCGGGAGAAGTCCAGAATGTCGTTGATGATACCCAGAAGGGCTTCACCGGATTCCCGCACGGCTGTTGCGTATGACCGCTGTTCCGGCGTGAGGCTTGTGTCAAGGAGAAGACCTGTCATGCCGATGACGCCATTCATCGGTGTGCGGATTTCATGGCTCATTGTTGCCAGGAACATGGATTTGGCGCGGCTGGCGTCCTCAGCCTTGTCGCGCGCTTCCCGTAGTTCGATTTCCATCTGACGCTGCTCGGTGATGTCGCGACCCACACTCTGGATTTCGGTGAGCTGCCCGTTTTCATTCCGGATCGGATGATCTTCCCAGGCAAACCAGCGCCAGCCATTCAGGGTTCTCATGCACTGATTGTAGGTCAGGCGCAGCGTTTCAGATCCTGTCGCGACCACTGGCGGCTGATCACTCTGTTCTTGCGGATGACAGACCGGCGTAAAGGTGCGCCCGAGTGCATTCTCGCGCCTGACATTGAACGTGCGGCAGAACGCGTCATTCACGAAGCTCAACCGGCCGTCGGGAAGCTTGCGGATGATGACGTCACCCTGCTGCTCAACCAGTCCCCGATACCGTAACTCGCTCGCTTCGAGGTCGCGGTTGCGTTGCTGGACAGTCTTGACCGTCAGTTCGAGTTCACCCTTCACACGCGCAAGTTCGCCGGACCGGATGTCGAGCGCGTGGACCCTTTTTTGGATAGAAATGAGCGAGAACAGGAGAACGGCGATGCCGGCAACAGCGACGCCAAGCATGGTCACGGGGCCAGAATGGGCCACGAGGCCCTCCGACACCACGAGAAGTGTGCCCGCTGCAATCGCTACCATGAGCGCCGCGACTGCAAGCATATGCTGAATATCCGCCACGAAAGCGTCGTCCCTGAGCTAACAGCAGCGAAACTGGCAGGCATGAATTTAGGATTGCTTAAACGTAATCAATTGCGCACCGGTGATTGCTTTCGGGCCACTGATGCAACGGATATAAGCCCGCGACTCCGGGGGTTTTCCCCGATCACTGATTCCTGAAGGAGTACATCCGATGCGCATGATTTCACTGTCGGGCGCGAGCGCCCTGCTCGCCCTCGGTCTCACGGCAGTCGCCGTGGCAGCGGCAGATCCGATGGCCGGCGTCTATGGCAACACGGTCGTGGTCACCAATGACAAGGGTGAAGTTTCCAAAATCTGGATCAACAAGGACGGCACCTACAAGGCGGCTGCCGCAAACGGCCAGGCCGGAACAGGCAAATGGGTCGTCAAGGACAACAACACGAAGTACTGCGTGACGCCGGACCTGCCTGCGACAGCGCCAGCCGGCACGCCAGCGCCGAAGGAAAGCTGCTCCGAGTTCCACGGCGGCAAGAAGCCTGGCGACAAGTGGCAGCAGAAAGACGCTGACGGGCAGCCGATTTCGGTTGAGGTCAAGGCTGGCGCCTGATCCAAGCCTTCCCTGCCTTTTATGAGACGGGCCCGCGAGGTAGATCCTCGCGGGCCTTTTTCGCCTCAGGCGTGAGACGTGCGTCGCTTGTCGCCCGCGAGCATGCGCGCGACGAAGGCGCCGATGCCGCCGCCGGCGGCTGTCGTTCCGAACACCTGCGTCAGCGTCGCCGGGTCGAACATCGGCTCGCTGCCCGGTGGCAGTGAGGGATCACCTGTCGTGAGTGCGCCCGTCAGTGCCGTCATGATCGCGGTAAAGTTGAGAAGCGGTGTCGTGCCTTCGGCAACCGCCGTCCAGCCCAGTGCCTGTGTGATGGCGCTTCCGAGTGTTCCCGAAATGCCGCCTGCCACGGCGCCCGCGCTGGCGGCCACGGCCTGGCCTGTCTTGCGCTGCGTGAACGAGTAGTACATGCCGGTGAGTGCCGCGATCAGGCCGCCCGAGGCGAGCTGGCCACTCAGGCCGTAGTTCATGATCATGTCGGCAACGCCTGCGACGTTGAGCGAGTTTGCGAAGGCCAATCCGACCTGCAGAAACGTTCCCATCAACCCGGTCGAAATGACACCCGGCTGGATCAGAAGATAAAGAATTCGAGCCATGTTACCTCCAAAATCACGCATTTCGCCGGAGACTAACATGGGCTCGTGATGCAAATCCGGCGCACCGGCGCGGAAAGTGGGTGGCACCGGACAGCAGAAAAGGCACTTGTGCGGACGCGCCGTGGTTGTACGAACGCCATTGACGAACTTTAGGCCGCCATCCGCAATCGCCGATATCCCAGGGCCTCCGCAATGTGGGTTCGCGATATCCGGGCCTCACCTCCCAGATCCGCCAGCGTTCGGGCAACGCGCAGGACGCGATGGTATCCCCGTGCTGACAGCTTCAGCGTTTCAGCTGCCTTCGTCAGAAGGGCCTGACCTGGCCCATCCGGACGTGCCACCTCCATCAGCAATTCCCCGTCTGCCTCTGCATTGGTGCGGACGGGTGCGTTCCTGTAGCGCGACGTCTGGATCGCGCGCGCCGCGCCGACACGGGCGGCAATCTCCCTCGAACCTTCCGCGGGCGGTGGGAGTGTCAGGTCCTGGGCGCTGACGGGGCTCACCTCCACATGCAGGTCGATCCTGTCCAGCAGCGGACCCGACAGTTTGGCCTGGTAGTCGACGGCGCATTTGGGGGCCCGGCCGCACGCCCGGTCGGCTTCACTCAAATAGCCGCAACGACAGGGGTTCATGGCCGCAATCAACTGCACGCGACTCGGGTAGCGGATATGGGCATTTGCCCTGGCCACCAGTGTTTCACCCGACTCGAGTGGCTGTCGCAGCGACTCAAGCACCTGCCGCTGGAACTCGGGCAGTTCATCCAGAAACAATACGCCAAGATGCGCCAGGCTTACTTCTCCGGGCCTTGCGCGCAGGCCGCCGCCCACAAGTGCAGCCATGCTTGCCGAATGGTGGGGAGCCCGAAAGGGCCGGCGCCGTCCTATGGCGCCGTTCTTGAGTTCTCCCGCCAGGCTCTGGATCATGGATACTTCCAGCGCCTCACGCGGATCGAGTGCGGGCAAGAGGCCGGGCAGACGCGCGGCCAGCATCGACTTGCCGGCGCCCGGCGGTCCTATCATGAGCAGATTGTGCCCGCCTGCAGCCGCGACCTCGAGGGCGCGCTTGGCCATCTCCTGCCCCTTCACGTCCCTCAGGTCCGGGACGACGCCCGTTTCATCGGCCATCCGGGCACGCGGTTGAGCCAGTACCTGAACGCCCTTCAGGTGGTTCACAAGCGCCACAAGCGTGGGGGCTGCCACGATCTGCAAACCATCCGCCCAGGCCGCTTCGGGCCCTGCCGCTTCCGGGCAGATGAATGTGCGCCCCAATTCAAGCGCCTTGATCGCTGCCGGCAACACACCCGCCACCGGCACGATGGCGCCGTCGAGCGAGAGTTCCCCCATCGCAAGGCAACCGGCCATTTCCAGTGGCGGCAATACGCTCATGGCCGCGAGCAGGCCGAGGGCGATGGGCACGTCGTAGTGACTGCCTTCCTTCGGCAAGTCAGCCGGCGACAGGTTCACCGTGATGCGCTTGAAGGGCAAGGCCAGGCCTATGGCGTGCAGGGCTGCCCTGACACGCTCCCGGCTTTCGGCGACGGCCTTGTCCGGCAGACCGACGATGGACATCTTGCCGGCGTTCTCGCCCGATGCATCGGCCATATGAACCTGGACGTCGACCTCCCTCGCCTCAATACCGACGAAAGCGACTGTCGAAACATGTGAGACCGTCATGCGCGCGCGGCGGTCTTGCGCTCAATAGCGTCCCAGATCAGGCTGGCAATATCGGTGCCGTCAAACCGCCGGATCTCCCAGATGCCAGTTGGTGATGTGACGTTGATTTCCGTCATGTAGTCGC
>JBILMZ010000041.1:0-18918 GCA_044375275.1 Micropepsaceae bacterium | reverse complement strand
CGAAATGGTTACGGGTGTTCGCCGGCACGACATAATCCTGACCGCGCGTGAGTTTGCAGACAACGCCTCCAAAACCCAGGGCAAGTCCATGGTGATTCTGGGGGCCGGGATCAATCACTGGTACCACATGGACATGATCTATCGCGGCATCATTTCGATGCTGACCATGTGCGGATGCATCGGGCAGTCCGGTGGCGGGTGGGCACATTATGTTGGGCAAGAGAAGCTGCGTCCGCAACCAGGCTGGACCGCGCTCGCGTTTGCGCTGGACTGGGCACGGCCGCCACGGCAGATGAACTCCACCAGTTTTTTCTACGCGCACACCGATCAGTGGCGCTACGAGAAGCTGAAGGTATCCGAGATCCTGTCTCCTACGGCCGAGCCCGGCGATTGGGACTGCAGCCTGATTGATTTCAACGTGCGTGCGGAACGAATGGGATGGCTTCCGTCAGCGCCGCAGCTCAAGACGAACCCTCTTCACATTGCAGCGCAGGCAGAGCGAGTCGGAAAGCCGGTCCCGCAGTTTGTTGCCGAAGGTTTGAAGTCAGGCCAGCTGGAGATGTCCTGCGAAGACCCCGATGACCCGGCGAACTTTCCACGCAACCTTTTCGTCTGGCGCTCAAATCTTCTGGGATCCAGCGGCAAGGGGCATGAGTACTTTCTCAAGCACCTTATCGGCACCAAGCACGGCGTTCAGGGCAAGGATCTTGGTGACACGGGCGAACAGAGGCCGCGTGAGGTCAAGTGGCATGACGAGGCGCCGGAGGGAAAACTGGACCTCGTCGTGACGATCGACTTCCGGATGTCGTCGACCTGCATGTATTCGGACATTGTCCTGCCAACAGCCACCTGGTACGAAAAGAACGACCTCAATACCTCGGACATGCATCCCTTCATTCATCCGCTGACAAAGGCGGTGGATCCCCTCTGGGAGTGTCGCAGTGACTGGGACATTTTCAAAGGCTTCGCACGCAAGGTGTCGGAGCTTTCTCCCGGTCAGCTGGGTGTCGAGAGGGACACTGTCCTGGTCCCGCTTCTCCATGACACTCCTGGCGAGTTGGGTCAGGCGTTTGAACCGAAAGACTGGAG
Organism: Micropepsaceae bacterium; assembly: GCA_044375275.1. Lineage (GTDB taxonomy): Bacteria > Pseudomonadota > Alphaproteobacteria > Micropepsales > Micropepsaceae > SZUA-430. Next base: position 17,829 of record JBILMZ010000041.1, on the reverse strand, counting down.
AAAGGGTGAGTGCGAGGCCATTCCGGGCAAGACCATGCCGAGTGTTGTGGTTGTCGAACGAGACTATCCAAACGTCTACAAGCGCTTTACGGCGCTTGGTCCGCTCATGGAGAAGATTGGCAACGGCGGAAAGGGCATCGCGTGGAACACGACGCATGAAGTCGAGTTCTTGCGCAAGTTGAACGGTGTCGTCACTGATGAGGGGCCGACGAAGGGAATGCCCCGCATTGAAACAGACATCGACGCGTCGGAAGTCATACTGTCCCTGGCTCCGGAAACCAATGGTGAGGTGGCCGTCAAGGCATGGGACGCCCTGTCGAAGATCACCGGGCGGGAGCATGCGCACCTCGCCAAATCCCGGGAGGATGACAAGATCCGGTTCAGGGATGTGGTGGCGCAACCCCGCAAGATCATCTCGTCGCCTACGTGGTCGGGACTTGAATCGGAGCATGTGTCCTACAACGCCGGCTATACAAACGTGCACGAGCGCATTCCGTGGAGAACTCTGACGGGCCGGCAACAGCTCTACGTGGATCACCCGTGGATGAGGGCCTTTGGGGAAGGGTTTGTAACCTACAAGCCGCCCGTGGATCTGAAGACGGTCAAGCCGCTGCTTGGTACCAAGGAAAATGGCAATCAGGAAATCGTCCTTAACTTCATCACGCCGCATCAGAAATGGGGCATCCATTCAACGTACACTGACAACCTGCTTCAGCTGACACTTTCGCGCGGTGGGCCGATCGTCTGGATCAGTGAAGATGACGCCAAGACGGCCGGGATCGTGGACAACGACTGGATTGAGCTTTTCAACGCGAATGGCGCCCTGTCCGCGCGTGCGGTTGTCAGCCAGCGCGTGAAGCCAGGTCTTTGCCTGATGTACCATGCACAGGAGAAGATCGTGAATGTCCCCGGATCCGAAACCACCAAGACGCGTGGCATCCACAATTCGGTCACGCGCGCCGTCACGAAGCCGACGCATATGATCGGCGGTTACGCTCAGTTGTCATACGGGTTCAACTACTACGGAACTGTCGGTTCCAACCGTGACGAGTTTGTGGTGCTGCGCAAGATGTCGGTCGTCGACTGGCTGGAAGGGCCGCTCGAGTCCACTCAGGCTGCGGAATAGGAGAAATAACATGAAAGTCCGTGCGCAGATTGGAATGGTACTCAATCTCGACAAGTGCATCGGGTGTCATACCTGCTCCGTGTCCTGCAAGAACGTTTGGACCAACCGGGATGGCGTCCAGTACGCCTGGTTCAACAATGTCGAGACTAAGCCTGGCATCGGTTATCCGAAGGACTGGGAGAACCAGAAGAAGTGGAAAGGGGGATGGGTCCGCAAGGGCAATGGGCGTATCGAGCCACGCATGGGCGGGAAGTTCCGCATTCTTGCCAAGATATTCGCCAACCCGGACATGCCCGAAATTGACGACTACTACGAGCCCTTTACGTTCGACTATGAGCATCTGCAGACAGCGGGTGAGTCAAAGGCTGTGCCCGTCGCGAGGCCCATATCCCTCATCACCGGACAACGCATGGAGAAGATCGAGTGGGGTCCCAACTGGGAGGAAATCCTGGGTGGTGAGTTCGAGAAGCGCAGCAAGGATGCGAACTTCGAGGGCATCCAGAAGGAGATCTACGGCCAGTTTGAAAAGACCTTCATGATGTATCTCCCGCGCCTGTGCGAACACTGCCTCAATCCGGCATGTGTTGCGGCCTGCCCGTCGGGTGCTGTCTACAAGCGCGAGGAAGATGGCATCGTGCTTATCGACCAGGACAAGTGCCGCGGGTGGCGCATGTGCGTCAGTGCCTGTCCCTACAAAAAGATCTATTACAACTATGTGAGCGGCAAGTCCGAGAAGTGCATCTTCTGCTATCCGCGTATCGAGGCGGGACAGCCAACTGTCTGTTCAGAGACCTGTGTCGGGCGTATCCGCTATCTGGGCGTTCTGCTCTACGATGCGGATCGCATCGAGCAGGCAGCGAGTGTTCCCAACGAGAAGGATCTCTACCAGGCCCAACTGGACATCTTCCTTGATCCGAACGATCCGAAGGTGATCGAAGCGGCGAGGGAGGCTGGTATTCCGGACGCGTGGATTGAAGGGGCCCGGAATTCGCCAGTCTACAAGATGGCGATGGAGTGGAAGGTGGCTTTCCCGCTTCATCCGGAATACCGGACGCTGCCGATGGTCTGGTACGTGCCGCCACTCTCGCCCATCCAGACGGCGGTGCAATCCAGCCATATCGGGTTTGACGGCGCGTTGCCGGATCTCTCGAAACTCAGGATTCCGATGCGATACCTCGCCAATCTCCTGACTGCGGGTGATACGCGACCCGTCGAGGAAGCTTTGCGGCGGTTGTTTGCCATGCGGGTCTACATGCGATCCAGGCATGTCGAACGGCAGGAGAATGCTGCTGTTCTCGAAGAGGTCGGCATGACGCGTCTTCAGATCGAGGAAATGTACAAGATCATGGCGCTGGCGGCCTATGAAGACCGCTTCGTGATCCCCTCGACCCATCGCGAGTATGCCGAAAACGCCTATGACCTGAGGGGGGCGTGCGGCTTCTCGTTTGGCAACAACTGCTCTGATGGCAGCAGCGAGGCTTCACTGTTCGGCATGAAGAAGTGGCGCGAGAATACACCGACGGAGACGATGTGATGAAAACCTACCGAGCGTTGGGTTCGCTACTCACTTATCCGTCGGATGTCCTGATTGAGGCATTGCCTGAGATTGTCGCGGTGTTTGAACAAGAGCAGCAACTCGAAATGCTACACATCGATGCGTTGCGCGCATTGTGTACTGAACTTGAGGGGCAGGATCTCATGGACCTGCAGGATGGGTACATCCGGCTCTTTGATCGTACGCGTTCCATGTCCCTTCATCTGTACGAACATCTTTATGGGGAAGCGCGGGAGCGAGGGCAGGCCATGGTGCGCCTGCAGACGCTTTACAAGTTCCATGGGTTTTCGCATACGGGATCAGAGTTGCCGGACTTCCTGCCACTATTTGCAGAGTTCCTGTCCCTGATGCCGGACCGCACAGCGCGAACCATTCTTTCAGACGCTGCGCCCGTCATCGAAGCCCTTCGGCAGCGGGCGATGGATAAGGGAACTCCCTATGCGGCCGTGTTTGGGGCCCTGGTTTCATTGGCGTCCAAGACAGTTGATCGTGAAGCACTTGCAGAGATCATGCGCGGCGGAGGGCGGGACGACGACAGTCTCGAGGCCATGGACCGCGACTGGGAAGAGGCACCGGTGACTTTTGGTCCAGGGGATGCATTGCCGGGACTGGATGGCTGCCAAGCGAGAGGACAAGGACATGTTTGATTACCTGCACCACTTTCTTTTCGGCATACTCCCCTATGTGGCGCTTGCCGTATTCTTCGTCGGTAGCCTGATCCGCTTTGACCGTGAGCAGTATACATGGCGCTCGGGCTCCAGCCAGCTGCTGCGCAAAAATCAGCTTATGATTGGCAGCGTGCTCTTCCATGTGGGGATCCTGATGCTGTTCATGGGGCACTTCGTGGGCCTGCTTACACCACATGAAGTGTATGAAGCGCTTGGTGTGAGCGTGCCTTCAAAGCAGATGCTGGCAGTGACGGTCGGCGGTATTTTCGGTGTGGTCTGTTTCGTGGGCCTGACAATTCTCCTGCACCGGCGCCTGGCCGATCCTCGGATCCGGGGCACGAGCTCGCCCATGGACATCTTCATCCTGTGCCTGCTCTGGGTACAGCTGAGCCTGGGTCTGGTCACGATCCCGTTTTCGCTGCAGCACATGGATGGCTCCGTCATGCTTCTCCTATCGGAATGGGCGCAGCGCATTGTCACTTTCCGTTCGGGCGCTTCTGAACTGGTGACGGATGTCAGCCTCTCCTACAAGCTTCACATTGTCATGGGGCTGATCATGTTCATGGTGTTTCCATTCAGCCGGCTGGTGCATATCTGGAGCGCTCCCGTCTGGTATCTGTTCAGGCGCGGCTATCAGATTGTCCGTACACGGCAGCCTTCGTCTGGAGTCCGGAGGCCACTGCCATGATTTCGGTAAATGGGGTCGAGATCCCGGAGACCGCAATACTTGCGGAGATGCAATACCATCCTGCGTCCTCACGCGAGGAGGCGGCGGCCATGGCGGCGGAAGCCCTTGTCGTGCGCGAGCTCCTGCTTGAGAGGGCGGCTTTGCTTGGTATCGCGTTCGAGCGGGGCGACGAGGCAGGGGAAGAGGGCGCCATCGATAGCCTCCTGCAGCAGGAATTGAAGTTGCCGGAAGCGCGAGCAGACGATTTCAGTCGGTACTACGAGAACAACAAGGGGCAGTTCAGGTCGCCGGATCTGTTCGAGGCTTCACATATTCTCTTTCTGGCGCCCCGGGACGATGATGCCGCGCGTGCCAGGGGGCGGGACGCTGCCAGGCGAGCCATTGATCGCCTGACCTCACGGCCTGACATCTTTCCCGATATAGCCCGCACGGAGTCCGCGTGTTCTTCGGCAGGCGAGGGAGGGAGACTTGGGCAGGTTGCGACCGGCGAGACCTCGCCAGAGATCGACACATTCCTGCAATCCCTTGCTGACGGGCAACTCTGTCCGGTCCCGGTGGAAACCGATTACGGGGTGCACGTACTGCTCCTGCACCGGAAAATCCCCGGCGTTACCATGTCGTTTGAGGTGGCTCTTCCGGTCATTGAACGACGGCTTCGCGCCCATGCATGGGGGATGGCGGTGAGCCAGTACATCAGCCTGCTCGCCGGAAATGCAGAGGTGAAGGGCATCGAGATCCGGCAGGCGACGTCACCCTTGGTGCAGTAGGGTGCGTTCAGGCTGAACCCGCATGATGAGGCGCGGGTGGAGCTGGTTATCCATGCGTCGATGGCACTGTCTGCCTGAAGGAATTCTGTGTCCAGACAGTTCTAAAGACATCCAGGAAGGGCAACCATATGCCGCGCCTCTTGTTGGCGTCGCCGCGGCCTCTTTCCGAAGATGACACCAGCGCCGAATCTGGATCGGGGTTTTTCCCTGTTTTGGGCCATTTCCTGTGTTGGAAGATGACACTTCCGTCGCTGTTTTTGCGTTTGTTCATCTTGCGGCGCGCCGGGGGCTGCTTGTGTCTCCTGCAAACAGAGTTCGGGGCACTCCCTCCGCAATTCCTTTTCGCGCGGGGCTCACGAGGCGGGCGCCTGGAGCGCTTGGGCTTTCAGGTCCGCCGATCAGTCATTCAGTTGTCAAGTCGCGTGCAGCGCAGCCGGGGCTGCGAGCAATAAGAACAATAAGTGAACAAGCGCTGGTCGTCAAGCGCGGCGGGCGCGACCTTTTGGATAGGCGTGTGCCCACGCGGTATTCTCGCCCGGATGACCGCGAAGGTCGCTGCCTTGGAGAGTTTCCCTGGGAGCACGGACCACAGGGCTTGCGGGAAGAGTGAGGAGTTACCATGTCACTGAAATTAAGTCTGACGTGAGGCAGCCCCGATTCTTCGGATTCAACTGAGGGACGCGACTGATGCTGGCTGACACGTTTGACATACGAACACCCGGCGCGCGGCCAACTCGAATTTCCCGATTTTGCCATTGCATAACGGACAGGCGGCCTTTCCAAAAATATTGACACGCTCGCCATAACGCGAGCGGGATTTTTTCACATTGTCCACTGTGATGATCGCGTTGTTGTCCACGCCAATTTGCAGAAGTCGAACGGCATCATCCCAGACGGCGTCGAATGCGGCGCGGCTTATCTTGTTGCCTGGCGTCAGCGGGTGCAGGCGAGCGCGCCACAGCAATTCGGTGCGGTAGATGTTTCCAACGCCTGCCATCACCTTTTGATCCATCAGCAATTGGCCAAAGGCTGCCCGGCTTTTGTGGATGCGAAGCCAGGCACACTCCTTGTCTGCATCTGGCCGCAACACATCCGGACCGATGCGCCCCACCAGTGCTGCCATCCCCTCAGCATCCAGCACCTCGCAGTTGTTCGGGCCGTTGATATCAACCACATGGGTTGGACTGAGCAACCGCACGCGCACGGCCCCGCGCGGCATAGCTGCGGGGATTCTGGCCGTGCGGAATCTGCCGAATAGTCCCAAGTGGATATGCAGCGCCACTTCATGGCCGAAGAGGTAGAGCAAGTGTTTGCCATAGGCTTCGACACCCGTGCATGTCATGCCATCAAGCGTCGCTGCCCCGGCAGCAAAGCGCCCTTGCGGTGAGGAGACACCAAGTGTCTTGCCTGCCAGCATCCGGCGCTGGTCGCGCGCGGCTCGGTGAATGGTATGGCCTTCAGGCATGGGAGGCCTTCACGACCGGGCAGCTTCAAACAGATTCAGTTGCGGCTGGCCTTTGTCACCGCCAAGATCCATGGCCTCAAGCAGTTTGGGTATTTTCTCTTTCAGCCCAAAAAAGCCGCGCGTCGCATGTCGCCAAGCACGGGTATCGAACTCGCGCCGGACTTCGACGATGCGGATCCCTTTGCCCGCAAGGTGCGCTGCAATGGCCGACAGTTTCTCTGCCGCCGCGCCAACAGGCGCATAAGCGGTGGCGATGGTGGTGAGCGTGTTGGTTCGCGCCCATTCCTCGATCGCCATCCCCGACAGGGACCTCAATGATGTTGCCTCCACCGATAACTGGTTGGCAGTGCGCGTCAGCCCATCTGCCATGGCTCCTCTGGCGAAATTTTCCACCAGAGGCGACCGCTCGTTTGTAATCGTCGCCCCGCAAATGGCGGCAAAGTCGCAGGTGCCCGGCCTGGGCAGTTCGGGATGCAAGTCCTCCTCGGTTAGCAACAATCCGACCCTGCCGGTGGGCCAGGTTGATGCGGCCTCTCGCATGCGCATTGCTGGCAGCATGTTCGCTTCCTCAAGCGGCGGCGCTTCCTGCGCCAGCCCATCAGGATAAAAGCGGCCCTGCGTGCAGGACCGAATGTTGTCAGGCCGCGCCAGGTAAGTCTTGCCCTTTGTATGCAATCCTCCAACCCAGCGCCACGAGAGCGTGTTTGAGGCCGCATCACCGTCCAGCAAATGGCGATACATGAAATCTGCGCCCAGTTCCCAAGGCAGTCGCAGCGTAAAGATCCAGATTGAGGCGAACCACATCCTGGCATGGTTATGGAGATAACCCGTGTCCTTCAATTCCTCGGTCCAGCAATCGAAACACGCGATGCCGGTCTTGCCTTCAACCGCGCGGCCATAGGCTTCACGCAGTCCGCCATCCTGGCTCAGCCCTGCAACAAGGTTCTTGCAAGCGGTGCGGTAATTGGTCCAAATGAACGGGCGGGTTTCGAGATGCCCCTTGAAATAGGTTCGCCAAAATACCTCCTGGATGAATTTTTCCGCTGCTGCCGTAGTGTGTGTCTTCATGACAGCGGCAAGCACTTCCTGTTCGGTTATCAGCCGATGGCGGATGAAGGGCGAGAGCATTGATACGTTTCCGCGATCGGCTGGCCCCAGATCGTGGTTGCGCCGGGCTTCGTATTGCCGCCCTGCATGGGGCAGAAAAGCATGGAGCCGGGCAAGCGCAGCAGCACGGTTCGGATGGACAAACAATTCGATGGGTTGCATGGAATATCGACGCTGCGTCTTTTGAAAGCCAAAACGATCTATGGGCAAGGCTTTTGGGGTCAGGTTGAGCTAACCCGGGTTTTCCGGACACTTCAAAACGGGGTCATACTACCCGAGGAGGTGTCGAATGGTAAAGCGAGTGACCTTCAGTAAAGAGTTCAAGATCGAAGCTGTGCGGATTCTGGATCTTGGCAAGAAGTCTTCAGTGGAACTGGCGCTCGAGCCTGGCCAGCGCCGCAACCAGCTCTGCAAGTGGAAGGAGCAGCTCAGCAAGAAGACGGAGGCGCCCTTCCGCGGTCCTCGCCGCAAGTCATTGTCGGAAGAGAGTGAAGTTGCGCGTCTCGTGCCTGGCGATGGGGTGTTGGCGTGTTCGCTGTCCGCAAGCCCCAGGGTCTCACGCCCTTCCTGCCTGACCCGGGCTTCCTGACTGCCCCGGGCCCATCTGGATCCGGATCGTGTGGGCGACGCCGTCGTTCGTGAGGGGGATGCGGCCTTCCGGGTTGGTGATGTCGGTGCCGTCCATGGTCATGCGTTCCACACCGCGGCTCAGGTCGCGCGCTCCAGGTGCCAAAGTTGCGACGTTTTGGATGGCAAGGGTTTCGTTCCGAAACTTTGTCTGCGGTTGCCGCATCTGACATGTAGTCAGGGGGACTTCGAGCTCCAGACCGGTTGAATGCGGGTCGTCGTATGGGAGATGTCCGGGTTAGTTTCCGGATTGGTTTCCGTGCGTATGGAGAAGGATGAAATGGTCCGATCCCTTTGCAGCATCCGCGTGCGCAGTTCTTCGAGGAGCAGGTGGATCGCGCGTCTCTCGGGATCGAACAATTCAAAATATGACGATACGTGACGCTTCGGCGCGACAAGCGCATGGTTGTCGAGCAGGCTGAGGCTTTTCCCGGAATCGAATTTTGCGCTTTCCTCCCTTATCGTCCGGGTAGTGTTGGGAGCATCTCGAGTGGTTCTCGCCTGGCCGCCTTCGGTGTTGTTGCACCAAACTGCAAAAGCCATTGAATTGTCGATGATGGCGTCATGCGCATGCGTGCCTGAGCAGAGAGTGCAGTGCGGGGAGCGAAAGTTCAGTTTGCGGCTTTCTTCCCTGAACGACGTGTTGTCCCTATTTCCCTTGTTGGCGTTGCAGATGTAACAGAGAGCCTGAAAGTTCTCCAAGGTATCCTGACCACCAAGCGAGCGCGGATGGATGTGATCGATCTCAAGGGCTCTCTTGCTCGCCGATATGCCACATAGCTCGCATCTGAAGCCCGCACGCTTCAGGACTTCATATCTCATGCTGCCCGAGACGTAGCCCGTGGCTGCGCGCCGATGATCGAAACCATCACTTCCGCGGCGCAGCATGTACTCTTCAAGCTTTTCCTGACAGAGCCTGATGATGGATCCTTTTTCGTCCTCGGTCAGTTCGGTGACTTCTCCCGAGAGCCGGTATGCATTTCCGATTTTCTCGACGATCCCGCGGTTGCTCAGAACCTTGCCCGGCATGCGCCTGGTGATTTCCTCGTAGTACTCGAGCTGGCTCTGGTCTTTCGCCAGGAATGCGCTCGCTATCTGCCGGACTGTGGCTTCACCATTGTTCTCAAGAAGTGTCTGGATCATTACGGGTTGATAGACGTGCTGCATTCGCATCTGCGTCTGTATGAACTCGCTCAACGTTCTATAGAGGCTCGAGGGCATTTCGCGGGCGTCCGTTCGGTCAGGGTGCATCATGCTTGGCGAGCCGCTTCCGGGATAGGTTCAATCCTTGTGTTGGTTGTGCCAGGGCATGGGGTCTTGCAGGCGATCGAAGTTGTCGAAACAGGGGCCATTTCCCCCCCCCCTAATTCCTACGGAATTAAAATTTCAGTCACCACTGTCATTGACATCAATCGCGTATTTGCCATATAGTACTGGCAACGTGGCGGGGTGTTCCGTCGGAAAACCGGGGATTTTTGGTATATGGGACTGTCAACGTGGAAAGACAAGTATCGCTACCAGGGGGCTGAATGGCCTCTGGAGCAGTTTGTCGAGATCGCGGGTGAGGTCCTGGACCGGCTCGGGATCGACGAGCGTTCGGTGCCCAATGACCGGCTCGTTCGCTACTACACCGGCGAAGGCGCCATGCGGAAGCCGGGGCGGGACGGGCGCGAGGCGCGCTACACCTGGGAGCACCTTGTCGAGTTCCTCGTGACGCGCATGCTGCTCAAGGATGGCTGGCCGCTGTCCAAGATCTCGCAGTTCATGTCGAGCAGTGATCCCCTCTCGCTCGAGCAGATGCTGCCGTCCGAACCAATGACTCCGGCCGAGCGCGCGGTGCGGGAGATCAAGCGCTCCATGAAGCGCCCTGTCGATGATGATTTTCCGGATGCCGATGCCTCGATGATGGTATCCCGGTCGGAGTCTCCGCAGGTGTTTGCCCGGCGGATCGCCCCCCAGAGTCGGTCGATGTCTGATGACAAGCGCGCCGGGCTGGATGAAGCCGAGCTCTTCGAACCGCCTGTATCGCCGAGCGCATCGCAGAAGATGCTCGACCTGCAGGGCTCGATGGCGCGCGGACGCTCTTCGCTCTCGCATCTCCTGCACTCGATCGGCTTCGGCAAGCACCGGCCCGAATGGAAGGAAACGGCGAGTATCGACCTCACGCCGTGGTGCACCGTCACATTTGATGCAGAGCAGCTCCGGCGCTTGCCACATGCCGCTTTCGATCCCCTGGGTGAAGCGCTTGCGCAATCGCTCCGGGAACACCGCCTGGCCACGAGGAGGGAGCGCAAATGATCTTGCATCCTCGTCCATGTTAGGCCGCGGCGCCGTACGGCCGGGCTGACGCCCGCGTACGCCAGCAGCCTTCCACACTGAAAACAGCATTCAACCCGCGAATGGTTCGCGGGGACAGGGTGAATTCGCCCTCAGGACACTTGCGCGCCCGGTCGGCGCCACCAACACAGGAGAAATCTACATGACCAACACCAACACCACGAATGCCCCCGGCACAAACGCCGCGGGCCGCCTTACCGTCCTCCTCTCGGCCCTGCGCCAGGGCGTTGCCAAGGGACAGGATAGCGTTGTCGACCTGCTCGTCCGCGTCCAGGCGCCGGAGCGGCCGGCTGAACTGGCGGGCGGGCGTCGCCACGACCTCAACATCGCGCTCGTGCTCGACCGTTCCGGTTCCATGAGGGGAGCGGCGATCGCGGAGGCCCGCAAGGCGGCTCAGTTTGTCGTCGACCATCTCGAGCCGGGCGACCGCTGCGGCATCGTCATCTATGACAATGTCGCGGAGCTGCTTGCGCCGGCGGCCCCTGTCACGGACCGCAATCGCCTGAAGGACCTGATCCGCACGATCGAGACGCGCGGCAACACGGACCTGCACCAGGGCTGGCTCGTCGGCGCGGAGGCACTGTCGCCGTTCCCGGTGGAGCGGGCGATCTCGCGCGTGATCCTGCTTTCGGACGGCAATGCAAATGCCGGCGTCACCGATCCGGCCACGATCGAGGCGCAGGTGGCGCGTCTCGCCGCGGCTGGCGTGACGACGTCGACGCTCGGACTCGGCCGTGACTTCAACGAGGGGCTGATGACGCTCATCGCCCGCGCTGGCCGTGGCCGTGCCTATTACGGCGAGACGGCCGAGGACCTCATGGCTCCGTTCCGCGAGGAGTTCGACCTCCTCAACGCGATCGTGGGGCGCAAGGTGTCGTGCCTGCTCAAGCCGGTCACCGGGGTCACCATGGAGGTGCTCAATCCCTATCCGCGCGATGCGCAGGGGCGGATCATCCTGCCGGACGTGGCCTGGGGCAGCGAGGCGGTTGTCGCCGTGCGCCTGCATGTGCCGGCGGCGCTTGCCCAGGGTACTTCGGTGGTCGAGCTGCTCTCGGCGTCGATCGCCTACACCGACCTTGAGGGCCAGGTGCGCGGTGGGGCGTCCGATCCGCTCATGCTGCCGGTGATGGAAGCCGCAGCGCTTGCCGCCCTTGTACCGGACGAGATGGTGGTCCGTCGCGTTGCCGAGGTGGAGGTGAGCCGCCTGCAGGAGCAGGCACGGATCGCGTCTCGTCGCGGTGACTGGGAAGCGGTGGAGCGGATCCTGACACAGATGCGTGCCATGGCCGGCGACAATGCGTGGATCATCGGGATGCTTGAGCAGATCGCTGACCATGCGCGTCGGCGCGATGCGGAGAGCTTCTCGAAGGAGGCGGCATATTCGGGGGACGCGATGAGTTCGCGCCTGTCGGGTCTGAACGAAAGCTACGACATGTCGGCGGAGGCGCGCGTGGCGAGGCATCTCGAGAAGAAGCTCCGCCACGGTCGCGGGCGTCGGCCGGAATAACCCCTGTCCGGGACTGGTGCCTGCCATGACACCTGTTCCTCAGGAGATCCTTTAGGAGATCTCCTGAGGGAACAGGTGGTCTGAAACGAAAAAAGGAGACTGAAATGAGTAACGCAAGAACGAACCCCGCCGCGAGGCGGGAACCTGCCGGCCATCTGCTTCAGGGCGTGGTCACCGGCGAAGCGCGGTCGCATCGCAAGCTTTCGATGCTGCCGCTGATGGGAGCCGACAGGCCAGGACCTGCCTATGTCCTGCTCAACGATGCGATGGCTGAGGGTCTCGCCAGCGTGCGGGAGGTCTCGGAAGGTGGAAGCGTTCCGCACCTGCTGCTGGAGAACCGTGCCGACAAGCCGCTCCTGGCGGTGGACGGGCAGGAGCTTGTCGGGGCGCGGCAGAACCGTGTCCTCAACCTGTCCCTTCTTCTGGCCGCGAACTCGGCAACCGTCGTGCCGGTGAGCTGCGTGGAGCAGGGACGGTGGCGCTATGAGAGCCGCGAGTTCAGTCCCAGCCGCAACATGATGTTTGCTTCGGCCAAGCTGAGCAAGGCCCACCATGTTACGCGCAGCATGCGCCGGGATGGCTCCCGGCATTCTGACCAGGGGGATGTGTGGAACCGCGTGGCCGACAAGTTCCAGGCGATGGGCAGCGGCTCCGAGACGATGGCCATGGACGAGGTGTTCGAGGACTTCGACGGTGACCTCGGTGCCTTCGCCAAGGCGTTGTCGCCTGTCGCCGGACAGCGGGGTGCCGTGTTCCTCGTCGATGGCGTGCTGGCCGGGGTTGAACTCTTCGACCGTGCCGCGACGTTCGCGGCGCTGCACGAGAGCCTGACGCGCAGCTATGCGATGGATGCGCTAGAGGCCGAGCGCCGCAAGCCAGCTCATCGCGACGTGGCGGACACGGCGCAGTTCCTGTCCATGCTTGCCACGACCGAGGCCGAAGTGTGGCCAGCCGTGGGACTTGGCGAGGACTGGCGTTCCAGCGACGCCGCCTTGGTGCTCGCTGCTCTGGTCGTCGATGGTGTCGCCGTGCATGCCTCGGCGTCCCCGGCGGGCGTTGAAGAAGAGCGGGATGACGAGCTGGACATGTAGAGGTAACCAGTTCCGGGCCGGTGGTGCAATGCTGCCGGCCCGGCTATCCCAATGCTGCCTTGCGCATGCCAGCGACGGTCTATTGCAGCGCTGCCACCGAGGCGTTGGCGAAGGCGAGCCGGTCGGCGAGCGTGCGTACGACCATGCGGTGTACAGCGTCGCAGAGATCGGGATCAGAGAGCTTGAGGTCAAGAAACTGCTGCTTCGCCAGGCGGCGCACGCGCGTCGGCTCCAGCGCAACCACGGTCGCGGTGCGGCGCAAGTCGCGGTAAAGTCCCATCTCTCCCAGTACCGTGTGGCGGGCCATGCTGCGCAGCCTGATCCTTGCGCCGTCAGCGGCGGTCATCACGACGGCAACACGGCCGCTCTCGATGAAGTAAAGGGCGTCAGCAGGGTCGTCCTGGCTGAACAGGTCGCCATCCTTGGGAATGTCCACTGACCCGGCGATCGCCAGCAGGCGCGTTGCGTATTCCGCGCTGCCGAGTTCCTCTGCCAGCCAATCAGCGATGGGCGACTGGCGTGTGCCAGGTGCGAGTCCGCTGGCCTGCAACAGTTTATCCTCGCTCCATTCGAGGCCCTGGTCGAGGGACGGAAACCCGCGCACGAACCTGTCACTGCTGTGCAGCAGGCCCTCCGCGCGGAACGCTGCCACTGCTGTCGGGGACAGGGTGCAGAACGCCAGCGTGGCCCCGTTGTCGCGTGCAAGGTGCGCCAGTTTCGCGAAGCTGAACACCGCCGATGAATCGATCCCCGACACACGACTGAAGTCGAGAACGAAATGGCGTACCCGTTCCTTGCTGCCGTGGAGCATCCTGCGTTCCAGCGCTGCGTAGAGGCTGTTGGCCGTGCCGAAGAACAGGAAGCCCCGAAGCCACAGGATATGCATTCCGGAACCGGCCGTTCGCAGGCATTCATTCTCCTCGCGCGTGCGGTCTACGGTGCTGCCGAAGCTTTCCCGCGTGACGTCATGCCGGACGGTCTCGACGCGGCTGTAGCGAACGACGAAGAGGATGCACGAGGCAATGATTCCCAGCGCGACGCCTTCAAAGTAGCCGCGGTACAGGATCAGGGCGACCAGCATGACCAGGAACGCATAGTCAGCGGGACCCAGCGTGTGCCGGGCGCGCGCGAATGTATCAACCAGGACGCTGAGGCCCAGATAGATCAGCAAGCCGCCCAGGACCGGTGTCGGAATGACTCCCGCCACGCCTGGGCCAATCACCGCGAGCGCCAGCAGGATCACGCCGGAAATCATCCCTGCGCGTCTCCCCATGGCGCCAGCACGCGTGTTCAGGATGGTGCGGTTGAAGGACAGGTTTCCCGGCAGGCCGCCCGCGATGCCGGACGCCAGGTTGGCAAGTCCGTTCACGCGCAACTCGGTGTTGAGATCGAGGCCGCGGCGGGACCAGAGTTCGAGGCTCGTTCCGTTCAGCATCACGCTGATCGCGACAATGGCTGCGCCGGCAGCAATTTCGGAGCCCCCGGACGCCACGGCGAACCAGTCGATGCTCTCGGGCACGAGCCATGGCAGATACGGGCCGCGGCTTTCAGGCGGGGTGAGAAGCCATAGCTGGGCGCGGGCCTCGTCCGGGCTGATGTCCAGGGCCAGCAGGGCGGCGAAGATGACGATCGAGGCGACAACAATGGTGATCGGAAGGCCCAGGTGGGAGCGTGACAGGAAGCGGGTGGCCGCCGCGGCACCGGCGAAGCAGAGTCCGGCCGCGACATGAATGATCGTGGTCGTCTCGGTCATGGCGTTGACTTCGTCCGGGCGGTGTCCGGTCAGGACGAAGATTCCACCAGCCGCGAGCTGGAGGCCGACGGCAGCGACGAAGCCCGCAAGCACCGGGTAGGGGATGTATCGCATCCAGGCTTCCAGCCGCAGCAGGCCAAGTACCAGGAGAAAGATGCCTGTTGTTGCGGCTGCGACCAGCAGGGACGCCATGACGGTTGGAATCAAGGCCGCGGGAGCCGTGACGCTTGCGGCTACCGAGGCGGCCAGGCCGCTCATGATGGCCATGGGGGCGCTGTCGGGTCCGCCCACGGCCCTGGAAAAGGAAGATCCAAGGGACATAATGATTGTACAGATGCCCGCGCTGATCAGCGCGGCGGCGATGCCATGTGACAGGCCGGCGGCGAGTGGGCCCTGGAAGATGAGAAGGGCAAAGGACAGGCTGTAGACAAGACTGACGAGCGCGACGACCGCGCCGCTGATGAGATCGTTTTCCCACGTGCCGCCAAACGCAGACGTGCCAGTCGCGGTTCCAGATTTTGTCACGTTCTGCAACAAGCCCCCACTATTCGCCTGACTGGTCCGCCGCCCGGCGACTTACCCCTTCCGGTTCGTCCGCGTGTTTCGGGAACCAGACCTGCGTCTTAGCGCATGGCCACCTTTCGTCAAACCGGACCTGATGGCACAGGTCCGGTTTTGATCATAGCACGACACAGGAGGGCCGATGACGGGCTCTGTCGGTCAGCCGACGCCAATCTGTACACGTGGCTCTGATTCGCATTAACTGGACGGATCGCCACGCGCAAAGGAAACTCCCGCCGATGACCGAACCCCAGCCCCTCAACATCGTGCCGCCGAGCGAGATTGCGCGGCTGGTGGAGGAGGTCGGGACGCGAAAGGTGGCGCTGGGGCTTTTGCAGACGCTGAGCCTTGCGGTGCTGGCCGGGGCCTTCATTGCGTTTGGGGCGATGTTTTTTACCGTGGTCGTCACGGGGAGCGAGCTCGGGTTTGGTCCGACGCGGCTTTTGGGTGGCGTTGCGTTCTCGCTCGGGCTGGTGCTCGTCATCATAGGCGGGGCCGAGCTCTTCACGGGTAACAGCCTCATTGTCATGGCCTGGGCGAGCCGGCGGGTCAGCACGGTTGCCTTGCTGCGGAACTGGGCTCTCGTCTTTGCCGGCAATCTTTTCGGTGCGATCGGAATGGCGGTGATGGTTCATGCGTCCGGCGTGCTGGACATGGGCGGCGGGTCCGTGGGCGAGACTGCCATTGCGATCACCGCGTCCAAGCTTGCGCTCGGCCCCGAGCAGGCGTTCGTGCGGGGCGTTCTGTGCAATGTCCTTGTGTGCCTTGCGGTCTGGATGTGCTTTGCGGCCCGCGGCGTCTCGGGAAAGGTGGCCGTCATCATTCCGCCGGTCACGGCGTTCGTGGTGCTGGGCTTCGAGCATTCCGTGGCCAACATGTATCTGGTGCCCGTCGGCATGCTGCACCGGGATGGAGCGATCGACGTGTTCCTGCTGGCGTCCAGCCTGGTGCCGGTCACGGCCGGAAACATCGTGGGTGGCGGGGTGCTGGTGGCGCTTGTCTACTGGCTGATCTACCTGCGGCCGCAGGCGAGGGCGCAAGGCGCGCCGACCCCGGAAGCGACGCGGACGGAGAGCGAAGGCGCCGCCGAGCGTCAGGTGCCATAGGCGTCTGCTCACCGGTTTGCGCTGGCGCAAGGCGCGGGTGTTGCCTTTCATGCCATCTTCGCCTTGCCGAAATCCTTTCGAGCAGGAGAACCCCGCGATGAGCCGCCTTCCTCCGCATACAGAGCGTCACCTCGTGCAGCGTATCGGCTGGCTCAGGGCCGCGGTGCTGGGCGCCAATGACGGGATCGTTTCCACGGCGAGCCTGATCGTGGGCGTTGCGGCGTCGTCGGCGGGGCCGTCGGAGGTTCTCGTGGCGGGCGTCGCGGGGCTTGTGGCGGGTGCCATGTCGATGGCGGCCGGCGAATACGTGTCCGTGAGTTCACAGGCCGACACCGAGAAGGCGGACCTTGAGCGCGAGCGCAAGGAATTGAGCGAGGATGCGGAGTTCGAGCTGGCCGAGCTAACCGGCATCTATGTCAGCCGAGGCGTGGAGCCGGCCCTGGCGCAACAGGTGGCAGCGCAGCTGACCCAGAAGGGCGCGCTTGAGGCGCATGCGCGGGACGAGCTGGGCATCCTCGAGATGACGACGGCGCGTCCGGTGCAGGCGGCGTTCACTTCTGCGGCCACGTTTGCTGTGGGGGCTGCGATGCCGCTGCTCATGGTCATCGTGTCACCGTCGGCTTGGCTTGTGCCGTTGGTCTCGGTTGCGTCGCTGGGATTTCTGGCAGTGCTTGGTGCCGTCGGCGCGCAGGCAGGCGGCGCGGATGTTGTCCGCGCCACGGTGCGCGTCACCTTCTGGGGCGCGCTGGCGATGGCGGCGACGGCGGGGATCGGGCGGTTGTTTGGGACGGTTGTTTGAGGGGGCTGGCGCGCCCTTTTGGACAGGAGGGGTTTCCCCGCATAGGTTTGAACTTCTGAGGTTCCCCCATCGCCTGCAGCGCTTGCAGCGCGCAGGCACTTCCCCCGCTGAAGCGGGGGAAGAAACGGGGGTGGGTGTGCAATGGAAATGGAGTGCGACTTGTGCCTTATCCCGTCTCCAGCTTGCCATCCACCACGACGATCTTGCGGTCGCAGAACGCTGCCACGTGTGGGTCGTGCGTTGAGATGAGAAACGTTGTCTGGTCCTCGCGGTTCATGTCGCGCAGGAGGGCGAGGACCTGGTCGGCGGTTTCGCGGTCGAGGTTGCCGGTGGGCTCGTCGGCGAGGACGAGGGCGGGGCGGTTCATGAGGGCGCGGGCGATGGCCACGCGCTGCTTCTGGCCGCCGGAGAGCTTGGGCGTGCGGAAGGTCTTGCGGTCCGACAGGCCCACGCGGTCGAGCAACTGGTTGGCGCGGTCGCGCATGGCTTTCGTTTCCGCGCCGGCGCTGGCGGCGGCGGGGAACAGGACGTTCTCGAGCGCCGTGAAATCGGGCAGCAGATGATGGAACTGGAACACGAAGCCGATGTGGCGGTTCCTGAAGCGTGTCAGCTTCTGCTCGTCGAGATGTACGAGGTTCTGGTCCAGCATCTCGAGCGTGCCGGTCGTCGCCT
>JBILMZ010000217.1:0-5849 GCA_044375275.1 Micropepsaceae bacterium | reverse complement strand
CATGCGAGCGGTACCGCCGGGTACCTACGCGCCGCATCCGAGCCTCGGGGACACCGTGACCAGGGTCGATCCCGATGAACCCCGCCGCAAGCGGCCGGTGCGCGTCGCCGTGCTGACCGACCGGGAGTGCGGCAGTTCGTGCGAGCAGTTCCTGCTGGCGATGAAGCAGGCCTGGAACGTAAAGCTGTTCGGCCGGCGCACGGCGGGCGCGCTCGACTATTCGAACCTGCGGCCGCACAAGCTGCCTTCGGGCAAGCGCCTGATCCTCTATGCGACGTCGCGGTCCAAACGGCTGCCACACCTGCCGGTGGATGCGGTGGGTGTGCTGCCGGATGTCTTCCTGCCGCCACCTGCGGACGATGCCGCGCGGACGAAGGAGATCGACACGGTGCGGGCGCTCATCGAGCAGCGCTAGGCGGATACGTCCAGCGGGCCGTGGTCGAGGCGGGGCAGCACGTGGCGGGCGAAGAGATCGCATTCCTGCAGGTGCGGATAGCCGGACAGGATGAATGCCTCGATGCCGAGTTCGCGATAGGCGTTCAGCTTCTTCAGGACCTGGTCCGGATTGCCCACGATCGCTGCGCCGCAGCCCGAGCGGGCGCGGCCGATGCCGGTCCAGAGATGCTCTTCCGTGAAGCCATCGTCGGCGGCGGCCTCACGGATCTCGGCCTGGCGCCGAACGCCGACGGAGGCGTGGTCCAGCGAGCGCTTGCGGATGGCGTCTCCGGCATCGGCATCAAGCCGCGACAGCAGGCGGCGCGCCCAGGCGCGCGCTTCCTCTTCCGTCTCGCGGACGATGACGTGGACGCGGTAGCCGAACTTGAGCTTGCGTCCCCGCCTCGCCGCGCGGGCGGTCATGTCGGCGATGATGGACTTCACCTCCGGCATGCGGTCCGGCCACATCAGGTAGACGTCTGCAGCTTCGGCGGCCGCCTCGCGCGCGTCTTCGGAGAGGCCTCCGAAATAGAGCGGCGGACATTTGCCCGAGAGCGTGCGCGCGCCCGGCGGATCGAGATCGAAGCGGAAGTGCTCTCCCTGATGGGACAGGCGCTCGCCATTCAGGCCGGCCTTCAGCAGCTTCATGATCTCGACGGTGCGGCCATAGCGCGGGGCTGACGCCAGCACTTCGCCGGGCATCTCGCTCGAGATGATGTTGATCGTCAGGCGCCCACCCAGCATCCGGTCGATCGTGGCCAACTGGCGGACCAGCTGTGGTGGCCAGACTTCGCCGCATCTCACGGCCACGAGCAGGCGCATGCGCTTCAGCTGTGGCGCCATCGCCGCGGCGAAGGCGACCGTGTCGATGCCCAACGCGTAGCCGGAGGGCAGCAGGATGTTGTCGAAGCCGTTGCGCTCGGCTGCGCGCACGATGTCCCCGCAATGCTCATAGCTTGAACGCAGCGCCGGGTCGGGCACGCCGAGATATTCGTAGTCGTCATCACAGAGCGCCGAGAACCAGGAGACCTCACATGGCTTCATGGCAGTGGCTCCCCGCGTGCGGCCACGACAATCGAGTACCACTCGGCGCGGGACAGCTTGACCTTCAGCGCGTCGACTGACGACCTGATGCGCTCGGGGCTCTGCGAGCCGATGATGGGCACCGGGTTCGAAGGGTGCCGCAGCACGAAGGCGATGGCCATAGCCGCGCGCGTGGTTGCGTGCTCGCGGGCCAGCTCATCGAGCCTTGCTGCGACGCGCCTTGCTGCTGGATCCGCGCCCGGGTCGCCTGCCGCCAGCCTGCCGCCGGCCAGTGGCGACCAGGCGAGTGGCGTCATGTTTCGCGACATGGCGAAGTCCAGAACGCCGTCAAAGGCGGGTTCGACGGCCAGTGCCGAGAACTCCGGCTGGAGCGTTGCCAGCGGAAAGTCGAGGAACTGCTGGAGCAGCAATGTCTGCCGGGCATTGTAGTTCGAGACCCCCGCTTCGCGGATCTTGCCCTGCCGGCGCAGGGTCGTCAGCGCGTCGGCGAGTTCGGCCGGGTGGGTCAGGACGTCCGGGCGGTGGACCTGAAACAGGTCGATCACATCCGTGCCCAGGCGCCTGAGCGAGTCCTCGCATGAGCTGATGACCGCGTCGCGACCCGAGTCATAGGGCACGCCGGGGATGATTCCGAACTTGGTGGCCAGCACCATGCGGGAGCGCAAGCCGGGTGCTGCGGACAGGACCTTGCCCAGCAGGGTTTCGGATTCGCCGAAGGCCTGCCCGCCCCAATCGAGGCCGTAGACGGCTGCGACATCGATCAGGGTCAGCCTCGCGTCCAGCGCGGTCTCGATGCGCTGGGTGGCAGACCTGATGTCCGACCCGACAAACCGCCACAGTCCGTAGGCCAACGGCCCGACCTGAAGACCTGACTGGCCAAGTTCGCGGTTGATTGCAGAAGCCATGGTTTCACGCGCGCCTTTGTTTGGTGTATTTGGCTCATAACGTCGCCCAGTGACAAGGGCCGACAGGCGGAGGAAAGCGTGGGCAAGATTCGATACGGGCTGATTGGTACCGGCATGATGGGCTACGAGCACATCAACAACCTGAAGCTGATGCCCGATGCCCAGATTGCCGGGATCACGGACCCCACGCCGCAATCCGTCCAGCTGGCCCAGGCCTTCCTTGGCGACGGCTTGCGTGACCAGGTCAAGGTCTATCCGGACCGGCACGCGATGCTTGCTGATCCTTCCATTGACGCCGTCCTGATCTCGTCGCCGAACTTCACGCATGCCGAGATCCTGCGGGACGTGCTCAAGACGGACAAGCATGTGCTTTGCGAGAAGCCGCTCGCAACAACGCTGGACGACGTTCGCGAGATCCGGGAGCGCGCGCGTCATCACAAGGGCGTCTTCTGGGTGGGCATGGAGTACCGCTACATGCCGCCGGCGGCGCGCTTCATCGACGACATCCATGCCGGCAAGGTCGGGCGGCTGCAGATGCTGGCGATCCGCGAGCACCGCTTCCCGTTCCTGAAGAAGGTCGGCGACTGGAACCGCTTCTCGAAGAATACCGGTGGCACGATGGTCGAGAAGTGCTGCCACTTCTTCGATCTCATGCGCCTGATCGTGAAGGCGAAGCCCGTGCGGGTCTATTGTTCCGGCGCGATGGACGTCAATCATCTCGACGAGCGTTATGATGGCAAGGTGCCGGATATCATCGACAATTCCTACACGATCGTCGACTTCGACAATGGCGTGCGAGCGATGCTGGACCTGTGCATGTTTGCCGAAGGCTCGAAGAACCAGGAAGAAATCGCGGCTGTCGGCGATACCGGCAAGCTGGAAGTGTTCATCCCTGACGGCAACCTCGTCTTCAGTCCGCGCTCGCCCAGAGGCCCCGTGACGACGCATGTTGCCGTGGATGACACCGCCCTCAAGGCTGGCACGCATCATGGCGCGAGCTACTACCAGCATCAGGCGTTCCTGCGCGCGGTGCAGGGGCGCGGCGCCACGGAGGTGACGGCTGATGATGGCTATTGGGCGGTGCTGATCGGCATGGCGGCGGAGATGTCGGCGGCGGAGAAGCGCGCCGTGGCGATTGCCGAGCTGGCGACGCCCTAGCCTGGCTTGCCGTAACGGTCGGGCTTCACGGCCTTGAGGCGGAACATCAGCATGCGGTCGGAAAAGCGGCGGCGCGTGCCGACGACGCGGCCCTTGTGCCAGACATTCTCGTCCCAGCCATGGCGGCCGCGGCGGTCAGCCTCTTCCTCGAGCAAGTCACCGGCCATCTGTAGCGCCTCGTCCCAGAGGCGGGCGAAGGCAAGGTCGGCATTTCGGCGGCGGTAGACGGTGGCGCGCGTGAGCGCAGCGCGCTCGCACGCGTCGATCACGGGTACGCCCTGCGAGAGCAATTCGAGGAAATGCTGTTCCTCCGGGGTACGGGTGGTGTCCCTGGAAGAGACAGACACTGTCTCATCCTGCGGATTTCGGGTGTTGGTGGGTGGGTTTGTGTCCATGCGGTTGCCCTTCGTTGGGGGTGAATTCCAGCTTAGAACATAATGTGAACATTTGAAGAGGGCAAGGGACTGAGGCCGGTTCTTTGGGTGTACTTCGGATGGGCGGAGCTGGTGAGGGGGCGTTCATGGACCTGCCGATGTTGGTGCAGCCCCCCTCGCCTGCAAGCCTTGGGCTTGCAGGCACTCCCCCTAAAGCTCCGCTTTTGGGGGAGACGAATTCTGGTTTTCGGCGGCCCGCCTGCTTAACGCATTGAATTCACTAGTGAAATATGGGTTATCGGCAATTTGCGCACATTGACATTTCACGGGCTGTCGCAGAACTTGAACACGAGGGGTGGTTGGCATGCTTTGCGCAGGTATTCCTGCGCGCGTGCTGCTATGGTTGGTTGAAGCGTTGCTGAGGTAGGGAATCAACGGTCGACATGCTGCGTTTCATCGTGCGCCGATTGCTCGGCGCCATACCTACCCTTCTCATCATCATCATCATGGCCTTCTTCCTGATGCGAATGGCCAAAGGCGGCCCGTTCGACCAGGAGCGGAAGCTTCCGCCCGAGATCGAGAAGAACATCCTCGCGGCGTATGATCTCGACAAGCCGCTGCTCCAGCAGTTCGTCGACGTGAATGGGCTTGTGTGCCGGGCGTTCATCACGGGTGATCATGTCGGCATGGCTGCCGAAGCGGCCAAGGCAGGCCTGAAGTACGACGGCGAGAAATACGTGAATGATCAGGGGCGGCAAACACGCTGCTTCGGCGGATATCTCGGCAAGTTGATGGTCGGGGATTTTGGTCCGTCCTACAAATACAAGGATTTCACGGTCGCCGAACTGATCAAGGACGGCGCACCGGTCAGCGCCATCCTCGGCATTTCGGCCATGCTGCTTGCGGCATCGATCGGCCTGACCCTGGGCACCATCGCGGCGCTCCGGCAGAACAAGCTCAGCGACTACTCGATCATGACGATCGCCATGGTCGGCATCACGGTGCCAAGCTTTGTCATGGCGCCCATCCTGACCCTGATCCTGGGCGTCAATCTGGGCTGGCTGCCTGTTGGCGGGTGGAACCAGGGGGCGCTTGCCAACATGGTGCTGCCGATCATCAGCCTGTCGCTGACGCAGATCGCCGTGATCGCGCGCCTCACGCGCGGCAGCATGATCGAAGTCCTCAGGTCCAATTATGTACGCACCGCGCGGGCCAAAGGCCTGCCGGAACGCATGGTCATCACGCGTCATGCGATGCGGTCTGCCATCCTTCCCCTTGTCAGCTACCTGGGTCCTGCCACGGCCGGCATCGTGACCGGTTCGCTCGTTGTCGAACAGATCTTCAACCTGCCAGGCATCGGAAAGTACTTCATCAATGGAGCGCTGCAGCGTGACTACACCCTGGTGATGGGCGTAGTGATCCTTTATGCGTCGCTCGTCATCCTCCTCAACCTGGTGGCAGACGTCCTCTACGGCCTGCTCGACCCGAAGATCAGGTACGAATGATGGCCACCACCCAGCCCATGCAGGAAATCAAGGGTCGGAGCCTCTGGCAGGATGCGCGGCGTCGCCTGTTCGCCAACAAGGCTGCCGTTGCCTCGATGATCGTCCTGGCATCGATCGGACTGATGTCCGTCATCATGCCCAACTTCTGGCCCCATCCGTTTGATGAGGCCTATTTCGACCGCATCTCCTGCCCGCCGCCGGACTATCTTGGCATGACTGCCCTGTTTGGAAGCCAGGCTGAACAGTGCCCCACCGCGGTTGGACAAGGGCATCTCTTCGGTACGGATGCCAATGGTCGCGACCTCTTCATTCGCACGATGATGGGCGGTCGCGTTTCGCTGGCCATCGGCTTTGTCGCAACCTTCGTCGCCCTCGTGATCGGCGTCCTGTATGGCGCGACCGCGGGATTTGTGGGCGGCCGCATCGAC
>JBILMZ010000216.1:0-5916 GCA_044375275.1 Micropepsaceae bacterium | reverse complement strand
GTTGTCCGGGGGCCTGACGAAGTGGTTGGCACGGAAGTGTCCGGCAACGCGGCGCTCTATCGCGGCACGTACAAGATCGTGCGTTACGCACCGCCCCATGGCGACAATGCGTGGCACCTCTATGACCTGTCGACCGATCCGGGCGAGACGCGCGACCTGTCGACCGAGAAGCCAGAGCTCTTTGCGTCCATGCAGGCTGACTACGCCGCGTATGAGAAGCGCATGGGTGTCCTTCCCCTCCCGCCCGGCTATGACGTCCAGAAGCAGGTGGCCACGAACGCGATCAAGAAACAGATCAGTGCGTATTGGTGGGTGCTGGTCATTGCTGCAGGTGTGCTTGCAGCAATGATGTATTTCGGATGGCGCATCGCGCGCCGTGCCTGGGCGCGATGAACAACTAGCTGCGCAGCTGCTACTGGCCCTTGATGCGCATCGTGCCGAGATAGTCCTGCTTGCCCAGCTTGACGCCCTTGATGCGGAGGATGTCGTAGGCTGTGGTCGCATGGAAGTGAAGGTTCGGCAGCGAGAAGGACTGAATGAACCCTTCGGCCACGAATGGAATTTTGAAGTTGCGCATCTGGAAGAGCACGTCCCGGCCTTCGCATGCGTTCACTTCGGCAGGCGTGAGCGCCTTCAGGCCCGCATGCGCGTCGGCAATGAGCTTCTGGAGGCCTGCGTAGTCCGGCGGAATGTCGCTGGGTGGCGAGAACACGCCACCCTGGATGCCCTTGATGGCGCCGAGTGAATGCTGTGCGACGGCCGCGACCTGGAACTTGAACGGCAGCATGTCGGCGATCATCCGGCTCTCGACGATTTCATTCGGGTCGATGCCGTTTGCCTTGAAGTGCTCCAGCCCCTTGGCGAGAACACCTTCGAAGGCGCCTACGATCTGCAGATAGCTGCCGACCGAAATGTCATAGAGTGAAATGGACATGTCTGTGCTCCTTTATTGATAGCGATGTATTAGCAGCAACGTCGACCGCGGGGCAATTGCGTGACGGGTCAGATCATTCGCGCGGCTTTTCGAAGAGGAAGCGTGTGAGAAGCGTTGCGGCCTGGAACAGGTTGAACATCAGGGCGGTCACGACGAATCCTTCGGACCATTCCGGAACAACACTGAAGAGCGCGAGAAAAAGCGACACCAGGATTGGAATCTCCAGACCGATCCAGAAGAGCATCGCGAACAGTGGCGCGCGTTGGATGTGCTCGCGGAACCACTGTTGATACTCGGGATCGAATAGAACGACGATTGTGCCGCCTACGCACAAGAGCAACAAAAAGGCCGCCGAAGACAGCTGCCACAGCGTTTGTGGATCAAGGCGAAACTGCATCAGTGTTGCTGGAATCAGAGCGGCCGTCATGACGCCAAGGCTGAGCGTTACTACGGATTGCAGGAGCTTGGCGGCATCGGTCCGGGCATGGAAGTCTCCCAGAGAACCAATGATGCCACCAAAGCCGACGAAGATGCCCGCGATCTGGGCGACGGCGAGGAAGAGGGATGGATCGGGGGTCACTGGGGCATTTCCTTCCTGAGACGCGCAGCCTGAAGCGGCGCGCCCATGTCTTCATATAGCTTCAACGCTGCATCAAGGAAGGCCGCGGCGGCGTTTCGGTCTCCACGCTGCAGTGCCAGCCGGGCACGGCATTCACTCAGGTCTGCGAGGTTGACGTTGATCTCGAATTCGTCCGTGACCGCCTGCGCCCGGGCGAGCGCTGCCGTGTTGGCGCTGACGAAGCAGGTGTTGGGTTCGGCGAGGTTCTGCATGCGCTGGGCGAGGCCGACCGTATGGCCCTGTGCGGTGTAGTCCATGCGCAGGTCTTCGCTGATCGAGCCGACGACGACTTCGCCGGAGTTCAAGCCCATGCGGGTGGAAAAACTAAGGCCGTGCTCGCGCTTGAGCTCCGTGGCGCAGCGGGCGATCTCGTCTTTCAGATGAAGCGCAGCATAACAGGCGCGCTGGGCATGGTCCTCGCGGGCAATCGGTGCGCCGAAGAGCGCCATGATTCCGTCGCCGGTGAACTTGTCGACGAAGCCTTCGAAGCGTTCGACGCCTTCGGTGAGGATGGCGAAGAACTTTGACATGATTTTCGAGAAGGCCTCGGGGTCGAGGCTCTCGGCGAGTTCCATCGAGCCCTTCACGTCGGCGAAGAGGACGGTCACCTGCTTGCGCTCGCCCTCGACTGCCTCCTTCGACTGGCGGATCTTGTCGGCAAGGTGCTTGGGGGTTTCGCGGAGTGGCGCTACGGGTGTTGCACCAGTTTTAGTGCCACATTCAGCGCAAAACTTTGCGGTTCTCGGCAATTCAGTGTTGCACGCCACGCATCTCAAAGTGAATGCTGCGCCGCACTCGACACAGAATTTTGCGCCCGGACCCACGTCGTGTTGGCAGGTAGAACATCTCATCTGATCAACATTGAGCAGGTTCTCTCCAAACCAGCAAGTTGATACGCAAACTCAAGTGTGCGTCCCGCATCGAATGAAAGGCTCGGTTTGAGCAACGCAGATTCAAACAATATACTTTCTCGCATTCTCGACGAAGAATTGGCAATCAAACAAGGCGTCGTTTGCACGTCAACTCGGCAGCGGCAGCGGCTTGATCGGCCATCGACCCGGCTCAAGGCAAGGAAGCCGGAATTGTTCCGAGATGGAGGAGTGTTTGGAGCTCGATCTCGTCGAAGATGTGCCAAGGAAGTTCACTCAACAGACCGCATCGCCAAAGATACATCGCCACCGCGATCAAAGACGCAAACACGAGGCCTCGGTGAAGCAGTTGCAAAATTGATCCCACCCCATTCCGGATTTCGTGCAGGAAAAACCACCCGGCAGTCCCTGCAAAGCCGACCGAAATCGGGAGTAAGAGGAATTCCGGCCACGCTTCGGCGGGAATGCCATCGTACATCCACGTGAGCGATTGGAAGTCGTTTGAGTATGCGATTTTGACGAGCGGATACAAGGCTACCAGTGTCGCCACTGCCGACACGGTCAGCCAAAAACCCGAACGCTTCGTGAAGTGAATGGTGTTGAACTCTCCAGCAAATCTACCCTGCAGCCAAGCTATCGGCCATATGATGGCGCTCGAGAGGACGAGCGCAAAGATCAGCAGCAAAGTGTAAAGTGGTACGGGTTCAGTTGTTGTGTCGATGTCGATCAAGCGGGTAGCTAGTATCGGCGCCCGTGACTGCTGTGCGCACAGCGTTGCTGGGCGCTTCTCGGGGTGCCTAAGAAATTCACGCATGATTTCGGTGGCACAGGGGTCACTCCATGTGGGTGCGTGTGCAATTCGCGGGATAAGAACATAGTGAGCGCGGTCTCCTAACAAAGCAGCCGTGCGCTCGGCTTGCTCTGGAGGTGTGACCGGGTCCCATTCCCCTGCTATCAAAAGCGATGGCACGCCCGAACCGCGTGGCGTCTGCCACTGCTCGCGTTTGACGGGCCATCGTTCGCAAAGCGATAGGGAAGACTCTGTCCCAAGCGCAGCGGCGAATTCTGGCCATTTCGCGATTTGTCGTTTCAGCTCGGTTTTATCCTCAAAGGGTGCCCGCTCACTGCACTCGGTCGCCAAGTAGACTGCGTTGCGTAGTTCCTGCGTTTCCTCTATCCACCTTCCTGCAGCACGTGCAAGGCGTTTCGAAGGAGATCGCTTCTCCGCATCGGAAATCAAGAGCGGGATGTGGTGCCACTCCGGAGCGAACATCAACTTGGCATGAATAATTGCCATCAACGTGCTGCCGGAAATTCGGCGGCGCGTTACCGAGAAATTGCTATCGATCGTATCTACCGTCAACGGGTGTCGATCAAGGCTACGGATCGAATTGCGCAGAGAGGCTGATAGGTCGGGAAACCTTGTCGCGCATCGTGCGTTAGTGGCGCAAAGGCGCATCATGGCTTCGAAAGATCGAACGAAGTCCGGTAGCATCGTTGTAAAGCCGTTCATCTCCGGCGGATAAAGTGAATCCAGGACTGCCGCTTTGATCCGTGTTGGATGCTGGGCGATGTAGGCAAGGCTGACCGCCGTCCCATAGGAAGTGCCGAAGACATTCCATCGCTCGATCTTCAACGCTTTGCGCAACGTTTCCATGTCGCGCACTGTCGCCTGCGTGCCGTAGGCCGACAAATTGAACCCGTCTGCCTGCAAGGTCTCGACGCAGCGTTCAAAACCTTCGTCTAAGTGCCGGAAAAGTTGGGCCGCGGACGCAATGTCGAGCTCTGGGTTATCGTCGTCAAGCTCGGGGCACAGTCTCGGCGTGGACTGTCCGACGCCACGCTGGTCGAAAAGGATGAGTGGACCATCCTCGAGCAGGGCATAGCTGCCAAAGGACCACCAATCTCGAACAATGCCAACCCCTGGCCCCCCGTGAACAACGACGGTAGGCGTACGCAAGGCTTTGCTCTTGTCGAGTGGGTTTAGAATGGCAACAGCAATGTTAAGTCCTCGTCCTGAACCATCTGGATTCTCGCTGGTACTCAGCGTAGCGCATTGCCACGACATTTTAGTTCGAAGATACGACGCATAGAACTCGGATTCCGAACATTCAGTTGGTGTCATCAACAGCGGATCCCAATCATGGGCAACAGCAGGCGACGAGACCAACAATAAAAGGGAGAGAAAGATTTGCACAACACGACGAAGAGTGGGCCTTGCAGATTTCTGCACCGATGACATGAACCAACTCCGCCTCTCCGAGATAAATGAGAATTGAAACGAAA
Source organism: Micropepsaceae bacterium (assembly GCA_044375275.1). GTDB lineage: Bacteria > Pseudomonadota > Alphaproteobacteria > Micropepsales > Micropepsaceae > SZUA-430. The sequence goes on along the minus strand of JBILMZ010000216.1, from coordinate 1,208 downwards.
TCGGAGCTTCGCCAAACTTCATCGAAACCCTCACGTCAGCGCAGTTCGCACTCACTTTCTTGCGCTCGCCTTCGACGGCAGCTTTTGACTGGCGGATCTTGTCGGCGAGGTGTTTGGGGGTTTCGCGGGGGGCTGGTGTTGGTGCGGGCTTGGCGCTTCCCACCTTTGTCCCGCACTCGGCGCAGAATTTGGCGCCTGCGATCAGTTCAGCGTTGCAAGACGCGCATCGGGAGGCGAATGCTGAACCACATTCCACGCAGAATTTCGCGCGATCCGGATTTTCCGCGTGGCAGGTCGAGCACTTCATGTCGGGCGGTCCTTGTTGGTTCGGACCGCCCCGTGTTGTGGTCGCACGTTTCTAAGCGAACCGGGCGAGGCGCTTTGTGATGATGTCGTCGGCCTCTTTCATGATCCGGTCGATCAGTTCCTTGCAGGTAGGGATGTCGTTGATGAGGCCCACGACCATGCCGCATGACCAGGCGCCGGCTTCCATGTCGCCGTCGGTCATGATTTTCGGATACACACCGGCGACTTCCTCGATGATGTCCTGGAACTGGAGCTTCGGGCCCAGTGCCTTTTCCTTCTCGAGCAGACGTTCGACGGCGGCGTTCTTCAGCACGCGCTCGGTGTTGCGCAGCGGACGCATGACGAGGCGCGTGTCGAGTTCGCTGGCGGCGACGATCGCCTTCTTCACGTTCTCGTGGACGGGTGCTTCCTTGGTCGCAATGAAGCGCGTGCCCATGTTCATGCCTTCTGCACCCATGGCAAGTGCGGCCACGAGGCTGCGGCCGTCGGCCATGCCGCCGGAGGCGACGAACGGGATCTTCAGTTCGTCAGCTGCGCGCGGCAACAGGATGAAGTTCGGGATGTCGTCTTCGCCGGGGTGACCGCCGCATTCAAAGCCGTCGACCGAGACCGCGTCACAGCCGATCTGTTCGGCTTTCAGCGAGTGGCGGACGGATGTGCACTTGTGAATAACCTTGATGCCGTTTTCCTTGAGGACGGGCATCCACTTGGCCGGGTTGTTGCCAGCAGTCTCGACGATTTTGACGCCGCCCTCGATGATGGCCTTGATGTAGCCGGGATAGTCTGGCTGCGTCAGCGCCGGCAGGAAGGTCAGGTTCACGCCGATCGGCTTGTCCGTCATCTGGCGGCAGCGAGCGATTTCCTTGGCCAGCAGCTCGGGTGTGCGCTGCGTCAGGCCGGTG
>JBILMZ010000215.1:0-5942 GCA_044375275.1 Micropepsaceae bacterium | reverse complement strand
ATCATGCCGCAGAAGCGGAACCCCGATGCCGCCGAACTCATCAGGGGCAAGACGGCGCGGGTCACCGGATCACTGGTGACGCTCTTGGGGGTCATGAAGGCCCTGCCCCTGGCCTATGCAAAGGACCTGCAGGAGGACAAGGAGGCGACCTTCGATGCCGCAGACTCCACGGAACTGTCCCTCGCGGCCATGACCGGCATGCTTGACGACCTGCGCGTCAATGAAGAGGCCATGCGCAATGCCGCCGGGGACGCGTTTTCGACCGCCACGGACCTCGCAGACTGGATTGTCCGCGTCCTTCGCAAACCATTCCGCGAAGCCCACCACATTACAGGGCGGATTGTCGCCATGGCTGAGCAGCGGGGCTGCGGACTTTCGGCACTCAGCCTTGCGGACATGCAATCTGTTGAGCGAGGCCTCACTGCCGATGTAATGTCCGTCCTGACGGTCGATGCGTCGGTGGCCAGCCGGACAAGTTTTGGTGGCACTTCACCCGCACGCGTCAGCGAGCAGGTTCACTTTTGGCAGGAGCGACTTAAATGACGGCACGAATTCTGATGGTGGTTTTGCTCGTAGCTGGCGTTGGCGTGTCCGCCTGCGGCAAGAAAGGCCCGCTTGAGCCGCCCAAGCCATCCAGCATGCAGCAGCGCTGAAACTGAAACGGCGCGGGCACACAGTTGAACCACTTCAATTACAAGGACGGGTCACTTCACGCTGAAGACGTGGCCGTGAGCGAGATCGCCCGCGACGTGGGCACTCCCTTCTATTGCTATTCGACGGCGACGCTTGAACGGCATTACCGCGTGCTTGAAGCCGCGCTCCCGACCGGGACACTGATTGCGTTTGCGGTCAAGTCCAACGGGAGCCTTGCCGTCATCAGGACACTCGCACGCCTTGGTGCCGGCGCCGACATCGTCTCCGGCGGCGAACTGAAGCGCGCCATCGCCGCCGGCGTTCCGGCGTCCAAGATCGTGTTTTCCGGCGTTGGCAAATCCCGCGATGAAATGGCGCTGGCCCTGGGCCATGGCATCAAGCAGTTCAACGTCGAAAGCGAAGAAGAGCTTGATGTCCTGAGCGAGGTTGCCAGTTCGCGCTCGCAGCGCGCCTCCATCGCACTTCGCATCAACCCTGATGTTGACGCAAAGACCCATGCGAAAATCTCGACAGGCAAGGCCGAGAACAAGTTCGGCATTGCCTGGCACCGTGCAGAGGCCGCGTATACCCATGCTGCAAAACTGCCGGGAATAGAAGTGGCCGGTGTCGACGTGCATATCGGGAGCCAGATCACGCAGTTGGGCCCGTTCCGTGAAGCGTTCGAAAAGCTGGCGGGACTGGTGCGCAAGCTGCGTTCCGACGGTCACCGCATTTCACGCATCGACCTGGGTGGTGGCCTGGGTGTTCCCTACACGGACGGAGACGCGCCGCCGCTGCCCGAAAGTTATGGTGCCGTGGTCAGGGGGGCCTTTGCCGGGCTGGACGCCGAACTCATTGTCGAGCCGGGTCGGCTGATCACTGCCAATGCGGGCATCCTCGTTTCACAAATCCTGTACGTGAAGCGCGGGGATGAACGCAACTTCATGATCCTGGATGCAGGGATGAATGACCTCGTCAGACCTGCCATGTATGACGCCCACCACGACATCATCCCGGTCGCAGAGCCCAAAAATACTGAAAGTAGGGTTTACGACGTGGTGGGGCCGGTATGCGAAAGCGCCGACTTATTTGCACGAAATCGTGAGCTTCCGGCCGCGAAAGCCGGAGAGCTTGTCGCCATCCTGTCGGCTGGGGCCTATGGCGCCGTTCAGGCTTCAAGCTACAATGCACGGCCCCTGGTACCCGAGGTCATCGTGAGCGGACGCCATTTTGCCGTCACACGGCCCCGGCAGACTGTCGAGGAGATGCTTGCCCGGGAACACTTACCGGAATGGCTTCGCTGAACGGCGATCCGTACCAGAATGCTGTCTGGCTTTCTGAAACCGCGAGTGACGAGTGACGCCCGAGACCGACAAGAGCCCTGACGAGCCGCTTCCCGGTCTGCCGCGGGAAGTGCGTCGGCATGTGCTTCTGAGCTGGGCTTCACTGGCCGCAGAACGTCTTTATCCGATTGTCTGGCCTGCCGGCGGCTTCATCGCGTTCTTTGTCGTGCTCGCCCTCGCCAATGTTTTCGTTTACCTGCCGGAGTGGCTGCACCTCCTGATCCTCACCGGGTTTCTGGGCGCAGTCGGCTGGTCGATTGCCTGGTCGCTGAGGCAGTCCAGCATCCCGACACATGCGCAGGCCCTGCGTCATCTGGAACAGTCCAGCGGGCTCGAGCACAGGCCCCTGAGTGCGCTTGAAGACAAGCCTGCCATCATTGCCGACAATGACACGCGCCAGCTCTGGCGGGCGCATCAGCGCTGGGTTCTTGCCCACCTCAGCAGGCTGAAAGTCGCGTGGCCTGCCCTTTCGCTCACGGCCAAGGACCCTCATGCCATCCGGGTGCTGCTGGGGCTAGCCATCGTCGTGCTTGGCATTGCCAACTGGCAGGAGATTCCATCCCGGCTGGCGACTGCCCTGTCGCCTGGGCTCGCCCAGGGGCATGTGCCGGCTTCAATCGAGGCCTGGGTCACACCGCCGGCCTATACCGGCGAAGCGCCAAAGCACCTGACAGCGCTTACCCGTGCAAACGATGACGCAGCGATACGTGTGCCTTCGGGTTCAATCCTGACCGTGCGCACTCACGGTGCGGCCTCTGCCGTGCTCAGGGCCTCGGCGATTGGTGGGCCCGTCCCCAAGCAAGCCCGCCCCGAGTTCCTGCCCGCGGGGGGCGATGCGCGCGACGCGAAGCTGGTCATTGATTCCAGCATGACGGTGAAGCTGTCGATGAACGCGTCCCAGATCGGGGCCTGGCGATTTGAGACTGCCCCTGACCTTCCGCCAAAGATCTCCTTCAAGTCGCCCCTGTCCGTCACGCAGGCGCAGTCCCTGCGGTTTCATTACGCCGTGCAGGATGATTTCGGGGTGAAGTCAGCGCTGGCCGTGATCGAGTTGGCCGGGAAGACGAGCGCTGGTGAAGCCCCGCGCCCACTGACAATCGACCTCCCCTTGCCTCCCGCGCCGGCGCGTTCGGGCGACGCCATGATCTTCAAGGATCTCACTGCCCACGTCTGGGCGGGCCTCAAGGTCAAGGTCCATCTGACGGCAAAGGATGAACTTGGGCAGAGTGCGAAATCCCGTGCTGTCGTGATCACCCTGCCGGAGCGACGCTTCACCGAACCGCTCGCGCGCGCCCTGATCGAGCAACGCCGCAATCTGGCGCGTGACCCAAGATCGAGCGGAACTGTCGCGAAGGCGCTCGATGCCCTTACCTTGGCTCCCGAACGCTTCACCCCGGACACCAGCCTTTATCTCGCGCTCCGCACTGTCGCCTATGAGGTCCACCGGATCAGGGTCAATGCAAACAATCTGGACCCCAACCGCATCGCCTCGGCTCAGCAATTCCTCTGGGACATTGCCGTTCGGGTGGAGGAAGGTGACGTTGCACAGGCGCAAGCCGAACTTCGGGACATCCAGAAGCGGCTGATGGATGCGCTGGCCAAGGGCGCTCCGGATGAAGAGATCGAGCGTCTCATGGCGCAGTTGAGGTCTGCCCTGGAGCGCAGTCTCAAGGCGATGGCAGAGAAAGCCAATATCCAGAACCCTGTGCTGCAGAACCAGAAGGGGCAGATCCTCCGTCCGCAAGACCTCAAGGCGATGATGGACCAGATCCAGGAACTTGCACGACAAGGTGCAACTGCTGCCGCCCAACAAAAGCTCAGCGAATTGCTGAACCTGCTGGAAAGCGTGCAGACCGCCGGAGGCGGCAAGATGTCTCCCGAGCAGCAACAGGCTGCGAAGGCCCTCGAGCAGATGGGATCGATCCTGTCGCGGCAGCGGGAACTCATGGATCAGACGTTCCGCGAGCAGCAATCCAACGAAGGCATGCCGGAGAAGCGGCCCTCACCTCTCAAGGGCAGCCAGGAAAAGCTGAGTGACGAGCTTACGCCCATCATCAAGCAGATGATGAAAAACCCCGAAACCGCGACAGCTCTCAAGCGTGCGCAGGATGCCATGGACGAAGCTTCGGACGCCCTTGGCGCCGGCGATCTTGGACCGGCCGGCAAGAGCCAGCAGAAGGCCATCGAGGAGCTGCGCAAGGGCGGCCAGTCCTTTGCCCAGCAGATGATGCAGCAGATGGCGGGGCCCGGCGCGACTGTCCCGGGTTCAGCCGGACCGGGTGCAGGTGACAACGAAGATCCGTTCGGGCGTCCGCAGTCGACCAGTGGTCCGAACTTCGGAAACTCCGTGAAGGTCCCCGACCGGAGCGATATCCAGAAAGCGCGCGAGATCCTGAAAGAGCTTCAGCGACGCGCAGCTGAACGCGGGCGTCCGGATGCCGAGCTCGAGTACATCGAGCGCCTACTCCGGCGCTTTTGAGCCTGACTTGCGAGACGAGATGACGTCATCGACGACTTCACAGATCTTCGCGATCGTGAAGGGCTTGGATATGACCCGGTAGACGAGATCACTGAGGCCATGCGCCCGCTCGATCTGGTGCTCATGACCGGACATGATGATGATCTTCATCTTGGGATATTCTTTCCCTGCCGACAGGGCGAGCGCGATGCCGTCCATGATGGGCATATCGATGTCGGTGAGCAGAAGGTCGTATTTGTGCTTCTTCAGCAGGTCGATCGCTTCCGACCCGTCCTGCGCCATGGTGACCTTGTGGCGGCGCTGTTCGAGCCCCCGGGCGATAAACTCCCTGAGCGCAAGCTCATTCTCAGCGATCAGGATTTTCGCCATCCGTCGTGTTCCAGTTCCGCTATTCACATAAAATAGCGATGTGGGGCAGTCCACGGAATTTATGCGCGTGGTCCATGCCGTACCCTACGACAAAGGCGTCCGGGCAAGCAAAACCCACAAAATCGGCCTCGCAGCGCTGCCGCCCCTGTCCCTCGGCCTTCTCCAAAAGCACGCAAACCTTTGCCGTTTTGGCTCCCCGGGCCAAAACATGGGCTCGCGCGAACTCGAGCGTTCGGCCGCTGTCGAGAATATCATCCACAAGCAAGACATGCCTGTTTTCGACGGAAATCTCGGTATCTCGCAAAAGTTTAACATTTCCGGACGTTTTCAGGCCTTCTCCGTAGCTTGAGAGAATCATGAAATCGACGTCGGGATTGGTGTTCACCTGCACCAGGGCGCGAACCAGATCCGCAGCAAAAACAAAGCTGCCCTTCAGGATCGCGACCAGCACGAAATCGCGCGGCATCCTGCCGGCGATATCGCTGGCCAGAACATTCAACCGGTTCGCAATTTCCGCAGATGAATAGAGAGGCTTGAACCCCGCCTCATCCATCAATTCTCTCCGTCGCGCGCGAGTCGCATTTCCAGGTCGACGGCGTCGGCAGGCGGGCTTTCAAGGCGTGCGCTGAAGGAACCCTTGCCTCTTGGCCCCACCAGTTCCTGGTCTGCCTTCACGATCCAGTGATGGAGTTCCTTCTTGTTGCGATCACGGACCGAGATGCGAACGCTTGGCACTGCAAGCTCGGAGTCGGTTTCATTGATCAGTTCGCCCTTGATGACGATGATCGGGATCGAATTCGCGATTTCCTGTGTCTGGGTCGCGACGATCTTGAAGCCGCTCTTGTTCACTTCAATGCCGAGTGCGTTGTAGATGCTGATCGTCTGTGGCAGCAGGCTGGCGATCTCTCGCGGCAACGAGAAGAAAACAACAAGCAGCAGCGATAGCGCGCCCAGGCCGATCATCAGGCCAACCATGCCGCGTGATCGGGCCGTTCGGGGTTCACGCCGCCCCATGGATGACGGCGGCACCATCTGTTCGGGCGGCGACGATAGCGGCTCGAACGGCTGCTGTGGCGGAACATCGAAATTCGGCAGCGGCGGGAATGAAGGTTCGCTGG
>JBILMZ010000039.1:0-19387 GCA_044375275.1 Micropepsaceae bacterium | reverse complement strand
AGTACTGCAGGTTTGCACCGGGCGCATGAAGCTGCACATGATGGCGCGCCATGGTCAGCGCAAACTGGTCGATCCAGCGTGACACCTCAGCACCACCAAGAGCCTTGGTCAGATAGGCCCTGAGAAAGCGCAGCATGACACCCGCCTCCCGCGTCGGATGCGCCAGCATGAGGTTTGCCGTCAGCCGCGAACCCGGATTCTTGTTTCCCGTATTCTCGTTGAAGACAATGTCCGCGTCAGCGCAGCGCTCAAGCAGGTCCTTCACGCCACGCTGCAGCAGCAGGTCGATGTCCGAGACAAAAACCGGCAGCTCAAGCTTCTCAAGAAGGGTACCCAGCCGCAGGAAGCGAATGCTCTGGAAGTGGGCCACCGGGCGCGGGATCAGGTTCTTGGGCGGTGTATCGAAGCAACGCGTGGTTACGGCCTCTGCATCGAAATCATCACCACTATAGATCACCCGCGGATCCGTGATCCCCAGGCTCGCGGCGATCGATTTCAGCCGCTCCGAACCACCAATCACGTGGACAACGATCAGAAACGGATCATCACAGTACTTGAGTACCGACTTGATGTACCAGCGCGCATAGAGTTCGACATAGGATTCATCGGCCGCAACCGAGAACACGACTTTTGCACCCAGCTTGCGCGCGTGCGCCTGCACTTTCGGCCAGTCCATGGCCTTGCCGACCGAACTGAGGAGCGTGACCGGTTCCTCCGCCATTGTCTTGGGCGTTTCAGCCAGCATCATGGGCAGGTCCAGCGCCTGAAGCGCCAGGCGATAGTGCTTCATCCAGCCAGCAAGGTCAGTCCCTTCAGGCGCATCAAACTCGATCCGTGACGAAGCCTCCAGAAGCGAGCGGACATGCTGCGTTCGTTCGTGATCCAGCGGCGCGCAGAGAATTTCGCCGGCCAGGTCATGGATGTCCCGAATGCGCACCAGGGCATGCTGACCATTCAGCGGACCTTGAAGGCTTTTCACCCGCTGCGCCAGCATCTGATCAGCCGTTGCCTTGGACGCCGAAAATTGCGCCAGCAGGGCGTTTGCAGCTTCGTGGTCTGGATCAAGCATCAGCAGGTTATTGGCAAACCCGATCGCTCGCTCGATCCGCCCCAGTGCGACGTTGCAGGACATGGCTGAACTGACGAGCGCCGCATTCCCCGGCACAAGGCGCGCAAAACCGGAAGCAAAGGCTTCCGCCGCAACCACATCTCCGCGCGCCAGGCAGGCATTGAACTTCTCGATCGCCACGGGCAGTTGCGCCTGCACATCCGCGATGATGTCAGCCACACTCGGAACCAGCAGCTTTAGCGCGAGAAGTTTCTCGACGGCCTCAAGGTGGCGCCCTTCGGCATTGAGCACACTGATCAACTGACGCAGGATCTGGACATTGTCTTCATGAACAACCGCAAGGTGCTCGAGGATCGCGAGCGACTCTGCACCCTTCCCTTCCAAAAGCAGGCGCTCCGCGAGACGGCTCAGGGCACCAGGGTCCGGCATCACCACTTCCTGCGCGACGGGCCTGAGGTGTGAGGGCTTTGATTGGCGACGCGGCTCGAACAGCACATCAATCTGGAGCAGTCCGCCATTCTGGATCCCGCGAAGCCGATGGAACTCGGTCACCTCCGTGCAGTGGAACCCCATCTGGTCGAGGGCTTCGAAAACTTCTTCGGCTTTGGCGCCACCTTCATTGTAGTTGACCAATGAAACTTCAATGAGAATGTACTGCGCCCGCTTGAGGACCTTGGCCCCGCCACGCAGGACATCGAGTTCCGAACCCTGGGTGTCGATTTTCACGAAGTCGAACTGTCTGTCGCGGAACAGGTCATCAATCCGCGCCTTGCGGATGGTCTGCTTCAGGACCGCTTCATCACGGAAGAAATCGGTATTCTCGCGATAGAGCGACGATCCTGTCGACTGAAGCCATTCCCGCGTAAGGAAGAGTTCGCCCTCACCTTCTGTATCGGAAGCGGCAACCAGATGGACCTCAAACCCGGTCTCGGCAAGTTCCGCGCCGCAATGCGGATTGGGCTCGATCAGCGTTGGCACGCACGCCGGAAACGCGGCCTTGAAGCTCTTTCCGAAAGCGCCCAGGTGCGCTCCCACATCAAGCAGGCTGCGGGGAGACGCACCTTGCGCCTTCAGGATCGAAATGAAGTCGCGTTTCATCGGCGGGCCGCCAGCTTTTTCCTGACGGGTTGTTCAACAACGGTTTCCGCTACAGGCTGCACCTGGGTGCGAAGCGCCCGCTCGGCGGTTTCGATATCCTTTGCACTCCACAGGCGTGCATCTGCGGCAATGGGACGAGCCCAATGTTGACGCATCAATCCATCCTTGTAGAGCCGCTCATAATCCGCAACGGCGAGAAGTTCTTGGCCTTCATGGTCAAGCCCGAGGCCCACTTCCAGATAACGGTCAAGATTGCGCAGGTCTGGCAGCGGCAGCCGCCCCTGGCGATGATCCTCGCACATCTCGCGGTAAAGCCCTTCGAGGCTTTCGACGAGCAGGTCCATGTTGAACAGGTCGCACTTGAGGCGATTGCGCAAGAGCTTCGTCCTGAACGCTTCCACCTGGGATTTGTTCCGCGCCAGTTCAATGGCCTTCTTCACATAGGCCTCGGGCGTCAGCACAACGAGTTCCTTGATCCCCGCAGAGCGGACAAGGCTGCCGCACACACGCGACGCGAAGCTGCGTCCCGAAAGCGTAAGCACCGGCACACCCATCCACAAGGCATCACTCGCCGTCGTGTGCGCGCCATAGGGAACGGTATCGAGAAAGACATCCGCCAGCGCGTAGCGGGCAAGGTGCGCGGCGTTCTGCATCTTCGGTGCAAAGATCAGCCGCTCACCGCCAATGCCCTTGGAAACTGCATGCTCGCGCAGGCGCGTCTTCGTCTCTTCTGTCGTGTCCAGCAGCCAGAGAACACTCTCCGGAACCTCGTGCAGGATTTCCATCCAGCGTTCGAACGTAAAACGCGTGATCTTGTGCGTGCCATTGAAGCAGCAGAACACGAACGCGGATTCCGGCAGCCCGGCATCGCTCCGGCTGGGCGGCTGGTCAGCAACCGTTCGCTTGCGGTCATTGGGCTGATAGCATGGCAGCCGCACGACCTTCTCGGAATAGAAATTCTCCGATCCCTTCGGAATGATCCAGTCATCCGCCACGATGTAATGATGATAAGGCGTTCCCATCGTTCCGGGATAACCCAGCCAGTTCACGATGATCGGAGCAGGCCGTCGCGCGAACACGCCCATCCTTGCATCACGTGTATGTCCATTGACATCGACCAGAATGTCGATGCCGTCAGCAGCGATTTTTCGCGCAGCCTCGTCATCCGACATCTTGCGGATATCGCTCCAGTGCTCGACTGCCGCCTTGATGCGGCGCGTAAGGGCGCTGTCCGACTCTGGTCCGCAGTAATAGGCAAAGACTTCGAACTCTTCACGGCTGTGAAGCTCGAAGAACTCCGCCATCAGATAGCCAACCGCGTGGTCACGCAGGTCCGACGATATATAGCCAACGCGCATCCGACGTTTCTTGATGTCGATGGGCGCGTGACGTCGATCGAACTCGGCATTGAACACGCCTTCATGCGTCGAGTGCCGGACATAACGCTCTGCGGAGGAAAGATGCAGAAGCGGATCATCCGTGTAGACCGCCGTCGAAAGGGGATGAATGCCCCGAACCAGGTTCTTGCTGGGCAAACGCTCGGACGCAACAACCGTGGGCCATTTGCATTGGGCAAGTCTGAGAGCAACATACTGCTCGATCAGGTCACCCTGCTCCGGCGAAATCTCGAGACACTGATGCACGGCAGCCTCGGCACCCTCGATCTGCTGCCTGTCCGACAGGACCCGCGCGATCTGCTTGAGTGCAGTGACGACATATGAAACCCCTGCCCCTGTCACGGTCTGCGCGCGGCTCACGCCGGCACGCCACAACTCAACGGCCTTGTCTGGTGAGCCGGAGCGCTCCAGGAACCCACCCAGATTGATATAGGCAGGTAGGAAATCCGGATTGACAGCAAGCGCCGCCTGCAAGGCCTCCATCGCAGCCTTGGTGTCCCCAGCCTGCGAGTCAAGCGCGGAGCGATTGAACAGCACCACATAGGACAGGGGATGCTTGCTGTTGTGGGTGAGCCAGACCTGGTAGAGCTGGCGGGCTTCAAGTTGCTTGCTACTGCCAGTCAGCTTGCTGGCGACATCCACCAGCTCACCAACCTGCAGGGTACCAGCCGCAACTTTTTGCAGGGCAGACACATAGGATACATCGGTCATTCGGCAAGCTCGCGCATTTTGCGGGCCTTGCGCCAGGTCCGTCCAGGCGCAAGAAACTTCCCGTTCTGGGAAGTCCAGTGTCTGATTGATTTGCCTTTAAACTTCGCTAACGCCGGGCCCCCTGCTCAGGGACCCGGCGAGCACCTGAAGTACGTTAGTAGCTGACTTCGACGTACGCGTTCAACTGGTCGGTATCCATGCTCGTTATCTGCGTCCCGGAGAATCCGGCGACCTGTGTCGACGTCATTGCATAAATGCTGGTTGTCGTGAGGTTGTCGATCTGCGTGACAGTCAGCCCGCTGATCTGGGTCGACGTCAGGGCTGCAATTTCGGTACCCGACAGCGTGTTGATTATGGTCGTCGACAGTGACCCAACCTGTGTCGATGTCAGCGCCGAGATCTGCGTATCGGCAAATTCCGCTAAGTCACTTTCATCCAGGCCACGGATCATGGTGACGGACAGTGCCGAAACCTGGGTCGTGGACAGGCCGGCCACCTGCGCAGCCGACAGTGAAGCGAAATTAGTCACGCCGAGTGCCGCAATCTGTGTGGTCGTGAAGCTGCCCAGTTGCGTATCAGCAAACTCTGCCACATTGGTCGTGCTCAATCCCGATAACTGCGTGACGGCCAAACCAGCAAGCTGCGTCGTCGTCAGCGATCCGATCTGGGAAGGATCAAGTGCCGACAGGTTCGTCGATGACAGCCTGCCGATCTGTGTCGAGCTCAACCCGCCAACCTGCGTCAAATCAAGTGCCGCAATATTCGTCGTCGAGAACGCACCGAGCTGGGTCACCGTCAGGTTACCAATCTGGGTGGCTGACAGTTCGGCGACATCCGCCGTCGTAAGCCCACCAATCTGGGTTGTTGTCACACCGGCAAGCTGAGTCGTCGTCATCGACCCAATCTGTGTCGCATCCAGAGCCGAAAAGTTCGTTGACGTGAGTGAAGCGATCTGGTTGGCAGACAACGCCCCCAGCTGCGCCGTGCTCATCTCGCCAATGTCGGTTGCATTGAGACCGCGCAGCACCGTCGTTGACAAGCCGGCCATCTGCGTTGTCGTCAGGCCAGACACCTGCGTCGCATCAAGCGCCGAGAAGCTTGTGGCAGACAATGCCCCTATCTGCCCCGCAGAGAAGCTCGCGATCTGAGTATCGGCAAACTCGTTCACGTCCGTGGCACTCAACGCAGATATCTGAGTAGCAGCCAGGCCCGAAATCTGCGTCGTCGTCAGTGCACTGATCTGGCTGGCCTCAAGCGCAGCGAGGCTGGTATTCGACAGGCGCCCGATTTGCGTGGAACTCAACGCACCGATCTGCGTGAGGTCAAGGGAGGCCAGGTTCGTTGTCGTCAGCGACCCCAGCTGCGAAACGGAAAGTGCTCCAAGCTGAGTCGACGTCAGTTCAGCAACGTCGGTCGTCGACAGGGCCGCAAGCTGCGTCGTTGTCACGCCCGCGAGCTGCGTCGTGGTCAGCGACCCGATCTGGGATGCGTCAAGGGCAGAGAAGGCGGTTGACGTCAGAGAACCAACCTGCACGGCAGACAGTGCCCTCACCTGCGTCGTGCTGAGCTCCGTGACATCCGTCTCGTTCAGGCCGCGGACATGCGTCGTGCTGAGACCAGCCACCTGGGTTGTCGTCAGGCCGCTGACCTGCGTTGCATCAAGTGCCGAGAAGTTCGTGGTCGTCAGCGACCTCAACTGCGTCGCCGTCAGGAAAGCAATCTGCGTATCCGCCAATTCGTTGATGTCGGTCGTGCTCATGCCCGACAGTTGCGTCGTCATGAGTCCTCCCAGCTGCGTCGCCGTCAGCGAACTGATCTGCGAGCCGTCGAGCGCAGACAGGTTCGTGGACGACAGGCGGCTGATCTGGGTTGACGTCAGGCCACCCACCTGGGTGAGGGAGAGCGCTGCAATGTTGGTGGTTGTAAACGCACCCAGCTGCGTGGACGCCAGCGTCGACAACTGTGTTGACGACAGTTCGCCAACATCACCCGTCGTGAGGGCAGCAATCTGCGTGGTTGTGACACCCCCAAGCTGCGTCGCTGTCAGCGACGCGATCTGCGTCGAATCAAGCACAGAGAAGGCTGTGGCCGTCAACGAACCGATCTGTGAGGCATTCAGCGCGCGCAGCTGTGTCGTGTTCAGTTCCGCAATGTCCATCTCGTTCAGCCCGCGGATGAGCGTATTCGACAGGCCTGCAACCTGAGTCGTGCTCAGTCCCGCCACCTGCGTTGCGTCCAGTGCCGAGAAATTGGTCGTGGACAGAGAGCCGATTTGTGTGTTCGTCAGCGCACCAATTTGCGTATCGGAAAACTCCGCGATATCCGTGATGTTCAACCCGCCGATCTGGCTCGCCGTCATGCGCGATATCTGCGTCATGGAGAGCGCCGCGACCTGCGCTTGAGCCAGCGCCGAGAAATTCGTTGAGCTCAGGGCCTGCAGCTGCGTCGCCGAGAAGGCACCGATCTGCGTATCAGCAAACTCGCCGATGTCCGTCGTGGTCATCGCACCGATCTGTGTCGTCGTCAGCCCGCCGATCTGCGTTGTCGTAAGGGCACCCACCTGCGTCGCATCCAGCGCCGATACTTTGGTGGCCGTCAGGGCGCCAATCTGCGTCGACGTCAGACCTCCCACCTGCGTTGAATCCAGTGCAGTGAAGTTGGTCAGGGAGAGCGAACTCATCTGAGTCGTGCTGAGTGACCCGATCTGCGACGCGGACAGCTCGGTCATATCGGTTGTGGTCAAGCCACCAATCTGTGTCGTCGTGAGGCCACGCAGCTGCGTCGCTGTCAACGACCCAGCCTGGCTCGCATCAAGCGCAGAGAAGCTCGTCGAGCTGAGCGCACTGATCTGGGTCGAACTCATCGCACCCAACTGCGTTGTACTCAGTTCGGCAACATCCGTCTGGCTCAGGCCACGCACAAGCGTGGTACTCAAGCCTGCAATCTGGGTCGTGGACAGGCCACTCACCTGCGTCGCATCAAGCTGCGAGAAATTCGTGACGCTCAGGGCAGCCATCTGCGTCGCGCTGAACCCGGCGATCTGCGTATCGGCAAACTCGCTGATATCAGTCGTGCTGAAGCCAGCAATCTGCGTCGCCGCGAGTCCCGATACCTGTGTCGATGTGAGTGACCCGATCTGGGAGGCGTCAAGCGCCGAAAGGCTTGTCGCTGACAGCCGCCCGATCTGTGTGGACGTCAGCCCACTTACCTGCGTCAGGTCAAGGGCTGCCACGTTCGTCGACGAAAGGGCACCAATCTGGGTGGTCGCGAGCGTACCGATCTGCGTCGACGTCAGCTCCGCAACATCAGAAGTGGTCAGCGCACCAACCTGCGTGGTCGTTACGCCACGTAACTGCGTCGCCGTCAGCGCTTGGATCTGGGTTACATCAAATGCGTTGAACGCCGTGGTGGTCAGGGCGCCGATCTGGGTCGAACTCAAGCTTCCAACCTGTGTCGTGCTCAGTTCGGCAATGTCGGTATCTTTCAACCCGCGGATCAGAGTCGTGCCGAGGCCCGAGATCTGCGTGGTTGTCAGGCCGCTGACCTGCGTTGCATCAAGCGCGGAAAAGTTCGTGGTCGAGAACGCTGCAATCTGCGTCGCCGTCAGGCTGGCAATCTGGGTATCAGCGAGCTCGTTCAAATCGGTCGTGCTGAGACCCGCAATCTGCGTCGTTGCCAGCCCCGCCATCTGCGTCGTGGTCAGTGACTGGACCTGCACGGTATCGAGAGCCGACAGGTTGGTAGAAGACAGGCGACCCAATTGTGTCGCCGTCAGACCGTCGAGCTGGGTTGCATCGAGCGCATTCATGTTCGTTGTCGAGAGCGCATTGAGCTGTGTCGTCGCCAGCGAACCCAGCTGCGTCGACGTCAGTTCGGCGACATCGCCTGTCGTCAGCCCGCGAACCTGCGTGGTGGTCATGCCGCGAAGCTGAGTGACCGTGAGGGCGCCCATCTGGGTCGAATCAAGTGCGGAGAAGCTGGTCGTGGTCAGCGCGCCAATCTGCGTCGTACTCAGAGCGAGAAGCTGCGTTGAGGACAGCTCTGCAATATCAGTCTCGTTCAGGCCGGCAACCTGGGTTGTTCCCAGTCGCCCGATCTGCGTTGTTGACAGGCCGGCAATCTGGCTTGCATCAAGCGCCGAGAAGTTGGTCACTGAGAGACTTGACATCTGCGTCGAAGAGAAGGTCCGAAGCTGCGTCGACGTGAACTCGGCCACATCCGTCGTCGTCAGGCTCGAAAGCTGCGTGCTTGTCAGACCTGACACCTGCGTGGCGTTCAGGGTGCCGATTTGTGAGGAATCAAGCGCCGAGAAATTCGTGGACGACAATGTACCCAACTGCGTCGCCGAGAGCGCGCCAATCTGGGTCGTTGTGAACTCCGTGATGTCCGACGTCGAAAGGGCACGTAACTGGGTAGTCGTCAGGCTCGCGATCTGCGAGGTCGTCAGGGCGCCGAACTGCACCGTATCGAGCACCGAGAGGTTGGTCGTCGACATGCCGCCGATCTGCGTCACGCTCAGCGCACCAACCTGTGTCGCGTCGAGGACCGCGATATTGGTCGTCGTCAGGGCGTTGAGCTGCGTGGTCGTGAGCGAGGCAAGCTGCGTGGAACTCAGCTCTGCAACATCGCTCGTGCTCATCCCGCTGATCTGCAGCGTGCTGAGGTTGCGCAACTGCGTCGTCGTGAGGCTCGAGATCTGCGAGGAATCGAGGGCCGAGAAACTCGTCGAGCTAAGGGCCGCGAGCTGCGTCTGGTTGAGCGCACCAACCTGTGTCGTACTCAACTCGGAGACATCCGTTTCCCTGAGTGCCGCGATGATCGTCGTGCCGAGGCTCGCCACCTGCGTCGTGGTCAGGCCGGCAACCTGGGTCGCATCAAGGGCAGAAAAGTTGGTCGTCGACAGCGCACCAAGCTGTGTCAGTGACAGGCCACCGACTTGGGTAGAGGTGAACTCGGCAATGTCGGTCGTCGTCAGGTTGCGCATCTGCGAAAACGTCAGGCCGGAAATCTGGGTCGTCGACAGTGACCCGACCTGCGTCGCATCCAGCGCCAGCAGGTTGGTTGTCGACATGCGGCTCAGCTGCGTCGATGTCAGGCCGGCGAGCTGTGCCGTTTCCAGCGCGCTGATATTGACGGCCGAGAAGGCGCCAAGCTGCGTCATCGCGAACGACCCGATCTGCGTCGATGTGAACTCAAGCACGTCAGTCGTGGACAGTGCCGCAACCTGGGTCCCCGTCATGCCACGTAGCTGCGTGTTCGTGAGGGTCTGCACCTGCGTCGCATCAAGCGCCGAGAATGCAGTTGTCGTCAGCGATGTCAGCTGAAGCCCGCTCAGGGCGCCAATCTGTGTCGTGCTGAGCTCTGAAATGTCGGTTTCGCTCAGCCCACGAATGATCGTGGTCCCGAGACCGGCGATCTGCGTCGCCTTCAGGCCGGACATCTGCGTCGCATCAAGTGCGGAGAAGCTCGTTGTGCTCAGCGCCGCAATCTGGGTGGCAGCAAAGGCTGCAAGTTGCGTGCTGGCCAGCTCATTGACATCGGTCGTGCTCAGGCCTGCAAGCTGCAGCGTCGTCAGGCCGCTCAGCTGCGTCGTTGTCAGCGTTGTGATCTGCGAGGCATCAAGCGCCGAGAGGTTCGTGCTGGTCAGGCGACCGATCTGGGTCAAGGTCAGCCCGCCCAGCTGCGCTTCATCAAGGGCGGCAAGGTTCGTCGTCGAGAACGCATTGAGCTGCGTGATCGCGAGCGACCCCAGCTGCGTCGCACTGAACTCGGCAACGTCAGCCGTGCTCAGGCCGCCAATCTGCGTCGTGGTCATGCCGCGAAGCTGTGTCGTCGCAAGCGCCGCCACCTGTGTTGCGTCGAGCGCCGCAAACGCGGTGGACGTCAGCGCACTGAACTGGACACTGCTCATCGCGCCGAGTTGTATCGTGCTCAGTTCGGCAATGTCGGTTGCGTTGAGGCCCCGAAGCAGCGTGGTCGACAGGCCGGCAATCTGCGTTGTCGTCAAACCACCGACCTGCGTCGCATCAAGGGCGGAGAAGTTCGTGACCGTCAGCGCCGCGAGCTGGGTGGAAGCAAAGCTCGCGATCTGCGTATCGGCAAACTCGTTGACATCCGCCTGGCTCAGGCCGGCGATCTGCTGGGTCGAGAGCCCCCTTACCTGCGTGGTGGTCAGCGAGCCGATCTGGGTCTGGTCCAGCGCCGAGAGGTTCGTCTGGGACAGGCGACCAAGCTGCGTCGAGGTGAGCCCCGACAGCTGCGTCGTATCCAGCGTGTTGAGGTTCGTGGTCGAGAACGCACCCAGCTGCGTCGTCGCAAGGCTGCCGAGCTGCGTCGACGTAAACTCGAGCACGTCCGACGTGGTCAGGCCGCCAACCTGGGTCGTGGTCATGCCACGAAGCTGCGTGACAGTGAGCGCCTGCACCTGCGTCGTGTCGAGCGCGGCAAAGGCCGTCGAAGTCAGCGAACCCACCTGCGTCTGGTTCAGCGCGCCAAGCTGCGCCGTGCTGAACTCGGTCATGTCGGTTTCGCTCAGCCCACGCATCATCGTCGTGCTGAGGCTCGCCATCTGCGTGTTCGTGAGGCCGGCAACCTGGGCAGAATCAAGGGCGGAGAAGTTCGTGGTGGAGAATGCACCCAGCTGCGTCGCGGATAGCGCGCCAACCTGCGTGGACGAGAATTCAGCAACGTCTGTCGTATTCAGGCTGCGCAGCGACGTGACGCTGAGCCCCTGCACCTGCGTCGTCGTCAGGGCACCGATCTGGGCCGCGTCGAGCGAGGAGAAGTTCGTGACGCTGAGGGCATTCAGCTGCGTCGCGCTGAGCGTGGCAATGTCGGTGGTCGTGATGTTGTCAAGCTGCGTCGTGGTCATCGCTGCCATCTGCCGCCCGTTAAGGACCAGCAGTTGCGAAGCACCGAAGCTGAGCGAACTCGAGATGTTCGGAATCTGCGTGGCGGTGAGTCCCCTCACCTGCGTCGTCGACAGCGCCGCCAACTGCGTCGCATCAATGACCGCGATCCCGCTTGTGTTGATCGCACCGACCTGTGTCGAGCTGAGCGACGCGATTTCAGTCGTCGAGAGGTTCGCGATGACCGTCGCCGACAGTGAACCGATCTGCGCTGGAGTAAGAAGTGAAATCGACATCGGACCCGCCATGATTCTGCGTTTCTCAAACGCGCGAGATCCCCCATGCTGGAGGATTTTCAAATGCAATGTACCTCTGTGACCATTTAGTAATGGTTACCCCAGGTTATCCTTCATGCATCGCTCACGAGTCGTGAAGCGGATGCGTCGAATGCCGCATGAATCGGCGCGTTTCAGCGGACGCGTTTCTTCATCGTGTCACCGCTAGGAAGAGGCTCCTAACGGGATGTTTACGGGTGCGCCGCGTCAACAACCTGGAAACATTTCAGCCACCATGCCGCCGCGCCAGGCGCCAAATCTTTCCGGATAGGGCTGCGCCGCCAATGGACGGGAGGCACGCACTGCCCGATGATTCGCCAAGGGCAGGTGATTCGTGCGCACGGTCTGTCCGGCATTCGCGCGAGTGAGGAAAGCACATGCAGGCATTGCGAAAGCGGGTTCTGGTGACGGGCGGTGCAGGCTTCCTGGGTTCCCACCTCTGCGAACGGCTTCTGGCGCTGGGATATGACGTGCTCTGCGTCGACAACTACTTCACGGGCGCGCGCGACAATATCGTTCACCTGCTGGCCAACCCGCACTTCGAGGCGATGCGCCACGACGTGACCTTTCCCCTCTTCGTGGAAGTGGATGAGATCTACAACCTCGCCTGCCCCGCCTCGCCGGTGCACTACCAGTTTGACCCCGTGCAGACGACCAAGACATCCGTCCACGGCGCCATCAACATCCTGGGCCTGGCCAAGCGCATCAAGGCGAAGGTTTTCCAGGCCTCCACGTCCGAGGTCTACGGTGACCCCTCCGTCCACCCGCAGACGGAAGCCTACTGGGGCAACGTGAACCCGATAGGCCCGCGCGCCTGCTACGACGAAGGCAAGCGCTGCGCCGAAACCCTGTTCTTCGACTACCACCGGCAGCACGGCATGCGCATCAAGGTGGCCCGTATCTTCAACACCTACGGCCCGCGCATGCACCCCAATGACGGTCGCGTGGTGTCGAACTTCATCATGCAGGCCTTGCGCAACGAACCCATCACGGTCTTCGGTGAAGGCACCCAGACCCGCTCGTTCTGCTTCGTGGACGACCTGATTGACGGGTTCATCCGCCTGATGGACTCCCCGGACGACATGACAGGGCCCGTCAACCTGGGCAACCCGACAGAGTTCACGATCGTGGAACTCGCCCGCCAGGTCATCCGCCTGACCGGGTCGAAGTCGAAGATCATCCACGAGAAGCTCCCCCAGGATGACCCGATGCAGCGCTGCCCGGACATCACCCTGGCCCGCTCCCGCCTGAAGTGGGAGCCGAAAGTTCAGTTGGAACACGGACTTGAGCGCACGATCGGATACTTCCAGACCATGCTCAGCGAAGGCTCGCACGCCGCCCTCAAGTCCTTGCGCGCAGCCTCGGCCCGCTAGCCACGCCCAGATCCTTGCAATCGAGGGCGACCTCGCCCCTTGACCCGTTCCGCCTATATAATGTACCAATTAGTACATAATAAAGGCCGCCGCAGGAACCCCATGACACGATCACGCATTCTCGCCATCGCAGGCGTCGTCACCATCGCAACCATTTCGGCCATCGCCCTGTTTGCAAGCGGGACAACGGCACGAAAGTGGATCTTCTCCCAAGCCATCCCGCCCGCCTACTTCTCGCACTTCGACACGATCGCACCGGCCCTCTATCAGGTATCCGGCCCCGTCTACGCCTTCGAGAAGGGCTTCACCCGCTCGCTCGTCCTGCGCACGCCGGAAGGCATTGCAGTGTTCGACACCTTCAACGAGGAGCACGCCGCAGCGATGAATGAAGCCATCACCCGCCAGTTCCCGGGTGAGGCCATTCGCTGGACGATCCTCTCGCACAACCACCTCGACCACATCCGCGGCTCGGCCCTGCTGGGCGCCCGGGAAGTGATCGGCCACAAGGACGTCGACACGCTCGTCGCCGACTGGCCCGACACCGGCAAGGGAATCGCCACTGTGACGCGCACGATCGAAGGCGACCAGACGCTGACGCTGGGCGGCATCGAGGTTCAGGCGCTCTACATGCCCTACTCCCACTCACACACGCTCTACGGCTTCTTCGTGCCCGCAGCCGGCGTCGTCTACGCGCCGGACATGATGTTCGTGAAGGCAGTCCCGCCCTATGACTTCCCGGATTTCTACTATCCCGGCTACATCCGCGCCCTTGACCGCCTGATTGCGCTCAACGCCGCGCACTATGTCCCCAGCCACGCCTGGCGCGGCACGCGCGCCGACATGGTCGACTACCGCAACATGGCCGTCGACTTCCAGACCACCGTGAAGGAGGAACTGCTCGCGCGCGGGATCGAGTCAGCCACAGACGGCCCCGCCGTTCAGGAAGCCTTGCGCGCCGCCTATGACAGGCTTGAGCCCAAATACGGCAAGTGGCACGGCTTCAACGAGATGTTCGTGCCGAAATACGGACGCCACGTCGGCGGCACCTATCTCGGCTACTGACACACTCAGCAAAGCGCGACCAGCACCGCCGGCGACAGCGGCTTGGCCCCGGCAGGGTCAAGCCGCTCCAGCGTGGCGCGCACATCGCGGAACCTGCGGCCCTTCGTGGCCAGCGCCTGAACCGTCCTGAGCAGCGCCAGCGTGACCTCCGCGATGTCGGAGCGATCGGAAGACCCAAGCAGGTCCCTGAAGGACAGCCCTTCGGTCTGCACCCACGGTGACAGCGCCTTGAGCATGTCCGCCTCGCAGGCAAGCGCCTGCGCCTGCGTGATCTCTCCCGCCCCCGCCGCATCACCCGCCACGGGCTTCAGCACCACAAGGCGCCTCATATTTTCGAGCGCATCGCACAATCCCTTGACGAGATCCCCCGCCCACTGAAGCGGTTGCGCGCCAGCCTGCGCTTCGCCCGGCAGGCTCTCCCAGACATGGCGATTGATCTCCCGGTCGACGCGTTGCGCGAGCCCCGCCACCCAAGCAATGCCACCGGCAAGATCAGCCGGCACACCCTCGACCTGCCGAGAGAGTCGCATCAGCAGCAGGTCCATCTTGCGCCGCAGGATCTGCCCCGACCCATGCCCGAAGACCTCCGCCACAAGGGCCTCAGCAGCAGCGCGCTGAACACGATCCCTGTCGAAGGTCGACGCACCATCGACAATCCCGTTCGCGCCGCGCGCAAGCTGGAGAAGCTCGAGGATCTCCTCGCTTGCAAGCCGGCACTCAAGCCCAAGCCGACAGGCAATGCCCTTCCCGCCGGCGGGCTTCCACATCTCCCAGCTGGAAAGCGCAAGCGGCTCCGCCGTCACGCTGAGAAGGCCCGCACCGGCCAGCGGCGCGACAAACGCCCTGAGCTCTTCCCGTCGAAGCGACTTGTCGGTTTTCACGATGCGCAGCGTGACGGCCGCGTTCGCACTCGTCCGCTGCGCCTGCAGTTCGATGCGATTGCCGAACAAGACGCACTCCGTCTCCCCAAGCCCGCGCTGCTCCTTCTCGATGCTGCCTTCGACAACCGCCGTGATGGCCCCTTCTTGGTCGATGCTGAACGACGCCTGCGCCTTCAGGATCGCCTTTGTGTCGAGCGCAATGTCGGCAAAGTTCAGCGACCCGACCGAATAGGACGAACGGGAGAGCACACGCGTGTACTGCCCCTCGATGAGCTCGACATCCTGCGGACAACCGCGCATGGCAGCAAAACTCTCATCCAGGCCGTCCGTGAAGAGGCGCGCGTAAAGCGTCCCCGCCCGCTCCGAACGCGCATCGAACACAGCCTTGAACACCAGCCCCGACGAACTGGCACGCGCACCGCCAAAGCCGAACTGAACCGCAAGCCGGTTCGTCAGATAGGTCTCGACCTTGCGCGAAAGATCCGACACGCTCGACTGGAAGCCCGACAGGATCTTGCGCACCGGCCCGATGACTTCACCCACGCGCTCATCGACAGTCTGGCAATGGCCACCAAGACCAAAGTCGAGCGCATTCAGCGCCGCAATCATCTCCTGATAGGCCGCACTCTCCGACACGATCTGCCTGATCCCCGCCTGCAGTTCGTCATGCAGTGACTTCAGCAGCAACTCCAGGCTTGAGGAGAGGCGCAGCGCCACATTGCTGGCAAGCACAGTGTTCCCGCCCGCATCCTGCACTGACCGAAGAAGGTCATGCGCCGCATCACGCGACGACGCCTCCCACAGCTTCCCGTAGACATTCAGTTGCCGCGCGATCTGCTTCTCCAGGATCTCGCCGGGCGCGCCATCGCCGCCAAGTCCGGCAATGCCCAGCAGCAGGGGCTTCAGCGCAGGATCCAGCGACCACTCCTTCACGAGGCCCGCAAGCCGCGACTTCAGCATCGTTCCCGGCTGGAAGAACGGATCGAGCCGCGCGACGAGGGTCGACACATTCCCCTTGGCTGCACGGGCCAGAGAGATGACGTCCTTGAACTGGCGCGACAGCGCCGCCGTGTCGAGCTCGACCTTCGCCGCCACCCCGAGCGATGCCTCCGAGCCCTCGCTCCGGCTGACATCGACCTGCACATGCGACGGATCACCCGGCTCAACCAGCGAAAGCCGGGTCCTGTACGCCCCGCGCCAACTGGCACTGGCGTCGATCCTCACAGAACCTGTCCCCGGAACAGCCGGACCGGGAGCGCCGGAAAGCGAAAAATTCGCCGCGAGCCGAAGATCCCCCTGGCCCGCAAGCTGCACGGCACCATGGGGAAAGGCCTGCAGGAAGGCGCTGGCAGAACGCAGGCTGAACGGCGACCCCAGCGTCTGAAGCGATTTAAGCGCAGCCTCCGCAAAAAGCGTTTCGCGGCTGTGATGCGTCACGAACTCGATCCGCGTGCCACCACTGGCCGATGCCGACATCTGGGCAAGGCCCAGATTGACGGGCGGCCTGGCACCCGCTTCACCCGCAACGTCGCCCGTGAGAGCCAGCACGACATGGTCCTCGCCCGCAGGACAGGAGATCCCGTCGACCTTCCGCGTGGCCGTGAACGCGAGGCCCGCAGAGGCCGAGCCCTTGAGCATGTACGAGAGGCCGGCTGACTGCCCGGCGTCGCGCGCATCTTCCTTCAGCACCGGCCACGTCACCTGCAGGGGTTGGCCCATTTCGCCCAACCGGACGAGCAAAGGCTCGAACCTCGCCAGATCGGCCTGCTGCTCGGCCGACAAGAACGCCAGCCAGGCCGCTTGCAACAGCGTCGCTCCGACATCCGGTACCTGCGACAGGGATTCAGGAAGCACCTGCACGCGGCCTTGGAGACATTGCCTCAGCAGCGCCACGCCTTCCGCGCTCCGGCCCGCCACCGCAAAGAGCGTGAGCAGCTTCTCACCCGCATGGAGTTGCAGCAGTCCCTGCCCGTCGATCATCAACCAGCCTTGCAAGCCGCTCTCCTCCGGATCAGTGCGAAGCACGCCCCCGAATCATCGCACCTCCCCACCCATCCAGCCAGCCCCCACCCCGTTTCTTTCCCCGCTTCAGCAGTGTAAGTGGCCCTTAAAGCCATCTCCCGACCCGGGAACGGTATGCCACGTAGCTGTCACCGTGCTGGCTCACAAGAAAAGCCTCCTCGCAACGGATCTGGATCTCGAGCGAGATATAGGCACTCGCCAGAAGCACCAGCGTCACGGCATTCGGCGACCAGACCGCAGCGCCAATCATGAACAGCAGCATGCCCAGGAAAATGGGATTGCGCGAAACACTGAACGGTCCGGCCGTTCTCAGGGGCGGCGCCTTGTCCTGCGGAATGCCGATGCGCCAGGACGCCCCCATCGAGATCTGCGCATAGCAGGTCCAGAGCAACGCCGCCGCCATGATCACCACGCCGGACGGACGCAAACACGTGCCGGTCACGGGAAACAGCAGGCCCGAAGCAGTCTCCACCGCGGGCCATGCAGCGATGGCACAGAAGTAGACCAGCAATGACACGGTCACGATGGCAAACACGCGCCCGACAAAGCCCTGCACCGGATCGCGATAGTCGATGACAAAGGCCGCTGTCCGGTGAACGGCCTGAAGCCAGAAGCTCTTTGCAGCTGTAACGACCAGGAGGCCGCCAAGCGCAATCAATGGAAACAGGGAAGAATGAAAAACGGCTGACAGGACTTCCGGCATGGCACCTCCGCATGGACGTCAGCGCGTACGGAACTGCACGCGCCCTTGTAAGATCGGAAGTGCGACGCTAGAACCTATAGTCACTGTAGGTTCAAGAGCATTTTTGGAGGGACGCGGGATGGACTACTCCATTGGGGAACTGGGAAGAAGGACGAGCACGAAGGTGACGACCATCCGGTTCTATGAATCCGAGGGCCTGCTGCCGAAGCCCGCCCGGAGTGCCGGAAATCACAGGACCTATGACGCAAGCCATCTTCAGAGGCTCGCCTTCATCCGCCACGCGCGCGAACTGGGCTTTCCACTCGATGCCGTGCGCGAACTCCTGCAGCTCGCGGCGTACCCCGCCAGGCCCTGCGCCCGCGCCGACGACATCGCACGCAAGCAACTGGCCGAAGTGGAAAGCCGGATGAAGCGCCTGCGCGCCTTGCAGCGCGAGCTGAAGCGCATGCTCGATCACTGCAGCAAGGGAACGCACAGCCAGTGCCGCATCATCGAGACCCTGTCCAACCACGATCTCTGCGCATCCGAACACTAGTATAAAAATCGCGACGGCCGTGGATGAAGCCGCCGCAGTTTGATTGAAACACGAAGATCACGAACTTTCAGATCGAACAGAAGCACTTCGTGCCCTTCGTGAGCTTCGTGTTCCAAAAACTCCTTCACACCACCCGCAACCCCGGTTTCTTCCCCCGCTTCAGCGGGGGAAGTGGCTGCGCCTGCCGTAGCCTTGGCGTAGGCAGGCTGCAGACGAAGGGGGCCCGCGCCACATTCACCATCGCTTGTAGTAAAATCCACCCTGCGCTAATCCAGAAGCACAGAATTCGAAATCGACGAGGAAACAATGGCTGACACAAGTATTACTGCCCCTCTGGCAGGTGATCGCAAGTTCATCCGCAATCTCGCGACCGGAATGGCCTTCATTCTGGTCTCAGGCTTCGTGTTCCAACTCGCAATGGGCAGGTCAAGCTTCAACGCGCCGACAATCGTCCACGCCCATGCCGTCGTGTTCATGGGTTGGGTCGGCATCGTGCTCACCCAGGTCTGGCTCGCAGGGACGGGCAACATCGCGATGCACAGGCAGGTCGGCAAACTCGCGGCGATCTGGGCGCTCGGCCTCCTCATTTTCGGAACCTGGATAACAGTCGCGACAGTGCAGACCGCCCGCACGCCCTTCTTCTTCCAGCCGCAGCACTTCCTTGTCGCCAACCCGCTCACACTCTATGCCGCCGTCGGCATGCTGGTCGCCGCCTACATCATGCGAAAGCAGACGGACTGGCACGCCCGCCTGCAAGTGGGCTCGTTCATGATGCTGATGGGCCCGGGCTTCGGACGGCTCCTGCCAATGCCCTTCCTGCCGCCCTACGCGTTCGAAATAGCCAGCGGTGCCGCACTGATATTCCCGCTGATCGGAATCCTCTACGACTGGCGCACCCAAGGCCGTGTACACCCAGCCTGGTTCTGGAGCATCGGCGTGCTGATCGCAGCCCTGCTCCTGTCACGCCTCATCGGCTTCTCGCCAATCGGCGAATCCATCTACGAAGCCGTCGTCGCAGGAACACCCCAAGCCGGCACCAACGGCCTCGACTTCCCCCCACCACCAGGCAGCTAAGCCCCACGCCTCATCCTCCACTTCAGCCCCGGCGCCCCACTCCGTTTCTTCCCCCGCTTCAGCTCCGGCGCCCCACTCCGTTTCTTCCCCCGCTTCAGCGGGAAGTTTGCGGAAATGGGTTGGTGTGAGCGCCTGGTTCATGGCGGGAGCTGATGCTACCGCTTTTGCTTTGGACCAATGTGGGGGAGCTTCGCGTTGGCTTGCTCCGTCGGCCTACACCTTTGCAGCACTGCCGATTTTGTTGAGGTTGTAGGCTATGCAGAGAAGCGCAAGTTGAAC
>JBILMZ010000214.1:0-5992 GCA_044375275.1 Micropepsaceae bacterium | reverse complement strand
CACCCGCCGATGCCCCGAGCTTGGACAGATACTTCCGCTCGTAGTCGTGGTCGCCATCATAGAGATAGGGGAAATCGCGAAACACTTCGATACGCAGGCGCGCAAGATCCGCGAGGTGGGACTTCAGCCCCTCACCCGTCAGCGTCTCGATCCGCACGGTCAAGCGCTGACCTGTTTGGTCCAGTTCTGGAGATTGTAATAGGTCGTCACGCGGCTGATCTTGCCATTCGTGACTTCAAAGAAGCTGCCGGCAGGCAGGGTATAGGTCTGCCCCTTGGCCGGTGGCAAACCTTCATCCGTCGCCAGATAGGTTCCGTGGACAACATATTCCGCCGCCACGCGCCCGGGAACATCGCCCGACATGACGACGATGTCCTTCAGCTGTTCCTTGTAGCAGCGATCCATGCGCTGAAGGAAATTCGCAAACAGGGCGAGACCCTGGCGGCGCTCGCCCTCGTTGACGTCATGCGATACGTCATCAGCGAGGCAGGCCAGCATTCCAGCCCGGTCTCCCGCATTGAAGCATTTGAAGTAGGCTTGAATGAGGGCCGCATCCTTGCTGCTCATGATTAGCGTCAGTCCTGCTTGCTCTTTGATTCGTCCTTGCATTCTTGCTGCCCGGAAGACTTTTTGCCACCCGACGCATTGCCGTCGCTGTTGGCATCCTGACCGCTTTCCTCGCAGTCTTCTTCTTCATCGTCGTCATCATCCGAAGAGCCCGCAACCGCTTCCACGGCACCCGCCGCTACGTCCACGGTTGTCGAAACCACGGTTGACGTCACGCTCACGGCCGTATCGACCACGGAGATCACGGCACAACCCGACAGCATCACCGTGAGGGCGAGCAGTCCGGGGATCCAGTAAAGTCTCATGAAGGGCACCTCTCGATGGGAAGCCGAGTGAACATTGAACACCAGGTCCGGTCAACAACGCGCAGCGGGAAGTCGTGCGGATAGCGAGAGAAAACAGCCTGAAAATCGGCAGTTTCGATGACCCGCACCGCGCTCGGCTTGATTTACCCTCATGAATGGTGTCTCACACGCGACGAGACAAGCCCTGACCCCGATGATCATTCCCTTTGCACAGTTCGGTGCCATTCACGACCACGCCACCGGCACGGTTCTCGATGCCACGGCACTGGCCGCCGAGGCAACAGCGCGCGCCGCCACGCTGAAGGCTCAGGGCGCGGGTCCCGGAGCCATTGTCGCGATAACCCACGGCGGAACAGCTGCCTTCTTTGTAGATCTCCTCGCCGTATGGTCTTGTGGCGCCGCCGCAGCCTGCCTCGACCCGGCGCTCACGGAGTCCGAACGCACCAACGTGATCGCATTCTGCAATCCCGCACTCGTATTGCACGAGAATGCGCGCGAGGTGCGGACTGCCACGCCGCTTCGCCCGGGCTCGCTGGACGACACCGCGCTCCTTCTGTTCACGTCGGGAACAACGGGTGCACCCAAGGGCGTCGCACTCTCGTTCAGGGCCATTCACGCGCGCCTCGCCCTCAACCGATATGAGATTGGGTCGCAGACACTGTCATGTGCACTGGTGACCCTGCCAACACATTTCGGCCATGGACTGATCGGCAACGCGCTCACGCCGCTATGGGCAGGCGGAACCATCCACCTCGTGCCACGCGGCCTGTCGCTCGCCCAGTCACTCGGCAGCCTCATCGATACGCATGCAATCACGTTCATGACGTCCGTACCGTCGCTGTGGCAGATGGCGCTGCGCATGAGCACCCCACCCAAGGGAAAGTCTCTCCAGCGCGTCCATGTTGGCTCAGCGCCCTTGTCAGCCACATTGTGGACCCGCATCGCCGCGTGGTGCGGCTGCGAGACCGTGAACTGCTACGGCATCACCGAGACCGCCAACTGGATTGGCGGCGCCTCCACGGCCAGCTTCACGCCGGCTGACGGGCTGATCGGAAGACCTTGGGGAGGATCAGCAGCCATCCGCCTCGCAGACGGCACCATCGCCCAGCAGGGTGAAGGCGAAGTCCTGGTGCAGACCCCCGCACTGATGCAGGGATACCATGGACGACCGGACCTGACGGCCGCAGTGCTTCAGGACGGATGGTACGCAACAGGCGACATTGGCGAGATCGACGCCAGCGGCACGATCCGCCTCACCGGCCGCGCCAAGGACGAGATCAACCGCGGCGGCTTCAAGGTCCAACCCGCCGAGATCGACATGCTGCTGGAACGTCACGACGACGTCGCCGAAGCCTGCGTCTTCGCAATCCCTGACCAGGTCAGCGGCGAGATCGTCGCCGCCGCTGTGAAGCTAGTACCGCAAGCCACGACGGATGGAAAAGCCCTGCGCGAATGGTGCCTGAAACACCTGAGGCGCGAGGCAACCCCGGAACGCTGGTTCATCGTCGACGAGATTCCGAAGACATCGCGCGGCAAGGTCAGCCGGGACCTCGTTCGCAAGGCACTACTGGAAAAGCCATGATGCAGAGACCGCAGGGAGTTCCGGTTCACCTCACGACCGAGCGCTTCGTGTTGCGAAGCCTTGCCGCGTCGGACATCTCCGACAGGTGGGGTGGCTGGTCGGACGACAAGGCGATCGTCACGCCCCTGAACATTGCGCAGCGCCGCATGACGAAGGATGACCTTCGTCGCTACGTCGCGCGCTTCGACAACGAGAACAACTACCTCATCGGTGTCTTCACCAAGGCGATGACATTGCACATCGGCTTCTTCGTGATCGACGTGAACCGGCTGCATGCAACGGCAAGCTTCAATTTGGTCATTGGCGACAAGTCCTATTGGGGCAAGGGCGTCGTCAATGAAGCCCGCGCGGCCCTGCTCGACGAGTTCTTCAACAACCGCGGCATCGAGAAGGCCTATGGAACGCCCCTCGCCCGCAATCACCCGGCCGTGTTCAACTACAAGGCCCAGGGCTGGAAGCTGGAAGGCATTCACATCGGCCAGTGCCGGTCCATCGCCGATGGCAGCAGGCTCGACCAGTATCACTTCGGCATGTTGCGCACGGCATGGCGTCAACGAAAGGAAGCGGCGAAATGACGGCACTTGCCCGCGCACGAACCCTGGTGGCCGAGGCGCTCGCCATGACCGAAGCCGACCTTCCCGCCGACATCCGGATCGGCTCGATCGACCAGTGGGATAGCCTCGCGCACGCCCGCATCCTGCTGGCGCTCGAAGAAGCTGTAGGCCGTCAACTCGATGCCGCCGACGCCGCCATGGTCGAGAGCCCGGCAGAAGTGGCAGCGCTTCTCGTCAAGTTTGGAAAGGAATAGCCGCCCATGGCCGTGGAATCACTCTTTCCCACGCAGGTCTACCGGTCCGCGCTGCTCGACCAGAACGGCACGCGCCTCATGCGCGATCTCGAAACGGCGTGCCGCTCCGTATCGCGCGACGACGAAGCGGGCCGCAAGTGGAGTCGCGAGCACGCCTATCACGGCTACACGTCTTATGCGTCGCTCAACGACTTGCCCAACCGCATCCCGGCATTCCAGGACCTGCTCGACGCCCTGCAGCCGCACGTGAACGCCTATGCCAAGGCACTGCACTATGACCTCGGCAGGAAGCAGCTGCGCTGTGACTCGCTTTGGATCAACATCCTGAAGCCCGGCGGCGTTCACACGGGCCACATCCATCCGCACAGCATCATCAGCGGCACCTGCTATGTGACAGTGCCGAAAGGCTCCAGCGCCCTGAAACTGGAAGACCCGCGCCTCGCCTTCATGATGGCCGCACCATCACGCAAGCAGGCCGCCCCGCGCGAGATGCAGCCCTTCGTCTATCTTGAACCGCAAGCCGGCCACATCATCATGTTCGAAAGCTGGTTGCGCCACGAAGTGCCACCCAACCAGTCCAAGGAAGACCGCATCAGCATAAGCTTCAACTACGCCTGATGAATTTGCGTTTCTTCCCCCGCTTCAGCGGGGGAAGTGGCTGCGCCTGCCGTAGCCTTGGCGTAGGCAGGCTGCAGACGATGGGGGACCGCTCAACCTCGACCCCGATGTCGTGTCTTCGCATCACGCCCAGCAAACACCAAGCTAGCCCCCCACAACCCGCCAAGGCGGATAACGCCGCGCAGCACCCGCCTGGAAAAGGCAAATGCGATTGCCGGAAGGATCGCTGAGGTAAGCCTCTCGCCAGAGCCAGCTCTGATCTTCCGGCCCGCTCTCAAACACCAGCCCACGCGCCTTCAACTGCACCACGAGCGTATCCAGCACGTCATGCTCGAAATAGACAACAGTCCCGCCCCCGCCCGCAAATGCGGGATCCAGGTGCAGCGAAAACGTCGACTCCCCATCCGGACACTCAAACCGCGCATAATGCGGTGACTCAACAATCAGCCGAAGCCCCAGCAACCGGTAGAACGCAATGCTCTCCGCAATGTTCTTCGCCGAAACCGTAACCTGATTGAGCCGCATGGATCATGTTTCCCTGGGACCGCGGGCTTCCAGCCCGCATTTTTCTTGAAGACGAGCGGGCTGGAAGCCCGCGCTCCCAGGCCACTTCACCTCACGCCCCAGTCTGCCGCGCATAGTCATCCGCATCAAACCAGCCACACGAAATGACGACCTTCAGCGTCTCATCCAGGTCCCATTCCTCCCATCCGGTGACACGCAGCTTCCGCTTCGACGTTGCGTGCGTGCCCGTGAAGGTCCAGAGATAGACAACATGGTTCCCCGCAACACGGACACCGTCGCAGGCAAGCAGGAGGTCTGGCACATCGGCAAAGAACCCCGAGGCCATCTGCGCTACCCCCGCACGCCCCAGCCAGGGATCCCCATCATTGATGATGATCTGCCCTTCCGGCGCAAAGAATGAAGCAACCGCATCCGGCGACCCCGTGTTCCATGCTGCCGTATAGGCGCGGGCGACTTCGGTTGCTTGTTCGAGGCTGACAGGCATGGGGCGCGATCCTGGCGAAACGGTGAGCTGACTTGTACCCAATATCTACCCGTGCCCGTCGTTCACTGGAAGAGCCCATGGAGAGGCCTCCAGCTGACCGTGTTCACCCGCCTGCATGCGCCTCCGCTCAAGGCACGGCTAGTCCAGTCCACCTTCGTGCGAATGCGCATCCACGGCGCCTTCAAAGGCGATGAACAAGGTGCAGGGCTCGCTGCTCAGGCATTCGGCCTGATGCGGTTTGCCCGCAGGACCAAAAGCATAGTTCCCGGCATCCAGCGTGGCAGCGGGCTCGCCCTTGTAGGTGACCTTCAGTTGTCCCGTCACAAGGATCATGCGCTCCGCTGAGGTATGCGTATGCGGAGGGATGACGTATTGGCCCGGCACGCGAAGAAACACATCGGCATTGGGCTTGGCGGGATCTCCGTGCAGAACGGCAATGTTGCACCC
Organism: Micropepsaceae bacterium; assembly: GCA_044375275.1. GTDB lineage: Bacteria > Pseudomonadota > Alphaproteobacteria > Micropepsales > Micropepsaceae > SZUA-430. The sequence goes on along the minus strand of JBILMZ010000214.1, from coordinate 656 downwards.
CGCAGGGAAAATGGGAGGACAGGGTCCCCATGCAAGCGAAGGATCCGCCGCCGAAATGGCAAGGGCCTTTGCCGTCGGACTGGCGTCCGGACTGCAGGCAGCGGTCAGGAGCGCCAGGAAGATAGCGGTTCCGGAATTCAGGCGGTTCAGGCTCATGGTGTGCGGTCCTCTCTGGATGATGGACCCTTCCGATGGCTCCATCGCGAGAACCATCCCTACCCGCCCGATCGGGCCCGCGCATAGTTCAGAAACTGAACCTGCAAAGCCATTCCCCTGGGAGCCCGTGCTCCCCGGCGTCACTTCGCGCCATCTGCAGCCCGGTCCCGAACGCGCCGCCCGAACGGCCAGTTCGTCACCCCACCGCAAAACAGCGCCCACCAGACAAACACAGGCTGAAACGCCAGCCGCGGCGCGTGATACCACCAGCTGAACTTCGCCCCGCCAAGCTCGACGCCTTCCAGGGCATGCTTCACGTTGGCTGGGAACACACATACCGCGTAGAGGGCCAGCATCACCCCGGCTGCATATCGAAGCCGCGTCGTCAGCAGCGCAACCGCCCCCGCAATCTCGCAGGCGCCCGTCACGAGCACGATCTCGCGCGCAAACGGCACCCATTCAGGCACGATCGGCAGGAACACATCGGGCGAACGCAGATG
>JBILMZ010000038.1:0-19455 GCA_044375275.1 Micropepsaceae bacterium | reverse complement strand
CCGACGTCCCCTTCCTGCACGGACAATTGCCGCTGCTGACGGTCGATGTCTGGGAACACGCGTACTATCTCGACTACCAGAACAAGCGCGCGGACCACGTCGCGGCGCTCATAGAGAAGACGCTGAACTGGGAGTTTGCGCAGAAGAATTTCGAGGCAGCGTGATGTGCGCTGCCTCGCATTTCTGACCCATGGCTAGGGCGTCAGGACGATCTTGCCCATGACCTTGCGGGCATCCATGTCGTTCAGCGCCTGAGCCGCTTCCGTGAACTTGTAGGTCTTTGACACGTAGGGCTTCAGCTTGCCGTCGCGGACCCATTCCATGAGTTCGTTCAGGTTGGCCTGATTGCCCTTCGGGTCGCGCGCGGTGAAGGCGCCCCAGAATACGCCGACGATCTGACAGCCCTTGAGCAGCGTCAGGTTCAGCGGGATCGACGGGATGCCTGCGGGGAAGCCGACAACGAGATAGCGGCCTTCCCAGGCGATCGAGCGAAGCGCGGGTTCCGCATAGGCGCCGCCCACGCCGTCATAGATCACGTCTGCCCCGTCGCCGCCGAGAACCTTCTTGAAATCCTCTGCCAGTTTCTTCTGGGCATCGCGGTCGAGTTGCCCTGTCGGATAGACGACGCCTGCGTCTGCGCCCCGGCTGATGCAGAGATCGACTTTTTCCTGGCTTGAACAGGCTGCAATGACGCGTGCGCCGAGGACCTTGCCGATTTCAACGGCTGCAAGGCCCACGCCGCCGGCAGCGCCGAGAACGAGAAGAGTCTCGCCCGCTTTCAGCTTCGCGCGATCCTTCAGCGCGTGGTGCGAGGTGCCATAGGTCATCACGAATGCGGAGGCATTCACGAAGTCCATGTTGGCCGGGAACTGAATGCAGCGGGCTGCGGGAGCGACCGTTTCCTCGGCAAATCCGCCGAAGCCGGTTGACGCCAGAACGCGATCACCGACCTTCACGTTGGTCACGCCTGCGCCGACTTCCTTGATGATGCCTGCCACTTCACCGCCGGGTGAAAATGGCAGTGGCGGCTTGAACTGGTACTTGTTCTGGATCATCAGCAGGTCGGGAAAATTCACGCCTGCAGCCTTGACGGAAATGACAACCTGTCCGCTGTCAGCCTTTGGGCTCGGGACTTCCTCGACGACGAGACTTTCGGGCGGGCCGTAAGCCTTGCAAAGTACTGCCTTCATCTGGCGCTCCTGATGGTTTTGTGGCCGGACGTTATTCGAGACCGCCGAAAAGGCCAAGCCACATGAAGCAGGCGCTGAGGCGGTTCGGGATCAATCGCTGAATGGCACGGCCCTGCGCTGCCCTACCACATCGCCCCGCCAGTTCCTGATTGGCGGAGAACGGTGTTTCGCAATGCGCGGGTCCTCGGGGTCGGCGACGCCCAACTGAACAAGCAGATGGGCCATCACGGTTTCAGCGGCCCGCGTACCACCGTCGTCAATCTTGATTGCGATGCCCAGGGCCTGTTCCGGGATGGTGGCCATGAAAACCGCTTCCGCCCCTGTCTTGACGACTGTCCTGCCGCTTGCCGCTGCGATCAGGTCGGCGCAGGCACGGCCCGTGCCCGACACCAGCAGCGGATGGACTTTCCAGGCTGCGACCAGGCGCTCTGCGGCGGCTGCCCGTTCCGGCGCGAGCCCTGAGGGGCTACCCAGACGGGCCATGGAGGTGGCCAGGTTCCGAAGGGAAACAGCGTAGTTCGGTGCTGCGCAACCATCGATACCGACAGGCATGCGTGCAGGGTCAACGCCACACATGGCGGCAATGGCGTCCCGGACGCGTTGCTGCACGGGGTGCGAGGGGTGCTCGTAGCCGGCGACCGGCGCATTCATGTGCCGGGCCAGCGTCAGGAAGCCCGTGTGCTTGCCCGAGCAGTTGTTGTGGATCCGGCAGGGAGACTGCCCTTCCCGGATCAGCTTGTGGGCTGAGGCTTCGTGGAACGGCAGATGCGGCCCGCAGGCGAGGTCCTGTTCGGCGCACCCGATCCTGGACAGCCAGGCCTCCACGCGCGCGGTGTGCATGGTCTCGCCGGAGTGCGAGGCGCAGGCCAGCGCGAGCTCCTCGTCCGAGACAGCATGGGCTTCGGCCGCGCCGCTCTCCACGAGGGACAGGGCCTGAAGGGACTTGAACGCCGATCGCGGATAGACCAGCCGGTCAATGTCCCCGAGGGAAAAGCGAGAATTGCCGGACACGTCGCAAATCGCGGCGGCACCCCGGTGCACGCTTTCCACCTCGGTGCCCCGGGTGAGTTCCACTAGAACTGGATTGGTCACGGCGTCCTTCGACTTTCCTTGAAGTGCCTGCCCTGAACAGGTGGCGACGGGCGGCATGGAACCACCCCATATCTGGGGTTGCAGGGCCTGATCTACCAAAACCCTTTACGTCAGGGGAATCAACCATTACGCCACACATTGACGCCTGAAAGGGCTTCACAAATATGCCCCAGTTAGGCGACACATTGGGGAAGTTGAGGCGGGACCCCTCCCGCCCCCATCCGGAGCTCCCCTCCGGGTTAAATTCGTAAGCAAAGGATACCTTGATGTCATTGAACCGTAGGTCATCTTCCATTGGCCGCATTGCGATGGCGACGATCGGATTTGGCTTTTGCGCTGCGGCCGCGTTTGCACAAGGCGCCCAACCCACGCTCCTCGGCACTTTCGATGACTGGGAGGCCTACAAGACCAACGACAGTCGCGGTGCGGTCTGCTACGCGATTTCTGCCCCCAAGGCGAAAGAGCCCGCTGCCGCAAAGCGCGGCCAGGTGTACTTCCTGATCACGACGTGGCCGAAGGCCAGCATCGCCAACGAGCCCTCCGTCATGATCGGTTATCCGTTCAAGGATGGCGCCAAGGCCACCATCCAGGTCGGTTCGGACAAGTTCGAGTTCTTCACCAAGGAAGACGGCGCCTGGCTGCAGACGGGTCCGGATGAGGCCCGCCTCATCACGGCCATGCGCGGCTCTGCCGAACTCACGGTTAAGGGCATGTCCAAGCGCGGCACGCTAACCACGGATACCTACTCGCTGAAGGGCATTTCCGCCGCACTCGACAAAGCCAGCGAAGGCTGCAAATAGACTATTGCAGCCGGATTGGACCCGGGACACAGGGGCGGCAAGGTTGCCGCCCCTTTTTCATTTCAGGTTTTGACGCATCCCATGACCACGAGTCCGAAGACACATCTGGCTGGACTGACACGCGACGGGCTCAAGCTTGCGCTTGAGAAATCCGGCGTGGAGACGAAGCAGCTGTCGATGCGCGCCAACCAGATCTGGAACGCCCTCTATGTGCAGGGCGTGACGAGCTTTGATGGCATCACCACGCTGGCCAAGCCGCTGCGTCAGGAGTTCGGCGACAAGTTCGATCTCGCCCGTCCCGAAGTCATCACCGCGCAGGTGTCGCGGGATGGCACGCGCAAGTGGCTGATCAAGTTTGGCCCTGGCGTCGAGATCGAGACCGTCTTCATTCCGGATGAAGACCGCGGCACGCTCTGCATTTCAAGCCAGGTTGGCTGCACACTGAACTGCCGCTTCTGCCATACAGGAACGCAGAAGCTTGTGCGAAATCTCACGACCACAGAGATCGTGTCCCAGGTTCTCGTCGCCCGCGATGACCTGAAGGAATGGCCCAAGGCTGGCCGGAACTCCGATACGCGGCAGATCACGAACATCGTCATGATGGGCATGGGTGAGCCGCTCTACAATTTCGAAAACGTGCGGGACGCGATCAACATCATTGCGGATGGCGAAGGGCTTTCGGTGTCCAAACGGCGCATCACACTGTCCACGGCGGGCGTCGTTCCCATGATCCCGCGGGCGGGCGACGAGATCGGCGCCATGCTTGCCATCTCCCTGCATGCGCCGCGCGATGATGTCCGCGACGTGATCGTGCCGCTCAACAAGAAGTATCCGATCAAGGAGCTTCTCGAGGCGTGCCGCAACTATCCGGGACTCTCGAATGCCCGACGCATCACGTTCGAGTACGTGATGCTCAAGGGCGTCAATGATTCAAACGCAGACGCACGCGAACTCGTGAAGATCATCCGTGGCATCCCCGCGAAGATCAACCTGATCCCGTTCAATGCGTGGCCCGGCGCGCCCTATGAGTGCTCGGACTGGGAACGCATCGAGGAGTTCGGCGAGATCGTGAACAGCGCCGGCTATGCATCGCCCATTCGTACGCCGCGTGGGCGTGACATCATGGCGGCCTGCGGCCAGCTGAAAAGCGAAAGCGTGAAGCAGCGTGCCAGCGAAGTACTCGCTGAAATGCGCAGTCGTGAAATCGGAAGATAGCCAATCCAGGAACAGCAGAATGTCGAAGAAATCCATCAAGCGCGTCGTGCTCGCCTATTCCGGTGGCCTTGATACCTCCGTCATCCTGAAGTGGCTGCAGCAGGCCTATGGCTGCGAAGTGGTCACGTTCACCGCGGACCTGGGCCAGGGCGAAGAACTCGCGCCAGCGCGCAAGAAGGCCGAAATGCTTGGCATCAAGCCTGAGCACATCTTCATCGAAGACCTGCGCGAGGAATTCGTGCGGGATTACGTCTTCCCGATGTTCCGGGCGAATGCCCTCTATGAAGGGCAATACCTGCTGGGCACGTCCATTGCGCGCCCCCTGATCGCCAAGAAGCAGATCGAGATCGCCGAGAAACTCGGTGCCGATGCGGTGGCGCACGGGGCCACGGGCAAGGGCAATGACCAGGTCCGGTTCGAGCTGACCTATTATGCGCTGAAGCCCGACATCCATGTCATCGCGCCGTGGCGCGAGTGGGACCTCGAGAGCCGCACGAAGCTCATCGACTTTGCGGAGAAGCACCAGATCCCCATCGCCAAGGACAAGCGCGGCGACGCGCCGTTCTCGGTGGATGCGAACCTGCTCCATTCCTCGAGCGAGGGCAAAGTCCTGGAAGATCCAGCGATTGAGGCTGACTCGATCGTCTACCAGCGCACCATCAGTCCGGAAGAGGCACCGGACAAGGCGACTTATGTCGAGATCGGATTTGAGCGCGGTGACGCGGTGTCGATCGACGGACAACCGCTGTCGCCAGCCACTGTCCTCACACGTCTGAATGAACTGGGACGCGCCAACGGCATTGGCCGCCTGGACCTGGTCGAGAACCGGTTTGTCGGCATGAAGAGCCGCGGCGTCTATGAAACGCCTGGCGGCACCATCCTGTGGGCGGCCCATCGCGGCATCGAGTCGATCACGCTTGATCGCGGCGCCGGTCATCTCAAGGATGAGCTGATGCCGAAATATGCGGAACTCATCTATAACGGGTTCTGGTTCTCACCGGAGCGCGAGATGCTCCAGGCCCTGATCGACAAGAGTCAGGAATACGTGACCGGGTCGGTAAAGCTGAAGCTCTACAAGGGCAATGCAACGGTGGTGGGCCGCTCGTCACCCTACTCCCTGTACCGCCAGGACTATGTCACGTTCGAAAAGGACAGCGTCTATAACCAGAAAGACGCCGAAGGCTTCATCAAGCTGAACGCCCTTCGCCTGCGCCTTCTGGCGGCGCGAAACCAGTCCGTGAAGAACTGACGGCCGCCGGAGCGACCGTCAGGCTTGCGTTGAATTCGATGGAAATTCAGTGAGGCAAAAGGCCGAGGGCTGCATCACGCAGTCCGTCACGGTCGTTCACACCCTTGCGCGCCGTCTCGACGATATGCTTTGCCACGCGTGCCTCCATTTCCAGGGACAGGGCGTGACCGCGCCGGCGCAGGGCCGCCTCCTCGATCGCCGCGTCAAAGGCTTCGCGGATGACCCGCAAAATGGCGGGTTGGAGCGGATTCTGAATGGTGATCTTGTCAGTTTGCATCTGGGTTTGCCCTCTTGTTCTTGACTGCAGCCGAGCCAGAATAGAGGCAATCCCTTTATGCCGGGTTCACGGATCAACTGATGACGGGGACTTGGCGCGCCAAGAAATGCGCCGTTCAGAGCTTGTCCCAGTAGATCTCGAACACGTTGCCTTCCGGATCAACGATCCTGGCCGCGAAGAAATCATTCTCGTCGAAGGCGACCGGCACGCCCAGATGTGCTGCCCAGACTTCCACGGCCGAGCGTGATTCAACCCGCAAGCCGAAGTGAAACGCGTCGCCGGCGTTCAAAGGTTGACCCTTCGTGAAGAAGATCGAAATGCCGGGGCCGGACAACACGTTTCCTCGCGCCTCGAGGTTGAGACGATCGGCGTACCATTGCGCCAGAACGTCCGGATCGCCTGAGGGGATGTTCAGGTGGTCCAACCAGATTGGGGGAAGTGTGTTCATGACTTAAAGCTCCGCAGGAGCGCTCATACCAGCCTGTGCGCACGCCGCCAATACCGTGTTTCGCAGGAGACAGGCCCGGGTCATGGGACCGACGCCCCCCGGCACCGGCGTTATCGCACCGGCCACCTGCAGCGCTTCGCCATAAGCGACGTCCCCGTAGAGCTTTGATTTACCTCCGGGTAGGTCGACCCGGTTCATGCCGACATCCACGACGATGGCGCCCGGCTTGATCCAGTCACCTTTAACCATTTCAGCGCGGCCCACCGCGGCGACGAGGATATCGGCCTCGGAGGCGACGGCCTTCAGGTCGCGCGTTTTCGAGTGGGCAGTCGTGACCGTGCAGTTTTCCTGGAGCAGCAACTGGCTCATGGGCTTGCCTACGAGTTGCGAGCGCCCGATCACCACGGCATTCAGGCCGTCAAGGGAGGGCCTCACCGACTTGATCAGCATGAGACAGCCCTGCGGCGTGCATGAGACAAGGCCCGGACGACCGCTGGTCAACCGGCCGGCGCTGAGCGTGGTCAGTCCGTCAACGTCCTTGTCGGGAGACAGCACATCGAGAACAGCTTCCTGGCGCACCTGCCTGGGCACCGGGAACTGCACCAATACTCCGTGCACGGACGGATCGGCATTCAGCCGGCGCACGACGTCAAGGACCTCGCCTTCCGATGTGGTGTCAGGGAGCCTGATGTCGCGGGAGTCGATGCTGACCTCGCGGGCGTCGCTGACCTTCAGGCGCACGTAGATCTCGCTTGCCGGGTCATTGCCGACCAGTACGACCGTGAGGCCCACGGGCTTGCCCTGGCTGCTGCGGAACGCCTCGGCTGCGGCCTTGACCCGCTTGCGGACCCCGGCTGCGAATTCCTTTCCGTCAATGATCTGCGCTGTCATGGGTTCCTTCCAACAAGGGCGGCAACTGCCCCTTCAAGAGCCTGTCCGGTACCTTCGATCCTGACCGTCTTCAAGCGCGCGGTGTGACCGGATACCAGCGACAAAGTCGACCGTGGCACGCCAAGTTCAGCCGACAGAAGTTCGATCAGGGCCTGGTTGGCACGGCCGTCCTCGGGAACGGACCTCACGCGTGCCTGCAGGTAGGCCCTGTCCTGCGCCTCAAAGAGGCCTCCAACAGACTCCCGGGAGGACTTGGGGGTCAACCGGATGAAGAGATCGATGCCACCCGGAACGACGCGGTAGGCCGCGGACACCCTAGACCATCGTTCCCGTCAGCATCTTCACGAGAAGGATGTGCGCCACTTCCATTCCCAGCAGAAGGACGAGGGGTGAGAGATCAAGCCCCCCCATGGGTGGCAGGCGCTCGCGGATCGGACGGAGCAGCGGTTCGGTCAGCTGGTAGCAAACCCTCTGGATGGCGCGCACTTCGGGCCGGTATCCGTTCACGATGTTCAGGCCGATCAGCCAGCTCAACACCACGGTTACAATGATGATCCAGAAATACACCCTTACGGCGAGCGAGATGACCAGGAGCAGAATGTCGATCAAGGCGCGGCCCTTTCCTGCGGGAATCGGTTCCCGGGTGGGTTCGATGTAAACTCAGCATAATCGGGCGGCAAGGCCTGCCGCGCGCCTTTCCGCGCCTTGACACTGGGCGCACCACCCTCCTACAAGACCACCCTCGGAAAGGTGGCAGGTTTTCCCCAGCCGCCTCGCGCATATGGGGCTGTAGCTCAGTTGGGAGAGCGCCTCGTTCGCAATGAGGAGGTCAGCGGTTCGATTCCGCTCAGCTCCACCATGTGCGCCACCGGGACTTCCAGAATTTTACAGTCTTCATTCATCCTTCTTTAAGCCTTCCGCGAAGTCCTCGGAAAGCATCCCTTTACGCTGCAGTGTCATGCTGTCCGCTGATCCACCGGGTGCGGAACCATGAACCTCAAACTTTGCACAGCCCTGCTCGCCTGCGCCCTCGCAGCGACGGTTCCTGCGCACGCCGCAGGTGGCGGTGGCGGGCATGGCGCCAAGAAGGACGGACACGGCGGATCGGAGGCCAAGGCGCCCAAGAAGCAGCGCCCGATCACGTCGCTGGCCTCGTGGGTTATGGTCGATCCCTTTTCCGTGACCGTGATCCAGAATGACAAGATCCGTGGCAAGGTCTCGGTCTCGTTTGGCATGGACGTACCTGATGACGATCTGCGCGAACGGGCGGAACTGATCATGCCGCGCCTGCAGGACGCCTGGCTCAACCGGCTGAGCCTCTATGCATCGACCACAGTGCGTCCGGGCAAGCCGGCGAATATCGACGATGTGTCACTGCTGCTGCAGACAACAGTTGACCAGATGCTGGGCAAGCCCGGATCGAGGGTGCTGCTCGCTTCGGTCATCGTAAACATGGAGTAGCGCGGCGAGCGCTGCCCGCATTTTGGGCTTTCCGCCACCTGCGGGTCATCCTAATCTTCATCCATGTCCGATGAAGCCCTCGTCCTCACATCGCATCCACACCGGTCACTCGGCCCTGCTGGCTATCGCGTGCTGCTGGCTGTGGTCATTGGCGTGAACGCGGTCGGAGCCGTTGTCTTTGCGATTGCCGGCGCCTGGCCGGTTTCCGGCTTCATGGGACTGGACGTGCTCGCGCTCTATCTGGCCTTTCGATTCAGTTATGCGCAGACGCGTGCGTTCGAGCGCATCAGCATCAGTTCGAGCTCTTTCACTGTCGAACGCTGTGATGCCCGTGGACATTCGAGCATGGTGTCCCTGCCGTCGTACTGGGCGCGCGTGAATTTCGAGGGCGACGATACGGGCGGAGAGATCACGGTGCGCAGCCATGGAAAGTCCATTGCCGTTGGAGAGCACCTTCCGGGTCCCGAGCGCCAGCACTTTGCTGATACGCTCGAGCAGGCGCTTTTCCAGGCAAGGCAGTCAGTGCCCGCGGCCCAAGCCTAGCACGTCCCGCATACTGAATTTTCCGGGGCCCTTGCCCTGCCCCCAGCTTGCTGCCTTGAGCGCGCCGCGGGCAAAGATCGCGCGATCCTCTGCGCGATGCGTCAGCTCAATCCGTTCGCCGTCGCCTGCCAGGACAACGGTGTGATCGCCGACTACCGAGCCGCCGCGCAGGCTTGCGAAACCGATGCCGCCTTGCTCGCGCGGACCTGACAGGCCGTCATAAGGCTTCTGACGGAGCTCTGACAGCGGAACGTCTCTCCCGTGTGCGGCCGCTTCACCCAGCAGCAGCGCCGTGCCCGATGGCGCGTCGAGCTTCATGCGGTGATGCATTTCCATGATCTCGACGTCGTAAGCGGGCCCGAGCGCCTTGACGCCCAGTTCAACGAGAACTGCCAGGAGGTTCACGCCGAGGCTCATGTTGCCTGACTTCACGATGGTCGCATGGCGCGCCGCAGCGGTGATGCGCCTTTCGTCTTCCGGTTCGAAACCCGTCGTCCCGATCACGTGCACGATCCGCGCCTGTGCTGAGAGATCCGCGAGTTCCACGCTGACCTTCGGGCGTGTGAAATCGACGATGGCATCGGCCTTTGCGATCGCAGGCAGCGGATCGGACTGAACGTGGACGCCCAACGGTTCGAGCCCGCACAATGCGCCGAGGTCTTTTCCCTGGGCTGGATTGCCGGGTGCCTCGAGGCCTGCGACGATCTCGAACGCCGTGAGGCGCGATGCCTCGCGGATCAATGTCTGTCCCATGCGTCCGGCGGCACCGGCAATCACCAACCTGATCCTGCTCATAGCTGCGTTACATCCGTTTCCAGACCCAGAAGGACACGGCCAACCGTCTCCATCGTGGGCGTTGCAATCATCATGTGCTGGGACGCGACATGCACGTCCCGGAAATATCTCTGCAGCGGAGAGGTTCGGTACACCGATGTTCCGCCACCCAAATTGTACATCAGGTCAACCACCTTCACGCTGGCGCGCGCTGCGTGGGATGCGGACAGGCGCAGGTCACGACGGGCCTCCAATGTGAGCTGATTGCCCTTCGACGCCTCATTCCATGCTTTTCCAATGCTCTCATAGAAGAATGCGCGGGCGGACCTGAGCGTCGCTTCAGCTTCGGCCACGTCCTCCTGCGTGCGTGTCCGCGCGGCGAGCGGCTTGCGGTGACCCTCCGGTGTCTTGCCACCGGCCAGTGTCACGAGTTCATCAATGCTTGCACGCGCAAGGCCCAGCATCACAGCTGCAATGCCCGCTGCCAGCATTCCAAAGATCGGGAAGGCATAGAGGGGGCGGTCCAGGGGCCTGTCTGACATCAGGCCGACGCTCATCGACTTCGGAACGCGACGGTTCCGGATCGCGAAATCCTGGCTGCCCGTTCCGCACAGGCCAGACACATCCCAGTTGCCCGTCAACTCCACGTCGGCGGCAGGGACCATCACCATGCGGGAATCCGGAATGCCCGAGGGCAGCAGCACCGGTTCGCCGTTCCGGGTTACCACGCATCCGCCCATGATCATGTGCGCATTCGGCGAGCCTGAACCCCACTGCCAACGGCCATTGACGACATAGCTGTCACCGTCCTCAACCGCCTTGCCGCGGGGCGCGAACACGCCTGCCACGATGAGGCCGGGGTTATCTGCGAACACGCTTCTGGCGGTGTCGGGCGGCATGTAGGCCGCCACGAGACCGGTGGTCGATCCGATCATGATGCACCAGGCTGCGGAACCGTCGGCTTGCCCGAGCGATTCGATCACGCCGGCGACCGTCAATGGATCGGCCTCGATGCCGCCGCAGGAGGTGGGAACACAGAGCCTGTAGAAGCCTGCTTCGGAAAAGCGGGCCGCGAGGTCGGCTGGCAATTGCCGCGCTTTCTCGATCTCATCCGCGCGACGCCTGAGTTCAGACCGGAACCCGCGGGCTGTGGCTACAAAGTCCGACATGATCACTCCGCGAGCTTGAGGCGGTTCGCTATGTTGTTCTTCTGCATGTTAGAAGAGCCGCCCACGATGGGCAATGAAATGGCATCACGCACGTAGCGCTCCATGTCCATCAGGTCCGACAGGCCATACGCGCCCATGATGCGCTGGCACTTCAGCGTCACTTCGGATGCGCCTTCGCAGCAGAACAGCTTGGTCATGGAAGACTCAATGGCGCTGGGCTTGCGGTCCTGAACAAGTGCGGCGGCGTTGTAGAGCATCAGGCGCATGGCCAGCGTCGTCGTCTTTGCTTCCGCGATGGCGTGACGGATGGCCTGGTGAGCCCCGATGGGCTTGCCGAACTGAACGCGGGTCTCGGCATAGGAGATGGCATCGGCACAGGCGGCTTCTGCCAGACCCAGCGCCACGGCCGAGAGTTCCAGCTTCTCGACTTCCAGCGCACGGCCTGCGAGTTGCCGCCAACCCTGGTTCCACATGGCGGGTCCGCCGAGGATCGCGTCCTCGCCGAGCTCTACGTCGTCGAAGTGTGCGTCATTGGTCTCAACGCCCCGAATGCCAAGGTGATCCAGGGGCGTGATCGTGACCCCGCGCGACTTGGGCGGCACGAGGAAGATGGTGAGATTGCGATACCGGTCTTCCTTCGGGCCAGTCCTTGCGAGACAGAATACATAGTCCGCGAGGTGTGCGCCGGTGCACCAGCGCTTGGTGCCCGACAGCAGGATCCGGTTGCCTTCCTTGCGTGCGACCGTTTCCACCATGGCGAGGTCGCCGCCCACATTTGGCTCGGACAGGCCATAGGCGAAGAGGAGCTTGCCGGCGGCAACGCGCGGCAGTAGCTCGCGCTTCTGTTCTTCAGAGCCTGATTCAACGAGGTTCATGCCGGCGTAACAGGCCGTCATGATGTAGGGACATGCAACGGCAGATGATCGCCGCGCGAGTTCCTCGATGACGATCATCGTGCCGGCAATATCAACGCCCTGTCCGCCATAGGCCTCCGGAACCGTGAGCCCCATGACGCCCATCTCGGCCAGCGCGTCATAGACGTCGCGCGGGAAGATGTTTTTCTTGTCCCAGGTGCGCGCCAGCTCGCGCGGCATGTGACGGTCAACGAAGCGTCGCACGCTCTCCCTCAGCAACTGATGGTCTGCGTTCTCAGTGTTCATTTTGCCCGTCGCAAGGTGAGATTGATCCGGCCGTCGGTTGGCAGCACCGGATGGGTGATCGCCGACGTTCCTTTCCGTATGCGACGAACCCCGTGATAGCGCAAGCGGCTGGCGCCTCCGAAAACCAGAATGTCGCCGGATTCCAGCGTCAGCGTTGTCGTGCGTCCGCCGCGGTCGAGACCGCCGAAGAAGAAGTCTGCATGGTTACCGAGGGACAGCGAAACAATAGGCTGCGAGAAATCCACTTCGTCACTGTCGCGATGGGATCCCAGCTTTCCGTTCGCGTCATAGACATTGACGAGGCATGCGTCCGGCGCAAAGGCGTAGCCTGCCCGGGCTGCGGCGCCCACAGCCAATTCAAGCAGCGTTTCCGGAATGACTGGCCAGGGCTTGCCGGTGTCCGGGTGCAGGCGTTCGTAGCGGTAGCCCCTGCGATCCGAGAACCATCCCCACGTCCCGCAGTTTGTCAGGCTGTTGACCATCCGTGTCCCGGTCGGCATGAGCGGACGGAAGACCGGTGCTTCGCGCATGACAGACTGGATCGCGTCGAGGATGCGTGCCTGTGCTTCATGCGGGACCGCATTGCGGAAGAGCGCCATTCCGTCGGGCAAGCTCTCTTCCAGACTGGCGAAAAGCAAAGTCACTTGCCAGTGAAGGCGGGCTTGCGCTTCTCGAGGAATGAGGAAACGGCCTCGCGGTGATCCTGTGTTGCAAAAGTGAGCATTTCATAGGCCATTGATGCATCGAGGATCGTGTGCGCGATTTCCTTCAGGCGCAGGTTTACCGACACCTTGGTGTACCTGATGGCCTGAGGCGCGCCTGCGGCCAGCTTTCTGGCGAAGGCGTCGACGCGCGCATCGAGCTCGGCGTCCGGAACAACATGATTGATCAGGCCGATCCGTTCCGCTTCCTTGCCCGGGATCGGATCGCCGGTCATGAGATATTCCTTTGCGCGGGCATAGCCGACGAGCTGGGGCCAGATCACGGCGCCACCGTCACCCGCGACGACGCCGACCCTGACATGGGGATCGGCAAATCGAGCATTCTCAGATGCAAAGATCACGTCGCAGAACAGCGCCAGCGTGCAGCCAAGGCCAATGGCTGGGCCGCGCACCTTGGCGATGATCGGCTTTTCGAGATCCAGAAGACCGAAGATGATCCGCTTGCCTTCGATCGTCGTGGGGCCCTGGATGCGCCCCTGCGCCGCATCCCGCATCCATTCGATGTCGCCGCCGGCGGAGAAGGAACTCCCCTCGCCTTCGAGCACGACGATGTCGACGGTGTCGTCTTTCTGGACGTCATAGAAGATGTCGGCGAGCTCGTGATGCATGCGGCCATCAACGGCGTTCATCTTTGCCGGGTTCGACAGTGACAGCGTGAGGATCCGTTCTGCCCGCTTTACCCGAATGCGCTCGTAACCGGTGTAGTCCATGTCAGCAGCCTTTCAACTTTCGCCTTGCGCCGGTGCCATGTTGGTGAAGGCGGCCTGTCGGCGTCAAGCGCATAAAGAAAAGGGGCGGCACTTGCGTACCGCCCCACATGATCCTGAAGCGCGCGGCCTATTCGGCGGCGACGCTGATGGGTGAGCGGCCCTGGCCGCCGTTGATCTGCATCAGGTACTTGATGCCTTCCTCGGCGATGTCGTCGCCGATCATGCGGTCGCCTTCCTTGTGAAGCTCGGCCATGTCGACGAAGGCTGCGTACACACCCCTGGTGCGATCCGTGATGATGCCAGCGTTGAGCAGCGTCTTGATAAGGACGCGGAAGATGCTGGTCGGATCCTTCAGCCGTTCGCGCACGCGCGCGTTCGTGAAGGCCTCGCGGAACGCCGCCTGGGCCCATTCCCACTCGATGCCGAACTCAGCGTAGATCGGCTTCTTCTGCTCAGGGCTGCCGAGATTGAACAGCAGGCCCTGGAAGACCTGTGCCGCCCAGTCCTCGATCATGTCACGCTCGGTAGTCGCGAGGTGGGGGATCGTGCGGTCGGCCCAGATCTTGCCGAACTTGTGATGGAAGGCCTCATCGGTCATCACGAGCTGGCTCAGACGCTTCAGCAACGGATCGTTGGTGTACTGGTAGTTCGTTGCGAACGCGCCCATCGCCAGACCCTCGACCAGCATCTGCATGCCAACGAGCTTTTTCCAGACGTAAGGGGACAGAACCATTTCGGTCAGCAGGCTTCCAAGTGCCGGCCCGACAGGCAAAGGCTTGCCCCAGCGCGCCTTGATGTACATCGCGAACCCCGTGACGTGACGGGCTTCCTCGCGTGTCTGGTTGGCTGCATATTCCTGGGCGCCGGGATCGCGCAGCACGTGGCAGAGCGAAGCTGACAGCGACAATGCCCCCTGCTCGCCGTGCAGGATGGAAGACAGGCCCCAACGCACGGACGAGTTCACGAGCCTGATCTTCTGCTTCTCGTCGAGCTTCTGGCCAATCTCGGTCTGCAGGTCGAGATTGAGCCATGGCGGCATCATGTACTCGTTGACCATGTCAAACGGAGTCGTGAAGTCGATGTATTTCGGGTCGAGCGGATCCCAGAAATGGTCATGGGTCGCCGTGATGATCTTGTCGAATGCCGTCGAACGCGCATTGTAGCGGTCGACGGCCATCATCGACGCGAAGTCGTCCGGGGCTACCGCATCATAGGCGGCGTCTTTGGTGATGTTTGCCATTGCGAACTCTCCTTCGGCTTATTCTGCGGCTACGTTGGATGGTGTGCGGAGCACGGTTCCGCCGTTGAGTTTCATCAGGTACCTGATGCCTTCCTCGGCAATGTCGTCACCGACCATGCGATCACCTTCGGCGTGCAGTTCGGCCATGTCGATGTAAGCCGCGTAGTTGCCCCTTGTCCGGTCCGTGATGATTCCGGCTTTCAGCAAGGTCTTGATGAGCACGCGGAAGATGTTCGTGGATTCCTGAAGCTCCTTCCTGATCTCCGCGTCGGTCAGCGCTTCCATGAAAGCCTGCTGGACCCAAACGGGATCGAGGCCGAGTTCGCGGTAGATCCAGCCCTTCTGGTCGGGGCTGGCCAGGTTGAACAGCAGGATCTGGAACACGTCCCAGGCCCAGTCCTCGATCTTTTCCTGCTCGGCCTTCGAGACGAAGGGAATGGTGCGGTCGGCCCAGATCTTGCCGAACTTGTGATGGAAGGCTTCGTCCGTCATGACGAGTTGGCAGAGCTTCACCATCAGGGGATCGCGCCCCTTCTGGTAGAAGGTCGCGAAGGCGCCCATGGCCAGGCCTTCCACCAGCATCTGCATGCCGACGAGCTTCTTCCACACGAGCGGGCTGCCCACGAGTTCCGTCAGCAGGCCGCCAAGTGCGGGACCGACCGGCGCGGGCTTGCCCCAGCGCGCCTGAATGTAGCGTGCGAAGCCGGTAACGTGACGGGCCTCTTCGCGCGTCTGGTTGGCTGCATATTCCTGGGCGCCCGGGTCGCGCAGGATGTGGCACAGGGAGGCCGACAGGGACAAAGCCCCCTGCTCTCCATGCAAGATGGAAGAGAATGACCAGAGCGTGTTCAGGTTTGTGAGCTTGATCTTTCCGCGCTCGTCGAGCTTGTCGCCGACAGCCGTGCGCAATTCGGTCATCAGCGACGGATCGACCAGATAATCCTTCTCGAGGTCGAACTTCTCGCTGAAGTCGATGTACTTCACATCGAGCGGATCCCAGAAGTGATCGTGCGTGGCGGAGATGATCTTGTCGAACGCCGTGGAGCGGGCGTTGTAGCGGTCCACGTCCATCATGGACTGAAAGTCTGTCGGGTCGACGGCGTTGTAAGCCGGGTCCTTCGTGATGTTGCCCAAGTCGGCCATTTTTCCTACTCCCTCTCCCTGACAACGGCTGTTGCCCGTGTCCTTTTCAGGTAGTGAGAGTAAGCGGAATATCCAGTGTGGCAAGAAAAATGACGCCACCGTCAGTGGACGATGGCGTCACAAAGCAGAGAGGCTAGGCCGAGAGGCCAGTCTGGCTATTTCGGCGCGGCGGGCGCCACGACTTCGGTTTCCTCGGGGCGCGGCTTGATTGACTGCGGCTTCACACCGAATTCGCCGAACACATACAGCGTGTCGGTGTCTTCGATGATGGAACTGAGAGCCTTGCGATCTCCACGGTAAGTCAGTGTGAAATCGGAGCCATCGGCCGAGTACAGCACCTGACCGCCAAGTCCGACGAAGACCATGCTGCCGTCCTTGAGTTCAATTCCGGCTGCGATTGACTGGTCTGCACCCTTGGTGTCGAGCTTCTGGAACGTGCTCCCCTGGTCCGTCGAGCGCCAGATGTTGCCGCGCATGCCGGTCAGGTAAACGTGGCCGTTCTTCGCCGTGAAGCCACCCCAGAACGATCCGATGTAACCGGTGTAGATCTTCTTCCAGGTAAGGCCTGCGTCACCCGACCTGTAGGCCGCTCCGCCTTCGGCCGCGATGTAGATCGTGTTCGCGTCCGGGCCGGCAAAGATTGAGTTCAAGTGATTTTCGTCCGCGCCGGTTCTGGCGAACGGATCGTTTTGGGCGGAAGCGGCAACCGTTGCGACATCGGTTACCTCACTGTCTTCAACCGACGGAGCCTTCGAGGGTTCCCGCGGCGGCATCAGCGTGTCGCGCTTGGTCCAAGTCTTACCACCGTCCTTGGTTTCCACCGTCTTGTTGAAGGCACCAACCGCCATGCCGTTGGATTCGTCCCTGAAGAACACCGACAACAACGCGACATCCGAATCCTGCGCTTGGCCACCGTATTGACGAGCCCAGTTTTCGCCACTGTCGTCGGTCGTGATGATCATTGAATCATGGCCGACTGCCCACCCCTTCTTGTCATTTACGAACACAACGCTTGTCAGCGTCATCGTCGTGGGGACCTTGTTGGCCTGGCGCCATGTCTTGCCGTTGTCGTCGGAAAGAATGATGTTTCCGAACTCACCCACGGCCACCATTCTCGTGCCGGCGCGGGTTACACCCAACATCAGCGATTCGACGGCGAGTTTGGATTTTACAGCCTCACCGTTCCTGGGAGGCACGAGCGCCAAGGCGACAGGCACAACGCCAACGGAAAGCGCCAGCGCGAAAGACAGAGCAGCAGACGGGCCAAGCTTCGACCACTTCATTGCGATATTTCCCCTGAGCGAAAATAAAGGCCGGCCTCCAGTATATCGGAGACCGGCCCACCCTGATCAGACGGTCGTTCGACTAGCGGACGCCGAGCGAGCGGATTGACTCCGGCGTGTAACGGCTTTCCTGAAGTTCGTCTGCGAAGTAGTTCTGCGGAGGCTCTTCAGCGCGCATGGACAGCGCGAGATAGCGCGACGACAGAAGGTCGTAGACGACTTCGAGAGCGCCCGTGCCGCAGTGCGGAACGTGATAGGCGTTCACGACAGGAACTTCCTGGAAGCGCCAGAGCTGACCGCGGCCGTCATAGTTTTCGGCGTTGGACACGTTCTTCGCATCTTCGTCCATGTACATCACGCGACGTGCGTAGACGTGACGGGCGCTCGCCTTCAGCTTGGCTTCAACCACGAACACGCGGTGCGGCTCGTAACGAATTGCTTCCTGGTCGAGATGCTGCGGCTTCAGGAGGTTCTTGTACTTGACGTTCAGCAGATCGTACGAATTGTACGCAATCAGCTTCACGCTCTTGCCCTTGAGGGTCCAGTCGTAACGGTCAAGCGCGCCGTTGAACCCGTCAAACGAGTCCGACGTCGACATGCCGTCCGTGTTGGTGCCCGGATTGTCGTACGCGATGTCCGGAGCGCGACGCACGCGGCGCGTACCGGGGCTATACGACCAAGCCTTGCGGGGCTCAACCTGGGCATTGATCGACTCGTGAACAAGAATCACGTTACCGGCAAGACGCGGCGGCGAGATCGTGTTCGCGATGTACAGCAGGCCGATGTTGTTGAGGTCGTCAGAGCTCTTCACAGTCGGATTGGCATAACGGAAGATGGCTTCGTCCTGCACGACCTGAAGGTTGTACGAACCGTTGGACTGAACAGGTGCCGCCGAGAACTGGCGTGTGTTCTTGAACCCGCGGAAAGAGAACCGCTTGTTCATGATCAACTGCTGCGCAGCCTTTGTCGGGTTGCTATCCAGGATCGGGAACGGAAGGCCGACCTTGAAGTTCTTGATGCCATCGCCATCCGGCGTCAGATCAGCGTTGGCAGCGTTGAACTTCGCAGCATCGTACGCAAACTGCGGCAGAGCGCAGGTGCGGCGAGACTGGTAGACCTTCATCTTGTACGAGCCATACTTCTTCAGCATGGCCTTGTGGCCATCGGTCAGCTTGTCTTCAAACTGAGCCATGTTGGCCGCAGTGATCGTGGCCTTGACCGGATCGCTTGAGAACGGGTTTGGCGGGTTCATCTTCTTCGGGTCGAAGTTGACGCCAGCCGGAGGGGAGCTGAGACCCCCCGTCCAGGCCGGAACTTCGCCGTCGGGCGTTCCTGCCATTTCGCTTCCCAGCGGCGTCAGCGAGCTGCCCATTTTGGCAACCTCGCTTGCGGGGGCCTTGGCCCAGGCGCCTGACGTTGCGAACAACGTCAGAGCAGTGGCCGTCAGTAAAAGTCTTGTCTTAGTCACTTTAAGTTTCCTCCACCTAATTCAAGGTCCGTTGCGGATTGCCCCCGCCTTTTTAGAACGTGTAGCTCGCCGAGATCGATGTGAAATCGCGGTCCCTCGACTTGTTGTTGATGTGTCCACCGAAGAAGTTGCTGTAGCTCATACCCACCCTGAGGTTGTTGTTCAACGTTCCGTCAACCCCAAGGTTAATCGCCTGGCGATCTTCCAAGTAGTTGCTGTACGGGGCCGCTGTCGTACCCTCGAAGTCGTAGCTATACACCAAACGTGGTGAAACCGCAAAGCCGGTGTCCATAAAGTTGTTGTACTGGAGGCTGAACAACATGACCAAACCGGCGGAGAAGTCGGTCGGGCGGCACATGCCACTCTTCTTCTTGTCCAGGCTGAGCGCACCGGCGAGCGCCAGATCCGTACCCTGGCAACCCGTGTTCTGGTACTGGGCCGTTACGCCTTTCAGGGCTGCGGGAAGGTTATCAACCCAGGTATCTTCCACACCAGGGACGAGAACCATGCCGACTTCCGAGACGATTACCGCGCCTTCGGCACCGAGAGCATCCACGAACCAGTCAGAACCGGTAAACGAAGACGTTGTCCCGAGCTGGGCCGTCAGCATTTCGTTATAC